>NZ_JAIQWX010000101.1 GCF_020164475.1 Pseudomonas sp. REP124 | reverse complement strand
TACCTGCCTGACACACCGCCATCGCGAGCAGGCTCGCTCCCACAACAGCCCCGCGACCAGGCACACAACCCCAAACGAACATCTATTCTTCATAAAGGTCAACCAAGGGAGAGCGACTGACCGGAGGGATGTTCATCGTGCATATCGCTGACATAACCATGTTCTACGCCCCTGCCAGCGGTGGCGTGCGTACTTATCTGGATGCCAAGCACCATCGCCTCTGCACGAGGCCGGGCACTCGCCACAGTTTGTTGATCCCTGGGGCTTACTTCAGCGAACAGGATGGCATCTACACCGTTCCGGCGCCCGCCCTGCCCTTCGGCAAGGGTTATCGCTTCCCCGTTCGCCTCGCGCCCTGGCGCAATGTCCTGCACGATTTGCAACCGGACCTGATCGAAGTCGGCGACCCCTATCTCACTGCCTGGGCGGCCCTGGATGCGCGGCGGCAACTGGACGTGCCGGTGATCGGCTTCTACCACTCCGACCTGCCACTGCTGGTCAGCAATCGCATGGGCAACTGGGTCACTCCCAATGTCGAGGCCTATGTCAGCAAACTCTATGGCAACTTCGACCGGGTCCTGGCGCCCAGCCGGGTGATGGCGGACAAGCTCACGAGCCTCGGCGTGCGCAACGTGTTCGTGCAACCTCTGGGCGTCGATCTGCAGATGTTTCATCCCCAGGCCCGCAATCCTGGTCTGCGAGCCGAACTCGGCCTGGACGACGACACTCGCCTGCTGATTTTCGCCGGCCGCGGCTCTAAGGAAAAAAATCTGCCGGTCCTGCTCGACTGCATGAAGCACCTGGGCCGGCGCTACCACTTGCTGCTGGTCGGCTCGTCGATGCCGACGAGCGTGCCCGACAACGTCACCGTCTTCGATGACTTCCGCCCCGCCGCGCAAGTCGCCCGCCTGATGGCCAGCGCCGATGCCCTGGTGCATGCCGGTGATCAGGAAACTTTCGGTCTGGTGATCCTTGAAGCCATGGCTAGCGGCATTCCGGTGGTTGCGGTGGCCGCCGGTGCGTTCGAGGAAATCATCAACGATCAATGTGGCCTGCTCTGCTCCCCGAACAATCCCCAGGCCATGGCCAACGCCATACGCGAGCTGTTCAGCCAGGGCGGCGCAGCCCTTGGCAATCAGGCCCGACGCCATGTCGAGCAGCATTACGCCTGGGATTTCGTGGTCAACAGCCTGCTCGGCCACTATCACGCGGTACTCGGCAGCCAGTGGCCGCGAGCGGCTAATGGTTGAGTCCATGCCATCGCCCAGTCTGCTGTTGGTGCTGCACGATGTCGCACCGCAGACGTGGGTCGACTACCAACCCTTCGTCGAAGCCGTCGACGCACTCGGTGCCGTGCCGATGACCTGGCTGGTGGTGCCGGACTTTCACCGACACAACGATCTGCAAGACCATCCGGAGTTTCGCCGCATGCTGGCCGGACGTCTCGAACGCGGTGACGAACTGGCGTTGCACGGCTATTTTCATTGCGATGATCAGCCGTTGGCGGTCAATCCACGGGACTGGTTCATGCGCCGCGTCTACACCCACGAAGGTGAGTTCTACCAACTGTCACAGGCAGAAGCCCTGGCCCGACTGCGCGCCGGTATCGACCTGTTCCAGCGCTACCAATGGCCATTGCAGGGTTTTGTCGCGCCTGCCTGGCTGATGAGCGAAGGCACGCGCCAGGCGCTACGCCAGTTGCCCCTGACCTACACCAGCGATGCGCAACATCTGTATCGTCTTCCCGATTTCACCCAGGTCGACGCCCCCGGTCTGGTCTGGAGCGCGCGCAGCGCTTGGCGTCGGGGTTTGTCGAAGCTGGTCAGCGATCGGCTCGAACATCGCTGGCGAGAAGCACCTGTGATCAGGCTGGGCATTCATCCGGTGGACATGCGCCATGAGTTTTCACGGACGTACTGGCTGAACACCTTGCAGCGCCTGCTCGACGAGGGACGGATGCCGCTGACCAAGGCGTGCTGGCTGGCGCGGCAATCCGAACACATGGAGCGCGCCGCATGAGTCGCGGGATTCTGTTGCTGATCGGCCTGTTCGCCGCCGTGCTGATTCCGTGGCTGTTGGGTGGCAGCGAAACCTGGTCTCGTCTGAGCAGTTTTCCGTTGAGCGGATTGCTGGTGATGTTCGGCATGATCCTGCTGTGCTGGGTGGTCAACACCCTGCGTTTGCGCCTGCTGCTGGGAGATCAGCGAGAGAAGGTCAGCCCGCTCAAAAGTCTCGGCGTGGTGATGGCTGCCGAGTTCGCCTATTGCGCCACGCCCGGCGGCAGCGGCGGGCCACTGACGATCATGGCACTGCTGGCGCGCAGCGGTGTTCGCCCGGCCAGGGGCAGCGCAGTGTTCGCCATGGACCAGTTGAGCGATCTGCTGTTTTTCCTCTGCGCGTTGAGCGCAATCCTCATTTATGCGCTGTTCCAGCACCTCAGCCAGCGGATGGAGTGGCTGCTGATCGTCAGTGCGGTCTCGATGTTCGGCGGCCTGATCTGCTGCGTTGCGGTGGCGCGCTACCATCGCCTGCTGATTCGCCTGAGCGGCCGATTGCTGGTGCGCCTGAACGTGCAATCCACCACACGCATGCGCTGGGCGCGAAAACTCCTGCATTTTCTGGCGGCGTTTACCGACACCCTCAAGCTGCCGTTTCAGACGTTGATCACGGTGTTCGCCTTGACCTGCCTGCACTGGATCTTGCGTTACAGCGTGCTGTATCTGGCCCTGCGCGGGCTCGGCGCGGATTTACAGTGGGCCTGGAGTTTTCTGATCCAGATGCTTTCACTGAGCGCGGGACAGTTCAGCCTGCTGCCGGGAGGCGCCGGGGCGGCGGAGCTGACATCGGCGGCGCTGTTGGCGCCCATGGTGGGCAAGTCCACGGCGGCCGCGGCGATTCTGATATGGCGGGCGGTAACCTATTACTTCTATCTGCTGGTGGGTGGGCCGGTGTTCCTGCTGATGCTGGGGCGGCCGTTGCTCAAGAAGTTAATGAAAGTTAAACAAGCCCTGTAGGAGCAAGCTTGCTCGCGATGGAGGTATGGTCACCGCGGGGCGTCAGGTTTCCCGTGTCACCGTTTTCGACCATCGCGAGCAGGCTCGCTCCCACAGGAGTTTTCTTCCTGTAGCTGCTGCCATAGCTCCGCAGCGCCGGGGAACTCGGTGCCATCCTCGGGGCTCATGTCATCCGGGTCATACCGACTCAAACATCCCTCGCCCAATGTCGCGGGCGCTTTGGAAGTGGCTTTGTCCAGTGGATCGCTCATGTTCGTGTCCTTGGAAACGGCGAAGGGCCTGAGCGATTGAACGCCCAGGCCCTTCGATTTTCAACTGTGAGCTGACGAAATCAGAACACCACGGTCTTGTTGCCGTGCACCAGCACGCGGTCTTCCAGGTGATAACGCAGGCCGCGGGCCAGCACCATCTTCTCGACGTCGCGACCGAAACGCACCATGTCTTCGATGCTGTCGCTGTGGCTGACGCGCACCACGTCCTGCTCGATGATCGGGCCGGCATCCAGCTCTTCGGTCACATAGTGGCAGGTCGCGCCGATCAGCTTCACACCGCGCATGGACGCCTGATGGTACGGCTTGGCGCCGACGAAGGACGGCAGGAAGCTGTGGTGGATGTTGATGACCTTGTGGGCGTATTCGCTGCACAGCTCGGGCGGCAGGATCTGCATGTAGCGCGCCAGTACGACCACTTCGGCATCGTGCTGTTTGACCAGGCGCGAGACTTCGGCGAAGGCCGGCTCCTTGTCCTGTGGGTTGACCGGCACGTGGTAGTACGGGATGCCGTGCCACTCGACCATGCTGCGCAGGTCGTCGTGGTTGGAAATCACGCAGGCGATTTCGCAGTCCAGCTCGTCGCTGTGCCAGCGGTGCAACAGGTCAGCCAGGCAGTGGGATTCGCGGCTGGCCATCAGCACCACGCGTTTCTTCTGCGCGGTATCGGTGATGCGCCAGTCCATCGAGAATTCTTCGGCAATCGGCGCAAAGGCTTCACGCAGGGCTTCAATTCCGAACGGCAGCGAGTCGGCACGAATCTCGTGACGCATGAAGAACCAACCACTCTGATTGTCCGAGTGATGGCTCGCTTCAGTGATCCAGCCGTTGTGGGACGCCAGAAAGTTACTGACTTTAGCAACGATGCCGACGCGGTCCGGGCAGGAAATCACCAGCCGATATGTGTGCATGAGGGGGAAACTCCAGAACTTCGCAAAGGCGGCCATTCTAGCGACAACGCAGCAAAACCGCAGTATTGATCACGTTGTGCGGTGCCAAATGGTCGCTTGCGAGACTACCGCCAGCCGTTGCAAAGCCGTGGCCCGGCAGTGTTGTTGAGGCTATATACACATTCAATTTTGAATATCCCCACTGGCCGCCTCGAACTTTTAACTGCTCATCCAGTGTGGGATGAAGTCGCGGCTTCTTAATTAAATAAACATCGGTTTAATGTTTACTTGATGAAATACCCTGACTATTATTGCCGCACTGTCCCCCTGCCATCCTGTTTCTACATAAGGTAGTAATCATGTCCTTGATCAACGAATATCGCGCCACCGAAGAAGCTATCAAAGAGCTGCAGGCCCGTTTGAAGAACCTGTCCCAAGACGACAAACTGCAAACCGAGCTGGAATTCGAAGGCAAACTGCGCACCCTGATGGGCGAATACTCCAAGTCCCTGCGTGACATCATCGCTTTGCTGGATCCGGAATCCAAAACCAAGGCACCACGCGGCGCAGCAGTAAAAACTACCGGCACCAAGCGCGCTCGCAAAGTTAAACAATACAAAAACCCGCACAACGGCGAAGTCATTGAAACCAAAGGCGGCAACCACAAGACTCTGAAAGAGTGGAAAGCCAAGTGGGGCGGTGACGTGGTTGAAGGCTGGTCTACCCTGCTGGGCTAAGCCATAGCACTTGTTGCGGACAAGTCTGTGACAAAAAATAACGCCAGCATACGCTGGCGTTTTTTTATGCCTCGAATTCAGCGCCCGACATTTTCGAATTCAAAGATTCAAACGTTTGCGCAATTCAACAACATGGAGCTGCCATTGATCGAGCACCTCTTGCTGAAAAGGCGTCGCTGTAAGAGCCCATTGGGCTGCGGCCTGCGTGAAACTTTCCAGGGTATTGGGCGCGCCCCATTCCGGTGCCGACAAACGTTTCTGACAGAATAGTCGCCAGCGCTCTTGCTCTTCCACATTCAAGGTGTCGGGAAAGTTGCGTGCGCGATATCGAAACAATAATTCAGGCAAGCGTTCATCATCGAAAGGCCATTGCTGTTGCGCCAATTGAATCGGATCGACCGTTCGCACTTGTTCACAAAGCCTGCGATCGCGATCACCAATGAAACCGTCATACAACTGTTGTTCCGGGTCCTGGCTCGGAGCAAATTCCTCGCCGGCATAAATCTTCGCAACTTTCTCCTGCCAGACTTTCTGCGCGTCACTCAGTCGCAGTGCGCGCTGCTGATACAGCGCCATATCCAGCCCGAGACGCTGTTGATCTTCCGGGCGCAGAACTCCCAAGGGTGCCACCACCGGACATTTATTGATGTGAATGAGCTTGAGCGGCACCGGCAATTCACCTTCGGCCAAGTCCTCGCGCCGGGTGTACAGGCGCTGGCGCAAGGTGTCGGCATCCAGATTCAGCAGCCCCTCGGGATCGAGGTGCAGGTCGCAGACAATCAGTGCGTTCTTGTTGCGCGGGTGCCAGGCCAGGGGCAGCACCACGCCGATGAAGTTGCGCGCCGCGGAAAAGCGCCCGGACACATGCACCATCGGCTTCAACAGACGGATCTGATCCAGCACCTTCTGTTTACTGCGTAACTGGAACAGAAAGTCATACAGCTTCGGTTGCTTTTCCCGGATCAGGCGCGCGAGGGCGATGGTGGCACGAACGTCAGACAGCGCTTCGTGGGCATTGCCGTGGTCGATAGCGTTGGAGGCAGTCAGGCGTTCGAGCTTGAGCGTCACCTTTCCCTCGTCGTCCGTCGGCCAGACGATGCCATCCGGACGCAAGGCGTAGGCGGCGCGCGCCACATCGATCAAGTCCCAGCGACTGTTGCCGCCCTGCCATTCCCGCGCGTAGGGATCAAAGAAGTTGCGATACAGGCTGTAGCGGGTCATCTCGTCGTCGAAACGCAGGGTGTTGTAGCCCGCGCCACAGGTGCCGGGCGCCGCCAGCTGGGCGTGGACCCGGGTCATGAAGTCGGCTTCGCTCAGCCCCTGTTCGGACAACCGGGCGGGCGTAATCCCGGTAATGGCGCAGGCCGCGGGGTGCGGCAGGATATCTTCGCTTGGCTGGCAATAGAGGTTGACCGGCTCATCGATCTCATTGAGATCGAAGTCAGTACGCAGCCCCGCCATTTGCAGGGGGCGATCGCAACGGGGGTTGATGCCCGTCGTTTCGTAGTCGTACCAGAAGATGGAAGTCACAGGCGTTTCCTGAACGGGAGATCGGCAAAGTCTAGGCGTTCAGGTCCTGCCGCGGCCAGCGATCTTGTATTCAAAGGTGACTGCGCAGCCATCGGCAACACTTTGTTATGTCGTTTTCACGGGCAAGGCTGCTAGCATCGAAAAGACGAGACCATCCCGATCAGGCCACATCATCAGGTTGCCCATGCTCGAGACTGCAGCACTGCAAAGGAAAGCGACGCTGTCCCCGCCACTGGATACGCGGTATCAGGTCGAAACGCCGGAAGGCATCGATCTGCCATTGCGCCCGGCCGGGCTGATGGTTCGTGCGCTGGCGTTCGCCATCGACCTGGCCCTTCGCGGCGTGGTTCTCGGCGTGCTGTTCATCGCGCTTTCGATGCTCGGCAAACTGGGCATGGGCCTGGGCTCGCTGCTGATCTTCGCCGTCAGCTGGTGGTACATGGTCTTGTTCGAAGTCCTCAACCAGGGCCGCTCACCGGGCAAGCAATGGATGGGCCTGCGAGTGGTGCAGGATGACGGCACGCCCATCGGCTGGTCCGCGTCGCTGTTGCGTAACCTGTTGCGGTTTGTCGATCTGCTGCCGTTCGTCTACTTTCTCGGCGCCATCAGTTGCCTGCAAACCGCTGGCTTCAAGCGCCTCGGCGACATTGCCGCCGGTACGCTGGTGATCTACCGCGAACAGCCCCTCACCCGCCCACAACTGCCGCCGGCCCCACCGCGCCATCCGGCCTTTGCCCTGACATTGACCGAGCAGCGCGCCATCCTCGGATTCGCCGAACGCCAGTCCGAACTCTCCGATGCCAGGGTCAACGAACTGGCCGCCATCCTCGCCCAGCCGCTGAAGGTTCCCGCATCACAAGCAGCTGCAGAACTGAACGGCATCGCCCACGGCCTGTTGGGCCCGACATGAAGCAAAGTCTTTTCGAACATCGGCACATGGCCGAATGGGAACAGTTCTCCCTGCTGCTGGAAAGGCTGGAACGCGACCGCAACGCCAGCGGGACGGACAACTTTCCAGGCGACTACCGGCGCATCTGCCAACACCTGGCCCTGGCCAGTGAGCGCGGCTACAGCAGTTTTCTGATCGATTCCCTGCAACAACAGGTGCTGCGCGGGCATCAGCAGCTGTACCGCCATCGCAGCCGACTGGGCGCCAATGTGCTGGCCTTCATTCTTGCCGACTTCCCGCGACTGGTGCGCGAACAGTGGCGTTTCGTGATGGCCGCCAGCCTGATGTTTTTCGGCAGCCTGATCGGCTTTGCCCTGCTGGTGTTCCTCTTTCCGGAGCTGATCTACAACCTGCTTCCGGCCGAGCAGGTCGCCGACATGCAAAGCATGTACGACCCGCAGGCCGGTCATCTTGGACGCTCGGCGGACCGCGCCGCCAGTGAAGACTGGGTGATGTTCGGCTACTACATCATGCATAACATCGGGATCGCCTTTCAGACCTTCGCCAGCGGTTTGCTGTTTGGCCTGGGCAGCGTGTTTTTCCTGTTATTCAACGCAATGATCATCGGCGCGGTGGCCGGGCACCTGACGCAGATCGGCTTCGGGCAGACCTTCTGGTCGTTCGTGATCGGCCATGGCGCGTTCGAACTGACCGCCATCGCCCTGGCCGGAGCGGCCGGCCTGCAATTGGGCTGGGCCCTGATCGCTCCAGGGCGCCTGCCCCGTGCCGAGGCCTTGCGTCTGGCGGCACGCAAAAGCGTGTTGCTGATCTGCGGGGTGATGCTGTTTCTGCTGATTGCAGCCTTTATCGAAGCCTACTGGTCGTCGATGACCACGCCGGCGCCGCTGACCAAATACCTGGTCGGCGCTGCGCTCTGGCTGCTGGTGTTGGCGTATCTGCTGTTTGCCGGACGGGTCCGCCATGCGCCTGAGTGACGCCACCGTGGTGATCCGCCCGCGTCCGACCTGGGAAGCCATGGACCTGGGGGTGCTGCTGAGCCAGCGCCATCGCCGTCTGCTGATGACCAGTTGGGCCATGCTGACGGTGCCGGTCTTTGCCCTGTTGACCTGGCTGTTCTGGGACTCGCCGTCTCTTGCGGTGTTCATCTTCTGGTGGTTGAAACCGGCGTTCGAACGCCTGCCGCTGTACATCCTGTCCAAGGCCATGTTCGGTGAAACACCCACGTTGAAAGAGGCCCTGCGCCAATGGCCACGGCTGCTCAAGCCGCAGCTGCTGGCCAGCCTGACCTGGCGCCGGCTGAGCCTGAGCCGCAGCTTCCTGCTGCCGGTGGTACAGCTCGAAGGCCTGGGCGGCGAAGCGCGACAGCAACGTTTACAGGTGTTGTTGCAGCGCGACGCCAACGCGGCGCGCTGGCTGACAGTGATTGGTATGCACCTGGAGACCGCGCTGTGGATCGGTCTGACGGTGCTGTTCTACCTGCTGCTACCGCAACAGGTGGCCGTGGACTGGAGCTGGCAGACGTTGATCACCGCGGCGACGCAAGACTGGCGCTGGCTGGAGCACCTGACCAATGCCTTTTATGTTCTGGTACTCGTGGTGTGGGAACCGATTTATGTGGCCTGCGGTTTCAGCTTGTATCTGAACCGGCGCACGGTGCTGGAAGCCTGGGACATCGAACTGGTGTTCCGCCGCCTGCGCCAGCGCTTGAGCAGCACCGCCGCAGTTCTGTTGCTGGCGATGATCGGGCTGATGCCTGTCGGACAGGAAGCCTGGGCGGCAGAACCGACGCCCTCACCCGACAGCCCGCGTCTGCTGGAGCAATCGCTGACAAGCCAGGCCTCCCGCAATAGCATTCAGACGATCCTCGAACAGCCGCCATTCAAGAACCCGGAAACCGTGACCCGTTACCGTTTCGGTGAGGACAAGACCAGCGCCGAATCCGCGGACAATGACCAGCCGCCCGCATGGCTCAAGGCGCTGTTCGATCTGTTCGGCAGCCAGCGCTTCGGCACCGTGGCGTCGCTGATTGAAACCTTGTTGTGGGGGGCGGTGATCACCGCCATCGGCCTGTTGATCTGGCATTACCGCGACTGGCTGCAGACATTTGTCAGCCGTCGCCCCCTTCCCCGCAAGAAAGCCCCCTCAGCTCTGCCGAAACAGGCGTTCGGCCTTGATCTGGACCGCGAAACCCTGCCCGCCGACATCGCGGCCAGCGCCGAAAGCCTCTGGCAAACCCAGCCTCGCGAGGCGCTCGGTCTGCTCTATCGCGCTTTGCTCAGTCACTTGCTGCATGACTTCAACATCGTACTCAAGGCCGCCGACACCGAAGGCCAGGTACTTGAACGCATCGAACAACTGCAGCAACCGACCCTGCTGGCCTTCAGCCGGAACCTGACGATGCATTGGCAAAACATGGCCTACGGGCACCGCTTGCCGCCGGCGGATTCGCAGCAGCAATTGTGTGACGGCTGGCGCGCCTTGTTCGGTTCGGGGGCAAATCGTTGAGCCGGCGCGCCTGGGCGTTGGCGCTCGGCATTCTGCTCGCCGTGCTGCTGGTTGCGCTTGGCATCTATCTATATATGAAGGCCGTGCCCTACACGGATCAAATCGATCACGGCCCCTCACCCGAAGCCCAGGCCAATCCGTACCTCGCTGCCGAACACTTCCTGCGCAAGCAGGGCCTGACCGTCAGCCATGCCAACAGCCTCGACATCCTGCCAAGCCTGGAACCTCGCCAGAACAGCCTGCTGCTGTTCGGCGACCGCTACAACATGACGCCCCGGCAGATCGATCAGGTCATGAACTGGACCCGGGCCGGCGGGCGCCTTCTATTCGTCGCCCAGTCTCTGTGGGACGAAAAGGCCGGACAAAGCAACGACCTGCTGCTCGACCGGGTGCAGCTGCATCAATCCCTGAGCAAGGACCTCAAGGACCCGCCACCCGATAAAGAAAGCGGTGACGACCCCTATCCGAAACTGACCAGGCTGTATCTGGAAAACGAAGACGCTCCGGCCTATGCCGGCTTCGATACCGCCTTCCACCTCGAAGACCCGAACAACCTCGCCCAGGCCTGGGCCAACAGCGCCAAGGCCACGCACATGATGCAACTGAACCACGGGCTGGGTTCGATCATCGTGGTGACGGACGCCGACCTGTGGAAAACCCCGGCGATCGGTGAGTACGACAATGCCTGGCTGCTCTGGTACCTGACGGCTGACACCCATGTGACCCTGATGTACGACACCGATCACGACAGCCTGTGGACCTTGTTGCTGCGTTACTTCCCCCAGGCGTTGGTGGCCCTGATTGCCCTGATCGCATTGGGCCTGTGGCATGTGGCTGTGCGCCACGGCCCGGTGCAGGCGCCAGCCGCGAAAGCCCGCCGGCAACTGCTGGAGCATGTGCGCGCCAGTGCCGACTTCATGTTGCGCCGCAACGGTCAACACAGCCTGCTGCACGCCTTGCAACAGGACATCCTGCGCCGGGTACGCCACCGCCATCCCGGTTACGACCAACTGGCCGTCGCCGAACAATGGCTGGTGCTGTCCCGCCTGACCCGACAACCCACTCGCGCCATCAGCCAGGCCATGAGCCCGCGACCGAAGCAGCGGCTATCCAGCGCCGAATTCAGTCGCCAGGTCGCCCATCTGCAAACCTTGAGGAACGCTTTGTGACGATTGATCCGAAAGAGCCGGACAGCGCCGGTCATGCCATGCAGCAACGCCAACGCGCCAGCCAGCTGGCCCAGACGATACGCGGCGAACTGCAAAAGGTCGTGATCGGCCAGCACAGCGTCATCGACGACGTGCTCAGTGCATTGATCGCCGGTGGCCACGTGTTGCTCGAAGGCGTGCCCGGATTGGGCAAGACCCTGCTGGTGCGCGCACTGGCCCGTTGCTTCGGTGGCGAGTTCGCGCGCATCCAGTTCACCCCGGACCTGATGCCCAGCGACGTCACCGGGCACGCGGTGTACGACCTGCAGACCGAGCAATTCAAACTGCGCAAAGGTCCGCTGTTCACCAACCTGCTGCTGGCTGACGAGATCAACCGCGCCCCGGCGAAAACCCAGGCCGCGCTGCTCGAAGCCATGCAGGAACGACAGGTCACCCTCGAAGGCCGCGCCCTGCCCATCGCGCAACCGTTCATGGTGCTGGCCACGCAAAACCCGATCGAACAGGAAGGCACCTACCCGCTGCCGGAAGCCGAGCTGGATCGCTTCATGCTCAAGGTGCGCATGGATTACCCCGACGCCGACCAGGAACTGGACATGGTGCGCCAGGTCAGTCGCTCGACCCGCGCCGACATGCTCGACGTGCAGCCGCTGCGCACCGTGCTGCAGGCCAAGGACGTGCTGGCCCTGCAACGTATCGCCAGCGACCTGCCACTGGACGATCAGGTGCTCGATTACGCCGTACGCCTGGCCCGCACCACACGCGCCTGGCCGGGACTGACCCTCGGCGCCGGACCACGGGCCTCGATCGCGCTGGTGCGTTGCGCCAGAGCGAGGGCCTTGATCCGCGGTGGTGAGTTCGTGACTCCCGATGACATCAAAAGCTGCGCGCTGGCGGTGCTGCGCCATCGCGTGCGGATCGCGCCGGAACTGGATATCGAAGGGCTGGACGTGGATCACGTACTGCGCCAGTTGCTCGATCAAGTGCCGGCGCCGCGCCTGTGAAACCGACCCGCCTGCTGTTGCTCTGGCTCGCGTTGCTGCTGGCCATCGGCATCGTACTGGGCAGCTTGCAGGCAATGGGGATCGCGCTGCCCGCGTACCTGTCGCGGATCAACTGGGGCCTGCTTCTGGCACTGCTGGCCCTGGCGCTGCTCGATGCGGTGCGCCTCAAGCGTCTACCCTCGCCGCGCCTGCTGCGGCACATGCCCGGCAGTCTGGCTCTGGGTCGCTGGAGCGAGGTGCGGCTGGAGATCGAGCATGACTTTACGCAACCGATGGATCTGCAACTCTTCGACCACGTTCCCGATGGACTGAGCTTCGAGCACCTGCCTCTGACCGTGCGATTGCAGCCCGGTCAACGGAGCCTGATCGACTATCGCCTGCGGCCGCTCAAGCGCGGTCACTTCAGATTCGAACACTGTGAAATAAATCTGCCAGGGCCGCTGGGACTGTGGTCCGACAAGCGCTTGCTCGAAGTGGCTGACCAGACCCGGGTCTATCCCGACTTCGCCCACCTTTATGGCGGCCAACTCTTGGCTGTGGATAACTGGCTGAGCCAGCTCGGCGTTCGTCAGCATCAACGTCGAGGCCAGGGGCTGGAGTTTCACCAGTTGCGCGAATTCCGCGAGGGCGACAGCATGCGGCAAATCGACTGGAAAGCCACCGCCCGCCAGCGCACGCCCATTGCTCGGGAGTACCAGGACGAGCGCGACCAGCAGATCATGTTCATGCTCGATTGCGGGCGTCGCATGCGCAGCCAGGACGGCGAGCTGGCGCATTTCGATCATGCGCTCAACGCCTGCCTGCTGCTCAGCTACGTCGCGCTGCGCCAGGGAGACGCGGTGGGTCTGTGTACCTTCGCCAGCGAACAACCGCGTTTCCTCGCCCCGGTCAAAGGCAGCGGGCAACTCAATGTGCTGCTCAATACGGTCTATGACCTGAACAGCAGCCAGCGCAGCGCCGATTATCAAGCGGCCATCACCGAACTGCTCGCCCGCCAGAAGCGCCGGGCGCTGGTGATGCTGGTGACCAACCTGCGGGACGAGGACGATGAAGAATTGCTCACCGCAGTCAAGCGCCTGAGCCGCCAGCACCGGGTACTGGTCGCCAGCCTGCGTGAAGAGGTACTCGACAATCTGCGGCAAACGCCGGTGCAGACATTGCCCGAGGCGCTGGCCTATTGCGGCACGGTGGATTACCTCAATGCCCGGGGCGAACTGCACGAGCGCTTGAGCGCCCACGGTGTACCGGTGCTGGATGCGCGGCCCGGGGAATTGGGCACGCGGATGGTGACGCAGTATTTGAGCTGGAAGCGCAGTGGCAGTGTTTGATCTGGCTTGAGATTTTCAGTGCCTGTGAAGACGCCTTCGCGAGCAAGCCCGCTCCCACATTTGACCGCGTTCTGATTGTCGGAACACGGTCCACTGTGGGAGCGGGCTTGCTCGCGAAGCTTTAAAGGCTTTGATCAGGCCGAAGCCGACAACGTCTGGAAACTGAAGTACTGCTTCAACGCCTCCACCAGTTGCCCGTATTCCGGCGGGGCTCGTTGCAGGCTGAACCCGGCGTCGTAGTATTGGGGCGTTTGATCTTCGTGGCACCACAGGCAACACGCCCGCAGATCGATGATCTGCTGGCACCCATCGCCGACGGGGATTTTCAGGCGCAGACCGAAGTCCGCGCCGATCATCATTGGCAGTTGGCTGATGAGCATCAGCCCGTGTTCGGAAACATTGCCCAGATAACCAATGGGTTTGTCAGTGACACTGTTGAACACTTTCAGAAAATACGGCAGTTGATGCCGCTCGATCCGGCGGTCAGTGAACATGCTGAATTCGCTACGCAAGGTCCTTAAGCAGGACCGCACTAATGCTTCGGAACAGGCCTGCCAACTGTTATCCCGGCAGATGCGGCCCGCTCTCCCCGATCCTGGCGCGACAGTCCGTCAACCGCTGCCGCTTACTTCTACCGATCACAGGTGTTGCCACAGTTTAGAAACCAGGCTCTAAACCGATCTATTGGACTATAGCCTCACCACCACCGGTCGGCCAGCTATTGAATGACAACCAGCATCAGAACTGTGTCGGACGCACGGTTGCCGAACTGCGCATCGGGTAATGGCCCAGGCTCGCCAGCGTTTCCAGACGGGCACGGGCGCGGTAGGCGTATTCGCTCTGCGGGTAGGAGGCGATGATGAATTGATAGGTCTGGGCGGCATCGATGAACATTTTCTGCCGTTCCAGGCACTGACCGCGCATCATCGATACTTCCGGCCACACGTAAGGCCGGGCCCGGCTGTCGCGCTCGACCTTGGACAGCTCGAGCATCACCTGCTCGCAATTGCCGCGGTCATAAGCGCTGTAGGCATTGTTCAAATGATGGTTCATGGCAAAACGGGTGCAACCCGTGACACTGAATAACGCAAGGGCGGCAATGAGTACGAATCGCATGGGAAATCTCCTGTCTTGAACGCTGTATCGACCCGTGGACGGAAATCTTCAGCGGCCCGGCACAAAGTTGAGGTGTTCAATAAAGAAAGAATTAAGTAGTGCAAACGAACAATGACTACAGCGTCCGACCATAGTAGCCTCACTCAGCGCTTGAACTCAGGAGTCTTTGCATGTCCGTCCGTCGTACCAAAATCGTCGCTACCCTTGGCCCGGCCAGTAACTCGCCGGAAGTTCTCGAACAGCTGATTCTGGCTGGCCTGGACGTCGCCCGCCTGAACTTCTCCCACGGCACCCCCGACGAGCACAAGGCTCGCGCAAAGCTGGTGCGTGACCTGGCCGCCAAGCACGGCCGCTTCGTTGCCCTGCTGGGTGACCTGCAAGGCCCGAAAATCCGTATCGCCAAATTCGCCAACAAGCGCATCGAGCTGAAGATCGGTGACAAGTTCACCTTCTCCACCAGCCATCCGCTGACCGAAGGCAACCAGCAGGTGGTCGGTATCGACTACCCGGATCTGGTCAAGGACTGCGGCGTGGGCGACGAGCTGCTGCTCGACGATGGTCGCGTGGTAATGCGCGTCGAAACCGCCAGCGCCACCGAACTGAACTGCCTGGTGACCATCGGCGGCCCGCTGTCGGACCACAAGGGTATCAACCGTCGCGGTGGCGGCCTGACCGCTCCGGCCCTGACCGAAAAGGACAAGGCCGACATCAAGCTCGCCGCGGAAATGGAAGTCGACTACCTCGCCGTATCCTTCCCCCGTGACGCAGCTGACATGGAATACGCCCGCCAACTGCGCGACGAAGCCGGCGGCACCGCTTGGCTGGTGGCGAAGATCGAACGCGCCGAAGCCGTTGCCGACGACGAAACCCTCGATGGCCTGATCAAGGCGTCCGACGCGGTGATGGTTGCCCGTGGTGACCTCGGTGTGGAAATCGGCGACGCCGAACTGGTGGGCATCCAGAAGAAAATCATTCTGCACGCACGTCGCCACAACAAGGCGGTGATCGTGGCGACCCAGATGATGGAGTCGATGATCCAGAATCCGATGCCGACCCGTGCCGAAGTTTCCGACGTGGCCAACGCCGTGCTCGACTACACCGACGCCGTGATGCTTTCGGCCGAAAGTGCTGCCGGCCAGTATCCGCTGGAAGCTGTGCAGGCCATGGCGCGCATCTGCGTCGGCGCTGAAAAGCACCCGACCAGCAAGACCTCCAGCCATCGCATCGGCAAAGAGTTCTCGCGTTGCGACGAGAGCATCGCGCTGGCGACCATGTACACCGCCAACCACTTCCCGGGTGTGAAGGCGATCATCGCGTTGACCGAAAGCGGCTACACCCCGCTGATCATGTCGCGTATCCGTTCCTCGGTGCCGATCTACGCGTTCACTCCGCACCGCGAAGCCCAGGCTCGCGCGTCGATGTTCCGTGGTGTGTACACCATTCCATTCGACCCTGCTTCGCTGGCGCCAAACGAAGTCAGCCAGGCGGCGATCGATGAACTGGTCAAGCGTGGCGTCGTGGAGCAAGGCGACTGGGTCATCCTGACCAAAGGCGACAGCTACCACACCATCGGCGGCACCAACGGCATGAAGATCCTGCACGTTGGCGACCCGATGGTCTGAGTGACCGGTCGCTGAAAGACAAAAGCCCTGCCATGTGAATGGCGGGGCTTTTTGTTTTCTGATCCTGAATATGCGGCGCCTGTTCGGGCCTCTTCGCGGGCAAGCCCGCTCCCACAGGTTTCCATGGTGTTCCGGAAATTGTGTACACCACAAAACCCTGTGGGAGCGGGCTTGCCCGCGAAGGGCCCCCGCACTGCCGACACAAGACTCAATGTCTGTCATTGCCCTCTAAATCAACACTCAACCACGAGCCAGAAACACATCGGCCAGCAGTTGATTGCGCGGCAATCCCGCCAGATACAGGCGTCGGGCAAAGGCATCGACACTCTCAGGGGCTCCGCAGAGCAGAGCCAGGGTTTGACGGGAAACGAGCCGCAGCTGCGCCAGGGCCGCTGGCAACTCGGCGGAGGTCCACAGCTCGATATCCAGGTTCGGACGGCTGGCCGCCATGGCTTGCAACGGTTTGGCCAGATAATGCTGACTTGCATCATGGGCCAGGTGAATCACGCGGATCGCTCCCTGATGATCATGACGCAACGCTTCGCGCAGCACGCCGAACAAAGGGCCCAACCCGGTACCGGACGCCAACAGCCACAACGGCCGATCGTGCCAGGACGGATCGTAATGCAGAGCGCCGCCGCGCAATTCGCCGAGGCGGATCGGATCGCCGATGTTCAAGCGGCGCGCGGCGTCGCTGAATTCACCGGGCAGGCGGCAATCGAGGTGAAACTCCAGGAAACGGTCGTCCTGCGGCAGGCTGGCGAGGGAATACGGCCGCGCGACATTCCCGGCCCACAACACCAGATGCTGGCCGGCGCTGTAACGCAACGGACGCTCCGGCGTCAGGCGCAAGCGCAGCACGCTGTCGCTCAACCAGTCGACTGCGGTCACTTGTGCCGGGCGCCCGTCCTGCAACGGGTCGAAGGTATGCACATGCAAGTCCTCGACCACCTGACACTGACACGCCAGCCGCCAACCCTGCTGACGCTGCTCCGCGCTCAGGGCATCGGGACGACTGTCGGCCGGCAGGCCATTCACGCATTGCACCAGGCACGCGTGGCAACTGCCGGCGCGACAGCTGTAGGGCACCGCCACGCCATTGTGATTCAGCGCATCGAGCAGATTGCTGCCCGCCGCCACCGACCATTGGCGTTCACCCACACGTAACTCAGGCATCGACGTTTTCCCAGGCAGCCGCACAACGATTTCGCCCATCACGCTTGGCGCGATACAGCGCCTGATCGGCCCGCTGCAGGGCGTCATCGAGATCGTCGCCATGTTCCAGCAGGGTCATGCCGGCGGACAGGCTGAGGTTACGGACATTCAGGCCGATCAACTCGACATCGGTAAACGCGATGCGCAGCCGCTCGCAGCAGGAGGTGAGGCTGTCCGCATCGCAATCAGGCAAGAGCACCACAAATTCTTCGCCACCGTATCGGGCCAGCACATCACCGTCGCGCAGGCAGGCGTTGGCCACACCGGCAAAGGCTTGCAGCACCTGATCGCCAGCTGCGTGACCATGCAGGTCATTGATGCGCTTGAAATGGTCAAGGTCGATGAGCGCCAGGCCATGCACCACACTGGGATCCATCACGTTGAGCTCTCGGGTGGCCAGACGCAGAAAGTGCCGGCGATTGAACAGACCGGTCAATTCGTCGGTGGCCACCAGGTCTTCGAGCTGGCGCATCATCCCGCGCAGTGTGTCCTGGTGGGCCTGCAAGGCAAAGCGGCGCTGGCGCATGCGATGGCGTGTGGCCTGGACATAACCGGCGTAGAGCACCAACCAGACCAACACGATCAACAGCACGCACACCTGCAACGCCGCCAGGGCCGGGTCGGCCAACTGGAAGTGATAACCCTCCCACAGGGTGATCGCACTGAAACTGAAGAACACCAGCATGGCGCAGCGCAGGAACGCGCGTCGGGACAGATGGAACAGCCCGAACAACAGGATCAGCACATAAAAAACCAGGAAGGCCCCGCGGGCGTCATCGAGGTGGGCGATGAGCCAGGTTTGCCAGCCCAGGCCGAGCATCACCTGGGCTTCGGTCAGGCTGGGATCGCCCAGGCGCAGGTTGTAGCCCGAATAGAACACCGCGAACAGCGCCGCCTGGCTGATGACCACCAGCGAACTGCCGACGGCCATGCCCGCCAGCGAATCCTCATAGTGGCCGGTGAAAAACGCCAGCCACACCAACAGCAAAGCCAGGGCATAGGTGCCGGCTGCGAGGGCAAAACGTTTGATCAGCAGACGTTGAATGGCGTTATGGGTCAATCGTTGACTCACCGAATGAAAGGAGGCTGGTAGAGCGTCCTACTCTACAGACCGTATGTCACTTTAGTGGCGTGGCCGATAAATGACCATCCAATTTTCTCCCAAGCCTTACTCCATCCGTGGGGCCATGCGTCATCTATAAGACCAACGATTGACTGCCGGCGGGTGTGCCCTTGAGCGAGGCGAGTTATACTGCCGCGCCTTTTTAGCGTCGCGCCAGCATGCCCGGCGTGCCTTGAAAGGTGCTTGCAACCGACCGATGCACCCAAGCTGCAAGCACCTTATTGAATGTTCCCGTCTTTTAGAGGAGCGCGACTCATGACCGTGATCAAGCAAGACGACCTGATTCAGAGCGTTGCCGACGCCCTGCAGTTCATTTCCTACTACCACCCCGTGGATTTCATCCAGGCGATGCACGAAGCCTACCTGCGCGAAGAATCGCCGGCGGCCCGTGACTCCATGGCGCAAATCCTGATCAACTCGCGCATGTGCGCCACCGGCCACCGTCCGATCTGCCAGGACACCGGCATCGTGACCGTGTTTGTCCGCGTGGGCATGGACGTGCGTTGGGATGGCGCCACCATGGGCCTGGACGACATGATCAACGAAGGCGTTCGTCGCGCCTACAACCTGCCGGAAAACGTCCTGCGCGCTTCCATCCTCGCCGACCCGGCAGGCGCTCGCAAGAACACCAAGGACAACACCCCTGCCGTTATCCACTACTCCATCGTTCCGGGTAACACCGTGGAAGTGGACGTGGCGGCCAAGGGCGGCGGTTCCGAGAACAAATCGAAGATGGCCATGCTCAACCCGTCCGACTCGATCGTCGACTGGGTTCTGAAGACCGTTCCGACCATGGGTGCCGGCTGGTGCCCACCGGGCATGCTGGGCATCGGCATCGGCGGCACCGCCGAGAAAGCCGCAGTGATGGCCAAGGAAGTGTTGATGGAATCCATCGACATTCACGAGCTCAAGGCCCGCGGCCCACAGAACCGCATTGAAGAAATGCGTCTGGAGCTGTTCGAGAAGGTCAACCAGCTGGGCATCGGCGCCCAGGGCCTGGGCGGCCTGACCACCGTGCTCGACGTGAAGATCATGGACTACCCGACTCACGCCGCCTCCCTGCCGGTGTGCATGATCCCGAACTGCGCCGCCACCCGTCACGCACACTTCGTGCTCGACGGTTCCGGCCCGGCTTCGCTGGAAGCGCCACCGCTGGACGCCTACCCGGAAATCGTCTGGGAAGCAGGTCCGTCGGCTCGCCGCGTCAACCTCGACACCCTGACCCCGGAAGAAGTACAGAGCTGGAAGCCGGGCGAAACCGTCCTGCTCAACGGCAAAATGCTCACCGGTCGCGACGCTGCGCACAAGCGCATGGTCGAGATGCTGAACAAGGGTGAAACCCTGCCGGTAGACCTCAAGGGTCGCTTCATCTATTACGTCGGCCCGGTCGATCCGGTGCGCGAAGAAGTGGTTGGCCCGGCTGGCCCGACCACCGCGACGCGGATGGACAAGTTCACCCGTCAGATCCTCGAGCAAACCGGCCTGCTGGGCATGATCGGCAAATCCGAGCGCGGCCCGACCGCCATCGACGCGATCAAGGACCACAAAGCCGTTTACCTCATGGCAGTGGGCGGCGCGGCTTACCTGGTGGCGCAAGCCATCAAGAAATCCCGCGTGGTGGCATTCGCCGAACTGGGCATGGAAGCGATCTACGAGTTCGACGTCAAAGACATGCCAGTGACCGTAGCGGTCGACAGCAAGGGCGAGTCGGTACACATCACCGGTCCTGCCATCTGGCAGCAAAAGATCAGTGAAAGCCTGGCGGTAGAAGTGCAGTAAGCATTTCGACCGACCCGAAAAAGGCGACAGGGCTTATCCCCCTGTCGCCTTTTTTATTACCTGAAATTACCCGATTGCCTTGTGCTGCATCCCACCGGCCCTTATCTGTGGCGGCCGAGAAAAACGACCAACAGATTTCAACCTGCGGCAGCATATTCAGGGCGCGTGATGACGGACGGGGCCCATGTTATGGTGCGCCCCCTCCGTACCCCATGTGTAATGCCTGCATGTTTCTGTCCTCCCGCCCCCTGCGCATTGCGCTCTATACCCTGCTGATCATCGCCGGTGCCGTCATCGCCGCCACCCTGGCGATGCGCCACACCGTGCGCCAGTCCATGGTCGAAGACGCGGCCCGGGCCAATCAGCAATTGGGGCTGTATGCCACGTCCCTGCATACCCTGATCGATCGCTACCGCACCCTGCCCTCGGTACTGGCGCTGGACCCGCAATTGCGCAACGCGCTCAGGGGCTCGGTCAGCCCCGAGCAACAGGATCTGTTGAACCGCAAACTGGAACAAATCAACGGCGCCGCCGAATCCTCGACCCTGGAATTGCTCGACCGCACCGGTCTTGCCGTCGCCGCCAGCAACTGGCGACTGCCCAGCAGCTACGTCGGCCACAACTACGGTTTCCGCCCCTACTTCAACCAGACCCGCACCCAGGGCACCGGACGCTTTTATGCCGTGGGAGTGACCAGCGGTATTCCGGGTTATTTCCTGTCCAGCGCGGTGACCAGCGACGACGGGCAGTTCCTCGGCGCCATGGTGGTGAAGCTGGAGTTTCCGGAACTGGAACGGGAATGGAGTCAGGGCAGCGACACCCTGCTGGTCAGCGACGCCCGTGGCGTGGTGTTCATCGCCAACCAGCCGGGCTGGCGTTATCGCCTGCTCAAACCGCTGAATGACCAGGATCACAGCGAACTCAAGTCCACCCGCCAGTACGACAAACAGCCACTGACACCGCTGGAATATCAGTCGCTGCGCCACTTCGACGAAAACAGCGAACTGGCCCGCGTACAAGGCCCTAACGGTCAGGCGGATTACCTCTGGGAATCCCTGCCACTCGCTGCCGAAGGCTGGACATTGCACCTGCTGCGCCGCCCGCAGGTGGCGTTCGAAGACAGTCGCAACGCCGCGCTGGCCGCCGCCGGCCTGTGGCTGACCCTGGTGTTCCTGCTGCTGTTCCTCAACCAGCGCTGGCGCCTGGCGAAAATGCGCCAGCGCAGCCGCGAGGAACTCGAACAATTGGTGGAAGAACGCACCCGCGACCTGCGCACCGCCCAAGAGGGATTGGTGCAGTCAGCCAAGCTGGCCGCCCTCGGACAGATGTCGGCTGCCCTGGCCCATGAAATCAATCAGCCGTTGACCGCGCAGCGCATGCAACTGGCCACCTTGCGCCTGCTGCTCGATCACGGCCGCGTCGATGAAGCCTACGCGGCGCTCAAACCGGTGGACGAAATGCTGACCCGCATGGCCGCCCTCACCGGTCACCTGAAAACCTTCGCCCGCAAAAGCCCCAGCGGCTTGCGCGAGCGCCTCGACCTGGCGGCGGTGGTCGATCAATCACTGCAACTGCTCGACACCCGTCTGCGCGATGAACAGGTCAGCACCGTGCTGCACTTGACCCGCCCAGCCTGGGTGCGCGGCGATGCGATCCGTCTGGAGCAGGTGCTGATCAACCTGCTGCGCAATGCAATGGACGCAATGCAGGACAAACCCTGCAAGCGCCTGGAAATCCGCCTCGAAGCCGACGAGCAGATCTGGCGCTTGAGCGTCATCGACAATGGCAGCGGTATCACCGAAGAAAACCTGCCGAAGGTGTTCGATCCGTTTTTCACCACCAAACCGGTGGGTGATGGACTGGGTATCGGTCTGGCGGTGTCTTTCGCTATCGTGCATGAATCGGGCGGACGCCTGACGGCCGATAATCATGGCAACGGCGCGGTGTTTGCCATGACCCTGCCCATCGATCTGGAGGCCCACGGCTAATGCTCAACTCAGTGATGGTGGTCGACGACGAAAGCAGCATTCGCAGCGCCGTTGAGCAATGGCTGAGCCTGTCGGGGTTCGAGGTGCAGTTGTTCAGTCGCGCCGAGGAATGCCTGGCGCAGTTGCCCAGGCATTTTGCCGGGGTGATTCTCAGCGACGTGCGCATGCCCGGCATGAGCGGTCTGGAACTGTTGGCCGAAATCCAACGACGAGATGCCGACCTGCCGGTGATCCTCCTGACCGGCCACGGCGACGTGCCGATGGCAGTCGATGCCATGCGCGATGGCGCCTACGACTTCCTGGAAAAACCCTTCAGCCCGGAAACCCTGCTCGGCAGTCTGAACCGCGCGCTGGAGAAGCGCCGACTGGTCCTGGAAAACCGCGCTCTGCACGAACAGGCCGACAATCGCGCCAAGCTCGATGCCACGCTGCTGGGCGTGTCCCGTGGCCTGCAAACCCTGCGCGGTCAGGTGCTGGATCTGGCGGCGTTGCCGGTCAATGTATTGATTCGTGGCGAAACCGGCAGCGGCAAGGAGCTGGTTGCCCGTTGCCTGCACGACTTCGGCCCACGCGCCGACAAACCCTTCGTCGCCCTGAACTGCGCGGCGATCCCCGAGCAATTGTTCGAGGCCGAGCTGTTCGGCCATGAGACCGGGGCCTTTACCGGCGCCCAGGGCAAGCGCATCGGCAAGCTCGAATACGCCGACGGCGGCACGCTGTTTCTCGATGAAATCGAAAGCATGCCCCTGGCGCAGCAGGTGAAATTGTTGCGGGTGTTGCAGGAACAGAAGCTCGAACGCCTGGGGTCGAACCAGAGCATTCGCGTCGACCTGCGGATCATCGCCGCGACCAAGCCGGACTTGCTCGGCGAAGCCCGGGCCGGGCGTTTTCGCGAAGACTTGGCCTACCGCCTGAACGTCGCCGAACTGCGCCTGCCGCCGTTGCGTGATCGGCGCGAGGATATTCCGCTGCTGTACGAGTCCTTCGCCCGCAATGCCGCCGAGCGTCTGGGCCGAAGCTTTTCGCCCCTGAGCGGCCCGCAGTTGAGTCACCTGCTGAGCCACGACTGGCCGGGCAATGTCAGGGAGCTTGCGAACATGGCCGAGCGTCAGGTGCTGGGGCTTGGCGAGCCGGTGCCGGACGGTATCGAGCCCGGGCAATCGCTGGCGGCGCAACAGGAAGCCTTTGAAGCCCAGTGCCTGCGCTCGGCGCTGACCCGGCACAAGGGTGACATCAAGGCGGTGCTGGAAGAACTGCAACTGCCGCGGCGGACCTTCAATGAAAAGATGCAGCGGCATGGGTTGAGTCGGGAGATGTTTTTGTAGTGACCGAGCGGGCCTCATCGCGGGCAAGCCCGC
>NZ_JAIQWX010000100.1 GCF_020164475.1 Pseudomonas sp. REP124 | reverse complement strand
CGAGCAAGCCCGCTCCCACATTGGAATTGCGCTCAAGGGTTAACGGTGATTCCACCGCCCATCATTCCCCCCACGCCCATCGCGATCGCCTCTGCCGCCGCGATAGTTATTGTGTCCGCCACGGTCGCCACGGCGGTCGTTGTCCCACCCACCTCGTTTGCGGTTATCCCAGCCATGGTTCTGATACGCCCGATGATCAGGGCGTGTCTGGTAGTAGCGCGGGGCCGGCTGGTAATAGCGCGGCGATGGTTGATAAACCCGCGGCTGGTAGTAATACCTCGGCGTTGGCTGGTAGTACCGGGCAGGGGGTGAGTAATACCGGCGAGGCGGGGTGTAGTACCCACCATTCGAGTAATACGACCCACCGGAGTAATACGCCGGCGCGGGCGAGGTATAGACCTCCGAGCTGTAGTAACTGACTCCTCCATCGGAATAAGGTACGCATCCACCCAGGGACAGACCCAACACAGCAATCAGTAGAATTCGTCGGTACATGGCGGCCTCCTGGACCGCGAGTGAGCCGCACCAGCGACGCTGGCAGGCGACAGTCGATCATTGGTTGACTGTCAAAATATCTGACACCGGATTCGGAATCTGGTGCGCACCCGAAACAAGTTGAAACATCTCGCCGATGAAAGGTTTTTCATCTATTCACGTGCCGATTGATGGTGACCCTTGATCAATGCACTGCCGTGATAACGAGATCGGATTTGAGTGTACGCAAGCGTCCCATTGCGGTGCGCCGACGCACCATCGCAAGGCAGCCAGCTTCTTCTTCTCTCACCCTTAATCGCCGAACCTAGCGCACCAGAGCCCTCGCGCCGACTTGGCACGGCTCTCGCTTTAGTAAAACCGTGCAGGAGTCATTACAGGTTCGCGGCACCACAATTTGCAATGGCTGACTAGGGTTCCGGCTCGCATTCGCGAGTGGCTGGTCCGAGAGTTGGCGACCTCCAGTTGAGGTTACACGGCGGGAAAAAAGCCCGGGAGACAAGCCACCGTTCGCGGTGCCGCGTTGCCTTCTGCCCGCCCTTGATCAACTGGAGAATCCGATATGTCACGACTACGTTTCCCCGCCTTGCTCGCCGCCGCGTTTGCCGCGTTGCTCAGCACCCAGTCCCAGGCCGCAACGAAAGACCACTTCAGCGTCTGCTGGACCATCTACGCCGGCTGGATGCCCTGGGAATATGCCGGCAGCCAGGGCATCGTCGATAAATGGGCGAAGAAATACGGCATCAAGATCGATGTGGTGCAGCTCAACGACTACGTCGAATCCATCAACCAGTACACCGCCGGCCAGTTCGATGGCTGCACCATGACCAACATGGATGCGCTGACCATTCCGGCGGCCGGAGGCGTGGACAGCACCGCGCTGATCGTCAGCGATTTCTCCAACGGCAACGACGGCATTGTGCTCAAGGGCGAAGGCAAGAAAGTCGCCGACCTGAAGGGCATGGACGTCAATCTGGTCGAACTCTCCGTGTCCCACTACCTGCTGGCGCGGGCCCTGGATTCGGTTGATCTCACCGAGAAAGACCTGAAAGTGGTCAACACCTCCGACGCCGACATCTCCGCCGCCTTCAACACCGATCAGGTCAACGCCGTCACCACCTGGAACCCGATGCTCTCGGACATCAAGGCCAAGCCCGCGGTGACCGAGGTGTTCAACTCCAGCCAGATCCCCGGCGAAATCATGGACATGATGGTGGTCAATTCCCAGACCCTCAAAGACAACCCGGCCCTGGGCAAGGCGCTGACCGGCGCCTGGTTCGAAGTGGTCGAGTTGATGAACGCGAAAAACGCCACTGGCAAAGCCGCGCTGGAACACATGGCCAAAGCTTCGGGCACGGACCTGGCGGGCTTCCAGGCCCAACTGGACACCACCAAGCTGTTCGCAACCCCGCAAGAAGCCCTGGCATTCAGTACCAGCAAGCAACTGCCGGAAACCATGCGCAAGGTCGCCGAGTTTTCTTTCCAGCACGGCTTGCTGGGCGAAGGCGCCAAGGACACCAGTGCGGTCGGCATGGCCTTCGCCAACGGCGTGACCAGCGGTGACAAGGGCAACCTCAAGCTGCGCTTCGACCCCAGCTACGTGCAAATGGCCGCCGACGCCAAGCTGTAAACAGAGGACCTGGCCATGCGCCTGATCAATCGTCATCCCGATCGCCCCAGTCGCCTGTTGTTGGTGATCCTGCCGTTCGCCTTGGTGCTGTTCGCCTACTTCATGGGCTCGGCCGAGCGCCTGGCGGACAACCCCAACGACAAGCTGTTGCCCAGCGCTGTGCAAATGACCGACGCGGTGAAACGTCTGGCGTTCGCCGCCGACAGTCGCACCGGCGACTACGTGCTTTGGCAGGACACCGCCTCCAGCCTGCGCCGTCTGGCCATCGGCTTGGGCATCAGCGCTTTGGCCGGGCTGTGCCTGGGGATCGCCGCCGGCACCCTGCCGTTGTTCGGCGCGCCGTTGTCGCCCTTGCTGACGGTGCTGTCGATGGTGCCGCCGCTGGCGATCCTGCCGATCCTGTTTATCGTCTTCGGCCTGGGTGAGTTGTCGAAAGTGATGCTGATCGTGATTGGCATCACCCCGGCCCTGGCCCGGGACCTTGAACAGCGCGCCCGGGAGATTCCCGTTGAGCTGCTGATCAAGGCCCAGACCCTCGGCGCCTCGACCTGGACCCTGATGCTACGGGTGGTGCTACCGCAATTGCTGCCGCGCCTGCTGATCTCGTTGCGACTGATGCTCGGCTCGGCGTGGTTGTTCCTGATTGCCGCCGAAGCAATCGCCTCTACCGACGGTCTCGGCTACCGGATTTTTCTGGTACGCCGTTATCTGGCAATGGACGTGATCCTGCCATACGTAGTGTGGATCACCCTGCTCGCCTGGCTGATGGACTGGGGCCTCAAGCGCCTCACCCAACGGGCCTTTCCCTGGTATGAGGGAGCACGCCCATGAGCTTCATTACGGTCAAGAACGTGTGGCAGCAATACGCCGATCAGGTGGTGCTCGAAGGCCTGAACCTGAGCGTCAACGAAGGTGAGTTCTGCACCCTCGTCGGTGCCTCCGGTTGCGGCAAATCGACCTTCCTGCGCCTGCTGCTTGGTCAGGAGCGCGCCAGTCGCGGCGAGATCCTGCTCGACGGTCAGCCGTTGGCCGGGGAACCGGATTCGAGCCGCGGCGTGGTGTTCCAGCGCTACTCCGTATTCCCGCACCTGAGCGTGCTGGACAACGTGGCCCTGGGTCTGGAATTGCCCCGCTCGCCACTGCTGGGCCGGTTGTTCGGCAGTGCCAAACGCGATGCCCGCGAACAGGCCTCGGCGCTGCTGCACAAGGTCGGCCTCGGTCACTCGCTGGACAAGTACCCGGCGCAGTTGTCCGGCGGCATGCAGCAGCGTCTGGCCATCGCCCAGGCGCTGATCATGAAACCCCGGGTGCTGCTGCTCGACGAACCGTTCGGCGCCCTCGATCCGGGCATTCGCAAAGACATGCACGCCCTGCTGCTGGAGCTTTGGCGCGAGACGCAACTGACGGTGTTCATGGTCACCCATGACCTGTCCGAAGGTTTCAGCCTCGGCACCCGCCTGCTGGTGTTCGACAAGGTCCGCGTCGACCCGCACGCCCCCGGCGCCTATGGCGCGCGCATCACCTACGACATCCCTTTGAACAGCGACCGCCGCACCACCCGTGCCGCCGTCGACGCCCTGCCGGAACCGCTGGCAGGCACGCTTCGCATCGCTTAGAGGAATTTTGAAATGACGGATTCGACCCAACTGTTCCCGCCCTTCGCCGAAGAAATGCTCCCTGGCGGCGGCCATCGTTCGTTCGTGCTCAAGCGCGGTCAATTGCTGCGCCTGACTGACATTCGTGGCGGTGCCAACGTCAGCCTGACGCTGCTCAACGCCAACGAAAAAACCGAGCGCCTGAACCTGCCCGACAGCCTCAAATGCCAGCACACCGCCAAACTCACCACCGGCCATTGCCTGTACTCGGACATGGGCCGGGTGCTGGCAGCGATCACCGCCGACACCTGCGGCTGGAGCGACAGCCTTGGCGGCGTGCTGTGCGCCGAGGAAGTGGCGGAAAAATACGGCGCCGGGCGCTATCAGGAATTGCGCAACGGCTTCTTCCGCAACGGCACCGACAACCTGCTGGTGGAATTGGGCAAGTGGGGCCTGGGCCTCTCGGACCTGCTGATGACCCTCAACCTGTTCAGCCGGGTGAACGTCGATGAGGACGGGCGCATCCACTTCGTCGAGGGCAACTCCAAAGCCGGTGACTACATCGAGCTGTACGCGCCGATGGACACCCTGGTGGTGCTGACCGCCCTGCAGCACCCGATGGACCCGGCGCCCGAGTACGCACCGAAACCGCTAAAGCTCAGCTGGATGAACGCCGACGCCAGCGTCGCCGAACACTGCCGCACGTCGCGCCCGGAAAACGAGCGCGGCTTCATCAATACCGACCGTCTGTTCGCCTGAGGATCGCTGCCATGTCACTCGCAATCGCTACCGCTCAAAAGCATCCGGAGACAGCGGTCTACCGCGCCACCATCCCCGCCGGTGAACCCTGGTTGATGGAGGTCAAGGCGGGCCAGACCCTGCGCATCCTCGACCTGGAAGGCAATCAGGCAGTCGATACGCTGTTCTACAGCGTCGCCAACCCCAAGGAGCGCTACGACGTACAACGCACCCTGCGCCGGCAGAACAGCGTCTACCTGAGTACCGGCAGCGTGCTGTATTCCAACCTCGGCAAACCGATGCTGACCATCGTCGCCGACACCTGCGGCCGCCACGACACCCTGGGTGGCGCCTGCGCACAAGAGAGCAACACCGTGCGCTACGCCTTGGAAAAACGCTACATGCACAGCTGCCGCGACAACTACCTGCGCGCCTGCGTGCACGACGGGCGACTGGGCAAGGGCGACATCGGGCCGAACATCAATTTCTTCATGAACGTGCCGGTCACTGCGGATGGCGGGCTGACCTTTGAAGACGGCATTTCTGCGCCGGGCAAGTACGTCGACCTGCGTGCCGAGATGGACGTGATCGTGCTGATTTCCAACTGCCCGCAATTGAACAACCCGTGCAATGCCTATAACCCGACGCCTGCGGAGCTTTTGGTATGGAACTGAAACTCGCGCGTTTGCGCCGATGGTTATTTGCCCTGTGCCAGGCCCGGTCGGGGCAGTGCTTCACAAAATAAGACCAGCACAACCTGTTCCCCCTGTGGGAGCGAGCCTGCTCGCGATGGCGTCGGCACATTCAACACTGAATTGACCTGACCCACCGCTATCGCGAGCAGGCTCGCTCCCACAGAGGGCAGACCAAGGCGTTCTGAAGAATTGATTTTCCCGCCGGGGACGACCCCGGCGCTTCTCGAAAAACTGCGGGACGGCCCGCATCCCAGGTCGAGGCTGATGTGCAATCGCCTCCGGGGGTTATGCCATGTTCGAAAAAGTCCTGATTGCCAACCGTGGCGCCATTGCCTGTCGCATCCTGCGCACCCTGCGTGAACTGCACGTCAAAGGCGTCGCCGTTTACTCCGAAGCCGACGCCGCCAGCCTGCACCTCATGCAAGCCGACGAGGCCCATAGCCTGGGCGAAGGCGCCGCAGCCGGTACTTACCTGGCGGTAGAAAAAATCCTCGCCATCGCCAAGGCCAGGGGCGCCACGGCGATCCATCCCGGCTACGGTTTTCTCTCGGAAAACGCCGCGTTCGCCGAAGCCTGTGAAGCGGCCGGCATCGCCTTCATCGGCCCGACGCCCGAGCAACTACGCGTCTTCGGCCTCAAGCACACGGCCCGTGCCCTCGCGAAACAACACGGCGTGCCGATGCTCGAAGGCACCGAACTGCTCGACAGCCTCGAGGCGGCGCTGATTGCCGGCGAACAGGTCGGCTATCCGGTGATGCTCAAGAGCACCGCCGGTGGTGGCGGCATCGGCATGCGCGTGTGCCGCAACGCCGCCGAGTTGAGCGAGTCCTTTGAAGCGGTCAAGCGCCTGGGCCAAAACAACTTCAGCGACGCCGGCGTGTTCATCGAAAAGTACATCCAGCGCGCCCGCCACCTGGAAGTGCAGGTGTTCGGCGACGGTCACGGCGAAGTGATCGCCCTTGGCGTTCGTGACTGCTCGGTGCAGCGCCGCAATCAGAAAGTCCTCGAAGAAACCCCGGCGCCCAACCTGCCTGAAGGCATGGCCGAAGCCCTGTGCGCAGCGGCGATCAAGCTGGCGAAGGCGGTGAACTACCGCAGTGCCGGCACCGTAGAATTCGTTTTCGACAGCGAAGATCAGCATTTCTATTTCCTGGAAGTGAACACCCGCTTGCAGGTCGAACATGGTGTCACCGAGCAAGTGTGGGGCGTGGATCTAGTGCGCTGGATGGTCGAGCTGGCGGCGGGCGATTTGCCGCCGTTGAACGTACTGAGCCAGGGACTGAAGGCCGACGGCCATGCGATTCAGGCGCGGCTCTACGCCGAAGATCCGGGACGGGATTTCCAGCCGAGTCCCGGCCTGCTCACCGCGGTGAATTTCCCGGTGGCCGATGGCAAGCAGTTGCGCATCGACACCTGGGTCGAGGCCGGTTGCGAGATCCCGCCGTATTTCGATCCGATGATCGCCAAGGTCATCAGCTGGGCGCCGACCCGCGAAGAGGCCCGCGCCGATCTGCATCAGGCACTGGGCGACAGCCTGCTCTACGGCGTGGAAACCAACCGCGATTACCTGCGGCAGATTTTGCTCGATGTGCCTTTCGCCAGCGGCCAGCCGTGGACCCGTTGCCTGGAGAGTCTGGTCTACCGAGCCAACACTTTCGAGGTGCTCAGCGCCGGCACCCAGACCAGCGTTCAGGACTACCCCGGCCGCCTCGGTTACTGGGCCGTGGGCGTGCCGCCATCGGGTCCGATGGACAGTCGCGCTCTGCGCCTGGGTAACCTTTTGCTCGGCAACGAGGAAGGCGCCGCCGCTCTCGAAATCACCATGAGCGGGCCTTTGCTGCGCTTCAATTGCGAGGCCGTGGTGGCGGTGACCGGAGCCGAGATCCCGCTGTCGTTGAACGGGGAAACCGTCGCGATGAACACGGCACTGCTGATTCCCGCAGGTGCCACTTTGAGCCTGGGCACCATTGCTGGTATTGGCGCGCGCACCTACCTGTGTCTGCGCGGCGGCCTGCAAGTGCCGGACTATCTGGGCAGCAAAAGCACCTTTACCCTCGGCCAGTTCGGCGGCCACGGCGGTCGCGCCCTGCGTGCTGGCGATGTGTTGCATGTGCCGGCCTTGAGCGACCGCAGCACCGGGCAGCAACTGCCTGAAGAACAGCTCGGCGCGTTGCCGGACGTGCGGCAGATCCGGGTAATCTACGGCCCCCACGGTGCGCCGGAGTACTTCACCGAAAACTACATCGACACCTTCTTCGCCACCCAGTGGGAAGTGCACTTCAACTCCAGCCGCACCGGTGTGCGGCTGATCGGACCCAAGCCAGAATGGGTGCGTGCCGACGGCGGTGAAGCCGGGCTGCATCCTTCGAACATTCACGACAATCCGTACGCGATTGGCGCGGTGGATTTCACCGGCGACATGCCGGTGATCCTCGGCCCCGACGGCCCGAGCCTGGGCGGGTTCGTGTGCCCGGTGACGGTGATCGAGGCGGATCTTTGGCAGCTGGGGCAACTCAAGGCCGGGGACAAGGTGCAGTTTCGGCCGGTCGATCTCAAGACCGCCCGCAACCTCGCCCTGAAATGGAATCAGCACTGTGGGAGCAAGCCTGCTCGCGATGGGGCCGGTTCGGACACCGCGTCAACTTCATCGCGAGCAGGCTCGCTCCCACAGGAGAGTGGTTCAAAGGGGGTTGGTTCTCAGGAGGGATTGGTGTCACCGGTGGTGCTGGACATCGGCCAGGCCGACACGCGCCTGGTCGCCCGCCTCTCCGGCGACACTCACCTGCTGCTGGAAATCGGCGCCCCCGAACTCGACCTTGTCCTGCGCTTTCGCGCCCACGCCCTGATGCAGGCTCTGGAAAGCAAACACCTGCACGGCGTGATCGACCTGACGCCCGGCATCCGTTCCCTGCAGGTGCACTACCAGCCCGAGCAACTGCTGCTGGCCGATCTGTTGGGTATCGTCGCCGGTGAGTGGGACGCCGTGTGCGCCGCCCGGGACCTGCAAGTGCCGTCGCGCATCGTCCATCTGCCGCTGTCCTGGGACGATCCGGCGTGCCAGCTGGCGATCGAGAAATACATGACCACCGTGCGCAAGGATGCGCCGTGGTGTCCGAGCAACCTGGAGTTCATCCGCCGCATCAACGACCTGCCGAACCTCGATGAAGTGCAGCGCACGGTGTTCGACGCCAGCTACCTGGTCATGGGCCTGGGTGACGTCTATCTCGGCGCTCCGGTCGCTACGCCTCTCGATCCGCGGCACCGTCTAGTGACCACCAAATACAACCCGGCCCGCACCTGGACCGCGGAAAACTCCGTGGGCATCGGCGGCGCCTACATGTGCGTGTACGGCATGGAAGGCCCCGGTGGCTATCAGTTCGTCGGCCGTACCTTGCAGATGTGGAACCGCTACCGCGAAGTGGCCGCGTTCGATGGCAAACCCTGGCTGCTGCGCTTCTTCGACCAGATCCGTTTCTACCCGGTGAGCGCTGAGGAACTGCTGCGCATCCGCCGGGATTTCCCTCTCGGGCGCTTCGATCTGAACATCGAACACAGCCAGTTGAACCTCGCCGATTACCAGGCATTCCTGGCCCAGGAAGCTCAGTCCATCGCCGCCTTCCGCCAGCAGCAACAGGGCGCGTTCAACGCTGAACGCGAGCGCTGGATCGCCAGCGGCCAGGCGCATTTCGACAGCGAGGAAGCCGTCCCGGAAACCACCGAAGACGCGCCGCTGGCCAGCGGTGAAATGAGCGTCGACAGCCACATCGCCGGCAACCTCTGGCAGGTCCAGGTGCAAGCTGGCAGCCGGGTCGAGGCCGGCGATGTGCTGGTGATTCTGGAGTCGATGAAGATGGAGATTCCCGTGCTGGCGCCCACGACTGGCATCGTGCGGGAAATCCGCGTGCAACCGGGCTCGGCGGTGCGCGCCGGACAGCGCGTCGTGGTGCTGGAACTCGCCTGAACCCATTTGAAAAGGACATACGCCATGACTATCAATCTGCAACTCGACGTCCTTCGCATCGCCTACCGCGACGCCAGCATCACTCCCCGGCAACTGCTATTGAGCCTGCGCGACAAGGCGGCGGCGTTGAACCCGGACTATCACCTGTTCATTCATTTGCTCAGCGTCGAAGAACTGGAGCCGTATCTCGCCGCCCTCGAAGGTCGCGATATCGACAGCCTGCCGCTGTACGGGGTGCCGTTCGCGATCAAGGACAACATTGACCTGGCCGGTATACCGACCACCGCCGCGTGCCCGGCGTTCGCCTATGTGCCGCAGCGTTCCGCGACCATCGTCGAGCAATTGCTGGCGCTGGGGGCGATCCCGCTGGGCAAGACCAATCTCGACCAGTTCGCCACGGGGCTCAACGGCAGTCGCTCGCCCTACGGCGCGTGCCCTAACAGCGTGTTGCCGGAGTATCCGTCGGGTGGCTCCAGCGCGGGTTCTTCGCTGGCAGTGGCGCTGGGCGTGGCGAGCTTTTCTCTTGGCACCGACACGGCGGGTTCCGGGCGAGTACCGGCGGCGTTGAACAATCTGGTCGGGATGAAGGCCACCAAAGGACTGATTTCCACCGCAGGTGTCGTGCCCGCCTGCCGTACGCTGGATTGCGCGACGACCTTCACCGCCACTGCGCGAGAGGCCAGTCATCTGCTGGCGCTGACCGCACACCTCGATCCCCGGGATGAATACAGCCGCGCCAACCCGCTGTGGAATGACGGCTCGGCGTTCGGCGCGCCTCGCCCGTTCCGCTTCGGCGTGCCACGGGCGCAGGATCTGCAGTTCTTCGGCTGCCCCGAGGGGCCGCTGCTGTTCGCTGATGCCGTAGAGCGGCTCAAGGCGTTGGGCGGAGAGGCGGTGGAGTTCGACCTGTCGCCGTTCCTCGAAGCGGCGCGGTTGCTCTACGAGGGTCCATGGGTGGCCGAGCGATACAGCGTGGCTGGCGAACTGATGGAGCAAAATCCCGAGGCCGTGCTGCCGGTGATCCGTGCCGTGCTGGCCAAGGCGCCCGCTGTCAGCGGCGTACAAACCTTCCGCGCGCAGTATCGCCTGCAAGCGCTTAAAGCCGTGTGCGACAAGGCCCTGGTCGATCTCGACTGCATGATGACGCCGACCATCGGTCGCCCTGTCACCTTGGCGGAACTGGATGCGGAGCCAGTGCTGCGCAACTCCGAGCTGGGCTATTACACCAACTTCATGAACTTGCTGGACTACGCCGCCATCGCCGTGCCGAGTGGTTTCATGGAGAACGGCCTGCCCTGGGGCGTGACGCTGTTCGGCCGGGCATTCACCGATCAGTATCTGTTGAGCGTGGCCGATGGCTTGCAGCGTCAGCAGAATTTGGCGGCGCCGACCACCGTTGCCCGAAACGACCGCGCGCGGCTGGTAGTCTGTGGCGCGCATCTGGATGGCTTGGCGCTGAACTGGCAGCTCAAGCAACGGGGCGCCCGGCTGGTGGAAACCACCTTCAGTTCGGCCGACTATCAACTGCATGCGCTGGCCGGCGGCCCACCGCTTCGCCCCGGGATGGTTCGGGTCAAACAGGGCGGCGTGGCGATTGCCGTGGAGGTCTGGGAGTTGCCGAGCAGCGAATTGGGTTCGTTCCTGACCGGCATCCCGGCGCCTCTGGGGCTGGGCAAGGTGCAACTGTCGGACGGGCGCTGGGAGAGCGGATTCATCTGTGAGGGCTATGGCCTTGAGGGGGCGATTGACATCAGTCATTTCGGCGGTTGGCGCGCGTACCTGAAAACCCTGCAATAACCCCGCAATCCCCCTGTGGGAGCGAGCCTGCTCGCGATGGTCGTCAACGATAACGCGGGCATCCTGATTCCCCGCGGTGTCCTTGAGTGCATCGCGAGCAAGCTCGCTCCTACAATCAACACAGGAGCGACCATTCGCGGCGCACATGAAGCAGCTATTTCCCTGCTGTTACCACTAGAATGCATGCCATCGGACTATTGCCAATGGAATTGCCATGCCGCTTCGCTCGCCGCTGTACTCTCAACGCTCGTTGATACTCACGCTGGTCGCATTGTTGGGCGCGGGCTTTTTGGCGACTTCCTTTCTCAGTTACTACGCATCGCGGACGTCGATCCGCGACAACATCGTCAATACCGAGCTGCCGCTGACCTCGGACACGGTCTATTCGGAAATCCAGAAAGACCTGGTCCGGCCGATCCTGATTTCCTCGATGATCTCCCGCGATACCTTCATGCGCGACTGGGTGGTCAACGGTGAGCGCGACACCGACCAGATGACCCGTTACCTCAACGAGGTCATGACCCACTACGGTGCCTACACCGCCTTCTTCGTTTCCGATGCCAGCCTGACCTACTACCACGCCAAGGGCGTGCTCAAGCAGGTCAAGGTAACGGAGCCGCGCGACGCGTGGTACTTCCGCGTGCGCGACATGAAGGATCCGTACGAGATCAACGTCGACCCGGACCTGGCCAACAAGGACAACCTGACCGTCTTCATCAACTACAAGGTCTACGACTACAACGACCGTTTCATCGGCGCCGCCGGGGTCGGGCTGACGGTGGATGCGGTGATCAAGCTGATCGACAAGTACCAGAAGCATTACCAGCGCAGCGTGTATTTCGTCGACACCTTCGGGCGACTGGTGCTCACCGGTGCCGAGGGTGGCCCGCAAGGCGCGCGGGTCGGCCAGCCGCTTGGCGAAATCGACAGCATGAAGAACCTGGTGAGTCAACTGCCCAAACCCCACAGCGGCAGCTACGAATACTCCGGACAGGGCCAGGGGCATTTCCTCAATGTGCGCTTCATTCCGGAGCTGAACTGGTATCTGTTCGTCGACAAACTCGAAGACGGCGACCTCAGCGATATCCGCCGCTCGCTGTACCTCAACCTGCTGATCTGTCTGATTGTCACGCTGACCGTGCTGGCCTTGATCAATCAGGTGATCAAGCGCTTCCAGGGCAAGATCCACGCCCAGGCCACCCTCGACAGCCTGACCGAACTGCCCAACCGACGCGGCTTCGACCTGCTGGCCGCACAAGCGATGCACGAAGCCCAACGCGAGCCCAAGCCGCTGACCGCGCTGCTCCTGGACCTGGATCACTTCAAGGCTCTGAACGACACCTTCGGCCACATGGCCGGCGATCAGGTGCTGATCGGCTTCGCGAGAGATCTGGAAAGCTGCCTGCGCCATTCCGACATCGTCTGCCGCTGGGGCGGTGAGGAGTTCATCGTGCTGCTCAAGGACACCGACGGCGACACCGGGCTGATGATCGCCGAGAAAATCCGCCAGCACGTGGAACAACAGGCCTATGCCTACAACGGCAGCAACCTGCATCTGACCGTCAGCATCGGCCTGACCACCCTGCAGACCGATGACACCTTGCACACCCTGCTGTCCCGGGCCGATCATGCGATGTACCGGGCCAAACAAAGTGGCCGCAACCGAACCTGCGTGGAAAAGCCTCACTCCAGCTATGAACCCGCCTGAGCTCTGCCCCGCCTGCGGCGCACGTAACGACTGCGCCCTGGCTGACCCGCGAACCGCCGATCGGGCGTGCTGGTGCTACGGCGTCAGCATCGACCCAGCAGTGTTGCAAGCGCTGCCGGCCGAGCTGCGCAACGCCGCCTGCCTGTGTCCACGCTGCGCCCAAGTGGAGTCGCAGTTACAAGCAGGTTCCCGGCCGATCAAGTAAGATACGCGGCCTTTCCTTCCCCGATCCCAGGCCATGCGCGTCGACCGTTTCCTCAGCAACCTGCCTCGCTTCAACCGCAAGCAGGTGCGTCTGTTGCTGGTGGAAAAGCGCGTAAGGATCGACGGCAAGATCGTCAGTGATCCGCACACCGAGGTCCGTGAATTCAGCCGCGTCGAAGTCGATGACGAAGTTCTGCAAGGCGGCAAGCCGCTGCGCCACTTCATGCTGCACAAACCCGCCGGTTGCGTCAGCGCCACCCGTGACCCGCAGCACCCCACCGTGCTCGACCTGATCGACGAGCCGGACAAGGACGACCTGCACATCGCCGGCCGCCTGGATTTCAACACCACCGGCCTGATGCTGATCACCAACGATGGCAGCTGGTCGCGACGCCTGACCCAGCCGCAGACCAAACTGCCCAAGGTTTACCATGTCGAAACCGAGCAGGACATCGGCCCCGAATACGCCGTGAAATTCACCGAAGGCCTGTACTTCGCCTTCGAAGACCTCACCACCCAACCGGCCGATCTGGAGCTGCTGGGACCGAAGTCGGCGCGGCTGAGCATCGTCGAAGGTCGCTACCATCAGGTGAAGCGCATGTTCGGCCATTTCGACAACAAGGTGGTGCGCCTGCATCGTGAGCGCATGGGCCCGCTGGTGCTCGACAGCGCGTTGAAACCGGGCGAATACCGCCCTCTGACCGCAGCCGAGATCGAATCGATCTAAGCCGGCGACCGCTCAGCAGAACTTGTCGAACAATTTACCAACGGCACTTGCGCAATGATGTGACCCCTGCTTGAATCAGGACGTCGGCCGAAATGTGACCGATGAGTCACCACATACTTCTAAGAAACTTTTTGCCGGTAGGAACCGTTGGTTCCGGCCTCACCCGGCAGACTGCCCGCCAATAACAACACCCGTCGACCGGACTGCAATGGATCGACATGGGCCTCCAAAATTCCAGGCATATGCCTACCTGTCACAAAGCTCGTGCAATCTCAATTGCGCGCATACCCGCTTGCCAGGAGTCTTATGACATGAGGCCAGAAATCGCTGTGCTGGATATACAGGGTCAATATCGGGTTTACACGGAGTTCTATCGCGCAGGCGCCGCAGAGAAGACCATCATTCTGGTCAACGGCTCGATGTCCACGACTGCGTCGTTTGCTCAAACCGTGAAAAACCTCTATCCGCAGTTCAACGTGGTCTGCTACGACCAGCCCTACGCGGGCCAGTCAAAAGCCCACAACCTGCACGAGAAAATGCTGACCAAGGAAATCGAAGGGCAGATCCTTCTGGAGTTGATCGACCACTTCGACGCCGAACACGTGCTGTCGTTTTCCTGGGGTGGAGCCGCGGCCATGATGGCGCTGTCGCAAAAGCCACGCCGCATTGAAAAGGCCGTGATCAGCTCGTTCTCGCCGGTGATCAACGCACACATGCTCGATTACCTGGAGCGCGGCGTCGATTACCTCGGCAGCCGCGACGGTGACCGGGTCGGGCATCTGGTCAACGACACCATCGGCAAGCACCTGCCGTCGTTGTTCAAGCGCTTCAACTACCGTCACGTCAGCTCCCTGGCCGAGCACGAGTACGGGCAGATGCACTTTCACATCAACGACGTGCTGCACAGCGATCGCCAGTGCTACCTGAATGCGGCGAAAAAAATCGACGTGCCGGTGCTGTTCCTCAACGGCGAATGGGACGAATACACCTCCGCCGACGACGCCCGGTTGTTCGCCAACCACGTGCAACACAGCACCTTCAGCACCCTGCAGGCCACCGGCCACTTTCTCGACCTGGAGCACAAAGCTGCCTGCCGAGACAGCCAGAACGCATTGATAGGGTTTCTGAAGCCGGGCCAACATGAAGCCCGACCGCGTTTCAACTACGTCCAGGACCACCATGCATTGGCCATCTGAAACAGCGTCATCGCGAGCAAGCCCCGCCCTTCTGCACTGCAGGAGCGAGGCTTGCCCGCGAACGACCGTCTCGGCGTCACCTGAGCTAAAGCCGTGTGCTGCAAAGAAAAACTTCATTTCCAAACGTACATCTGGTACAAAGTCACCGCTCCAGGCGGGTGTCGTATAATGGCATTACTCCAGCTTCCCAAGCTGATAACGAGGGTTCTTATTGGACATGCCGTTTTAGTGCACCGTGAAGGCAAGAAAATGCGGGTATAGTTGAATGGTACAACTATAGCTTCCCAAGCTATCGGTGAGGGTTCGATTCCCTCTACCCGCTCCACCTTCCAGCCAGCATTTCCGGGCCTTCCAGGGGATCATCCCCAGTCAGGAAGCCCCTCTAAGCCTCATGGCAACGCCTCGATCCCAGCTCCTCAGTACCTCCCCTAGAGTCACCAAAATTTGGTGCACCGTCAGCGCCGTCCAGAATGACGAATCGACAGATCATCGTCATCCTCGTGCCACCCAATAAACCCCAAAAAGCTCACTTCATGCCTAGCCTGGATCGCCGACAAGCTCATCATCGTGCGTTCAGGAATGCCGTCCCGGAATGCCACTCAGGAAGACAACCCAGAACTTTCGAAAGGGAGCGAGCGGTATGGCCAGTCCTCCCCCTCAAAAATCACCTGGACGTCTCCAGGGCTCCAAACGACCACCAGCATCCACTCCAATGTTCAGTCGATCCCCATCTTCCGATCGAACCCCTGACCACGGTCACGATCACGCTCACGTTGGCGGTAGCGCTTTACAAAGCTGGCTTCGATCAGCTCTTCGACTCCCAGCCCAAGTCCGCAGTTTACCAACGACGCCATAGAACTATCGGTCAGAAAAAAATCATCGGGAATAAAGCCAATGTTCTCCACTCTGTTCCTATCAAGTTCTGCTTCAAATGCTTTCAAGAAGTCAGCCAGCCCAGGACGACGAGCTTCAGTTGCTGCACTTGCAGCGGAGTCATCAGCAACTGTTACTGCATTGGCCGCATTGATACCAATCTGCGCCACCACTTTACTTATGGAAGGCCAATATTTGAGATCATACTGATAGGTTAATTTCTCCAACTTACCTTTCACGTGAGACCTGAAAAGCCCGTTATCCTCAGATGCCTCTTCAACGACATCCATAACATGGTAGTAAGTATCACTACTAAAACTAGACACCTCTTTAACTTGGGTGCGCTGCGAGAGCAACTCCGAGAGCAACTCTGAAACTTTTGCAATTCGCACATTCAATTCAGTGAGCTTATCCCGATCCTCGCGAGCTTCTTTGATCTTTCCAGGATTCCAGGAGTACACCGCAGTTGTGAAAACGTCGAAGAATGATTTCAGCGCCCTAGGCTGTTCAGCTAGCGCGCCATGCAGCTCCACGTAGACATCAGCAAGCTCAGTGGAGCGCCCCAGAAGACCTTCAATGATCCGGTTGATACTGCGCCAGATACCGTGCTCCTCGTTATATTTAAAGTCCTCACGCAAAATATTTTCACACGCTTCGATTGCAGCAGAACGATCTTTAACATCCATTTTAAAAACCTCAATTATTTGATAAGCCGATGATAAGGCCTTAGCTGTTAGGTGTCGGTACCTATCCGAAAAAAAATCTCTCCGTTACGGGTACCCTTAACGCGAACCACCCACCATCCAGCCAGAGCAGAGCATAAGCTCAGCCATCAAGCCAAAACCAAAAACGAAGCGGCAGATAATCAAACGGCGCCCCTGTCCATATAATCCGGCAATAACTAATCCCGCTCACCAAGCCCCGCAGCCCAAGCAGCTTTACTTTACACCCCAGTAAAGTTAATTAGGCGAAACGTGGGTGGCGGATCGCATCTCTTTCAGTAACACTTAAGCGACTCTAGATAGGTAACTGATATGAACGTGGCCACCTCCTCCCCCGTCGACGACTTGCTCAACCCAGGCGAAAGCGCATCACGGCCAGTCCGGATTCTGGCGGCTGCGGGCAGGATGTTCATTGAGCACGGGTATGAAGGAGCCAGCATGGAGGAGATCGCCAAGGCTGCAGCGGTGACCCGCCAGACTCTGTACAACCGCTTCCCCGATGGCAAGGAGTCGCTTTTCGTGGCGGTGGCAGAGCGGATGTGGGAAGCCTTCCCCGTCATGAACGTTGCAATAGATGAGCGCGCACTGTCCGACCCGAGGAGGGGCCTCATGCAGATCGCCACCGCGTTCGCGTGCTTCTGGTCTGGCCCGACAGCCGCCGACTTCCTACGCATGGTCATCATGGAAGGCAGACGATTCCCTGTGCTCGCCAGCCGATTTGACGAGGTTATCCAAGCGCCGGCAATGACCGTCATCAGCGACTACCTGGCCGAACTAGCACGCAGAGGTGCCTTGGCAGTTCAAGAGCCTGAGACTGCAGCCCGCGACTTCATGGAGATGCTCGATGGTCGGGTTCTCTGGAAACAGGTCAGAGCCAACAGTGAGCCGCTTGCCCGAGAGGAGATCGAGCAAATCGTGGAGCGCACCGTGGACGCCTTCCTGCGATCGCTCCGGCACTGAAATCCCATAGATCAGCGAAAGGCCCGCAAACACCCGCAAAAACTGCAAACACTTGCCAAGACATCCGAACACGCACGATCAGTCCACACATCGCAGGCCTGAAGGCTTCTAGAGCCCGCTCCCCGAACCCTGACGCCACAGACCACAGACCTACACTCAATCAGAAATCCCCATCCAGCAGCCCCTCCATACCCGCCGGAAGCGAATGTGCGCTACTTGGTGGCGTCAGCGCGCTTTGCACTGGCAACGGCAATAGCTTGTCCTCCGGCAGCTCCTGATCATCTGTGTCGTACTTCACCTGCCGGATCCCGTGGTAGACAAGACTGCCACTGACATACTCAATGCAAGGCCCATCGGACTCCTTGGGGCCTCTGACCATATAGCCGTTCCGAACCCTCCCCATCGAAGCGGTAGCAGCGCAGGCGACGTGCGAGAACAGCACGATGTTGCTGCCGGCGCTCTCCTGCACGGATTTGAAGATCACACCATCAATACGGGGCTTGCAGTGGGTCGCCAGGTACTCAGCGATGACTTGAGTAGTCAGATAGTCGCGCTCTGCTCCAGGGAGCACCGGCACCGTGATTGCGTCATGCAAATACCTCAGGAAATCCCGCCGCCCCACCTTTGAATGGTATTTGGAGTCAAAGAAGCTTGGCATGGGCCCAAGGTCTGCGTTTTCGAAACGTCCGAAATCCAACACTTTTACCGCCCTGACCAACCTGAACTTGCCACTCACGACGGTGCCGCCGACCGGGGGACGCAGCTCAGCGACACAGGTCTTACGCTCGAAGGCTCCGTAAAAGGCTGGAACACCTGCGGGGTTCATCCTTCCTTCACCGGCCCGCTCCTTTGGAGGCGCACCAAGATTACGTGCAGGATCAGCTGTGATCTCGGAGACGCTTTCGGAGCTCATGCAGGTTCGCGCGCGGTAGATCGGTGGCGAGCCTTCAGGTGTGAGCAATCGCACCACAGCATGCTCATCAGATGAGGCTGAGTACTTGTCCAGATCTTTGAAGATCCAGTCCAGGAACGCCTTGGCGCTGTCGTTGAAGAAGCGGATTCCATGCTTCATACCTTCTTGGAATTCGCACCACTGGTGGCCGATGTCATCCAAGCTGAAACGTTGTCTGGAGTACCGAATGTCGTCACTGTATGACGTCAGGCGCCGGCAAACTGCACCCACAATAGGTTCAATGTTGTCGCAGCCAAAAATTTCACTGACCCAGTATTCGATGCCCTCGCCTTCTTGCTGGTCGATCCGCCCACCGCTCCAACGCCAAACGTGATCACCTTCTGTGATATAGACACGAAGGATTTCATTGACCCGTTCGACGATCTCAGCGAGAGGTACACACTTGCGCTTCAAGTCGCACAGGCTGCACTGAGAAGAGGCCCCACTGCGCTGAATCTTCCTCCCAAGGAAGGGGTCGTGCACGCACTGATAGCACACCATCTTGGTAGCCTCGCCGTCCTTCACATTTTCGTTTCGCATGGTGCTGGCAATTCCTGGGCCTGTTCAGAAAGACGGGCATGATGGCTGAAGAGTTGCGATGGGAATACCATTCAACGGCTCAAGACCCAGATTGCTCAGGAATAAGCGCTGCCCTTCACTGTGGGCAGTAATGCCGTCCATTGCGTCTGCCAGATACTCGATCCGGACGTAGCCATAATCCGGATACTGAGCCCACCCAAGGAATCGACATGCTGATCGAGCTCGACCTGAACCATAACGACGCGCAGGCGCTGTTGCACCATTGCACAGAGCACCAGCCAAGCTCTGATGATTTCCGAGAAAATACTCGCCTCAGAGAGGCCTTGGAAACGCTCGCAGAGGCAATCAATGACGCGATGAGTCCGAGGGAGGAAAGCCCAGAGTCTTCGGAAACGATTGACTCACGGTTGCTTGATGCGGCCATGGCAATCTTCGGCGACAAGAAAAGCGCGGGGAACTGGCTATCGAAACCCTTACGAGCGTTGGGAGCAAAACGCCCGATGGATGTCCACATCGACGACGCCTTGAAACTTCTTGCGCGCATTGAGCATGGGTTCGGTGCCTGAAAGCATTGCGAGGTTTGCAGATCACCCCGCAGGCCGATTAAGTGATTCAGGGAGGTTGCACAGGATGGCCAAGAAGCCGAAATTCTACGCTGTTATCCACGGACGGAAACTCGGGATTTTCAATAGCTGGGAAGGTGGGGCTCGCTTGTCGATTGACCGTTTTCCGGAAGCGAAACACCAGTCGTTCGCAACGCTTGAACTCGCTGAGGAGTGGTACCGCCAGAACACCCCCACGCCAGGCTCGAACCACTCACCGGTTCTTCACTTCAGCACACAAGCCTCAGGGAAACAGCCGACGGCCACCCCTGAACAACCAACCCTAGACGGCGTTGTTGCCAAGGACTATGTCGTCTATCTGATCATTGATCCCGTAACGGAGGAGCCATTCTACGTGGGGCAGACAGGCGACTTCGAAGGCAGGCAGCGAGGCCATCTCGGGAAAGCCAACCACGACTGCAAGCGCGCGGCAGCCAAGATCGCCCAGATACTCGATGACGGGATGACCCCAGCATTCAAAGTTGTGGAAACCTGCGAATCTGAAGAGGCCTCATTGGAGGCAGAGACACGCTGGATCGAGCGCTGTACCGCCAGGGGTATCACGGTTTGGAACCGCATGAGGGAGCATCGCCAAATCCAGGCATTACACATGAAGCCCAGAATCGAGTTTGATCGAATTATCGGGGACGGCCCCTTCACCCTCGGCCCCTACCCATACGACTCCAGATTTGAGCTGAAGTGCAAGCTCAATGCCTTCCTGGCCAAGTCTGCCCAAGGTGCGATACAGCTGGGCATGGCCACCGAGAAGCTCAGGTTGATCTGGAAACTCACCGGCCAGGCAGGGGAAGTCAGCGAATTTCGCATCGTCAAGAACGCATCCAAGCATCAGCTCGAAGCAATCCTCGTGTCCGGATCAACCATGAACTTTGACTACGCCGCCGCGATTGACCGCCTCCCCTAACTACCCTCCTAAGCAGGGGGAGTACACCTCAGGCGTCTCGGTTTGCTCGTGACCAAGGACAGTTTCCGCCATTGAACGCGCCTGTACGATGACTTCCATCAGTGCAGCCTACAAATCCGTAAGCGTCCGGTTAAGTCACCTTGACGCAAGGTCTAGGAGGTAGCCCCGAGAGCGTAAGCATTGGCCAAATCTTCAACCAGTTTTTGGACGTGACGCGGTCTTGATAGATAGCATTTTTATCCGTAGCGAACCTTCCTGCTGGCCGGATTATCAAGTCAAAAAGATCATCAAAGCCCAACGGCGCAGCGATTTCATATGTGCCGTCCTCCCGCAGTCTTATCGCTAGCGCTGTGGCAGTTTCTGGCCAGTAACGCATTGCATCGGTCGCCGACTGATAGGGCTCATCGCCGTTCTGAACATGCATTCTCGCTTGGTTTTTCACAGACCACAGTACGTTCGGGTCTAGGTCTCTGAGGACTGCCTCTAGGGCTTCATCTTGCTCGGGTGTGCAACGTGTGGAATCAAACCAGATGACATCAACGTCTGTTGAGACCGTAGATGAGCTGCGACCGTGCAGATGATCCCAAACCGCGTTTCGGACGAAACCTGCTCCTATCCAGCAGTCGGGCAAGTTCAAGGAGCGCACTATTTCGAGCATCCTTCGCCGAATGGGGTCATCCGAAATGATTGCTTGGATTGTCGAGCTATTGTCCACTTGGAAGATCACCCCGTTGAAGCTAGGCCTGCACCCACTGATGCGGCAGCAGCTGCCCAATCTCACTTGCCCGCTGTGTCGGCAGCAGCGTCAGCACATCTTTGAGATAGGCATACGGATCATGCCCGTTCATGCGCGCCGACTGGATCAAACTCATGATCGCAGCCGCTCGTTTACCACTGCGCAGCGACCCGGCAAACAACCAGTTCGAGCGCCCGAGTGCCCATGGCCGTATCTGGTTCTCGACCTGATTGTTGTCGATGGGCACAGATCCATCGTCCAGGTAGCGCGTCAGCGCTACCCAGCGTTTCAGGCTGTAGTCGAGGGCTTTGGCCGTGGCTGATCCATTGGGCACTAGGTCGCGCTGTGCCAACATCCAGTCATGCAGTGTTTTGCTGATCGGTACCGCCATTTCCTGACGTATTCGCCAACGGTCTTCGTTGCTCATGTCCCGAGCCTGGCGTTCAACCTCGTACAAACCGCCAATTGAGTGCAGCGCCTGTTCGGCCAGCTGGCTTTTGTTAGCGACATGCAGGTCGAAAAACTTGCGGCGAGCATGAGCCATGCAGCCGATTTCAGTGATGCCTTGTTCAAAACCAGCCTTGTATCCAGCGAAGTCGTCGCAGACCAGCTTGCCGTTCCAGTCGCCCAGGAAGTTGCGTGCATGTTCTCCGGCGCGGCTTGGACTGAAGTCGTAAACCACCGCTTTGATCACCGAAAACGGCGTAGTGCTATAGGCCCAGACGTAGGCTCGGTGGGTTTTCTTCTCGCCCGGAGCAAGCATTTGTACCGGTGTTTCATCGGCGTGAATTACGCTTTGGCTCAGCACAGCTTCACGCAGTGCATCGACCAGCGGCTGGAGCCGCACACCGGTTTGCCCGACCCACTGGGCTAAGGTCGAGCGAGCAATGGCCAGTCCGGCACGACCAAAGATTTTCTCCTGCCGATACAGCGGCAAGTGATCGGCAAATTTGGCCACCATCACGTGGGCCAGCAGGCCTGCGGTCGGGATACCTTTGTCGATGACCTGCGCCGGCACCGGCGCCTGGATCAATGTTTCGCACTGACGGCAGGCCCATTTGCCACGTATGTGTTGCTCAACGGTAAACACGCCCGGCGTGTAATCCAGCTTCTCGCTGACGTCTTCGCCGATGCGCTGAAGTTGGCAGCCACAGCCGCACTGAGTGTTTTCTGGTTCGTGTCGAATCACGGTGCGTGGAAACTGCGGCGGCAAGGGCGCACGTTTCGGGGATTGCCGGGCTTCGGCCTGCGGTGAAGCTGGGAGAAGCTGTTTCAGCTCGGCCTCGATCGCTTCAAGATCAGTATCGAGCAGGTCATCCAGCAAGCTTCCTTGCGCCGGGCTGATTTGCTCGCTGCGCTTGGCAAACTTGTGGCGTTTGAGCAGGGCGATTTCGAACTTGAACTGTTCGATGAGGATTTCGTCGTTCTGGATCTTCCGGCTCATCGCCTCGACCTGGGACTGCAACTGCAACGCCTGTGCCGCCAAGGCACGAAGCTGTTCCGGAGTCATCTGGTCGAGATTGGGCGAGAAAGTCATGCCGCCGATTGTGCCAGAGCAGGCACGTAACGACGACAAGTAGACCGGCCAAATGGCCGGCGTTTACAGCATGCTGATCACACCGCCTGCGCCGACGCGCTGCCACGGCAGGCCCAGCACCAAAGCCTGGAGTTGTTCGCTGTCGAGTTCGACCTCGCAGCCATGGCGAATGCCGGGCCAGTGGAACTTGCCTTGATTCAGCCGCCGCGCTGCAAGCCAGACGCCCACGCCGTCATGCACCAGCACTTTCATTCGATTAGCCCGGCGATTGGTGAACAGATAAGCGCAGTGCGGCTTCGCCGCACCGAACACCGCGATCACTCGGGCCAATGCCGTTTCGGTGCCGGCGCGCATGTCCATCGGCTCGGTGGCCAGCCAGATCGCATCGATGCGGATCATTGAGCGACAGCCCGAATGAATTGTGCGCAGCCCTCAGGATCCGAGGCTGGCCATTTCACAGTTAACAATTGCCCGGCCATGGGCACCTCAATGATCACTGACGAATCGGCTGGCCGTTTAGGTGCGGCCTTTAACGGAACAAATGCCGGTAGCGAGGTTGCTGCGAGCTGTTCTCGAAAGAGCGGCATCCATTTGCGGATGACGTTGGCATTGATGCCGTGGCTGATGGCGACACTGGACACCGTTGCGCCAGGCTGCAGGCATTCCCGCACGACTTGGGCTTTAAATGGTTTCGGATAAGAGCTTCGTTGGCGCATGGAAATCCTGGCGATAAGGGTGATCGCGTCCGCTTAAAAATACGCGGACACCATCGCCCTTAATGCTGGAGTTCGGAAGGTGCGTTCGCCGGACGCTTACACAAATCCGCCCCAAGGGCAAGCCTGCCCTGCTGGCGAGCCCTCCAGAGTTGATTAGCACCAGGAGCGGTGGTACGGTGCCGCCTTCGGTTTTCCTGGATCGAGCGGTCGGCATGCAAAGCCCTTGCGCATCAGGTGCTTCGCCCTTCTTTCGCACGCACTTCGACAATTGTCAGCGGGCAGCCGACACCGTGACATTGGAGAATTGCCATGCGCGTTCCGATCTATCCCGAAGATCTGCTGCCCCAAACCGCCTTTAAAAGACTCGCTAAAAGCATTCAGAAAAGATGGCCAGGGAATTCGCCCATCCTGCTTTCTCTTGCTCGCGAGACCCTTTCTAAAGGGCTAGGGTATACGAGCTACCACCACCTCAGGAAAGCGTCCGTCACCTGCCCTCGGGATGCAGAAACACCTGCCCTGCCCGCCGTGCACGCCCAGATCGCGGCGGCGATTTCTTCGGTACTGGCCTTGGCCAGCGATGCCTCAGTACCGCGCAGTGTCCTTGACTCTTTTGTCGAAACTCTCACGTTGAAAGCGCTTAGCACGTTCAAGGGGGCTGCCTCACGAGGCGTTGAGGTGACCAAGATCCCAATGCCTGATTTAGACCAGACTGAAATCTGTCCGGTGAACACCACCGCCCCAGAGTCAGAAGTCCCGCGCTACACGTGTCCCCCTATAACGCACAAGCCATCGAAGCTCCACGCCATTTCGTTGGGGCTGGATGTCTTCACTCACAGT
>NZ_JAIQWX010000010.1 GCF_020164475.1 Pseudomonas sp. REP124 | reverse complement strand
GGAGCGAGGCTTGCCCGCGAATGCTTCACCCCGATCCAAAGCCGGAAATCCCCCGAAATTTAATCCCTTCTTAACCCGCCTGGCGTCTTCTCCCCCGATACCCCGCGACATGCCTCAGGCTCTCCAAGAGCGGGAGCAGCGTGTAGACTGGCGGGCAATCGATATCTTGAAGGGAAACGCGATGAGCGAGGAAACACTGCGGTTGGGCCGTGAACGGCGCTATCTGGTATTGCTGGGCATCATCTGCCTGGCGCTGATCGGCGGCGCGCTGTACATGCAAATCGTCCTCGGCGAGGCGCCATGCCCGCTGTGCATCCTGCAACGCTACGCCTTGCTGCTGATCGCCATCTTCGCCTTCATCGGCGCGGCGATGAGCAGCCGTCGCAGCATCACGACCTTCGAAACCCTGGTGGTGATCTGTGCGCTGGCAGGCGTCGGTGTGGCCGGGCATCACGTGTACACCCAGTTCTATCCTGCGGTGAGCTGCGGCATCGATGTGCTGCAGCCGATCGTCGATGACTTGCCGCTGGCCAAGATCTTCCCGCTGGGCTTCCAGGTCGATGGTTTCTGCTCTACGCCGTACCCGCCGATCCTCGGTTTGTCCCTGGCACAGTGGGCGCTGGTGGCTTTCGTGCTGGTGGTGATTCTTGTACCGCTGCTCACGATGCGTAACCGCAAAAACCTGCACTGAGGTCGTCGACGGGCAACGTCGCGTCGCTTTGAAAAAACGCCCCGGTCCTGGAAAAAGGACCGGGGCGTTTTTCGTTTTCAGAGACAGGATGAAAAGTTCGTGACATGAGGCAATTCGGGGTGCGGCAACTGTGCGACATGTTGTCACATCTTTTGTGTCGCACCGGCTTTCGAGGGGGCGGATTGGTGCGCGAGCGCGCGACTGAATTGGCCCGCTTTTCTGCTTGGTCACTTCGATGACATCAGGCCCGAACAGGCAGTTTTAACAGGCTTTGACGATCTGCCAGAGCCCCCGTCATATGGGGCTCCGACGCCATCATCCACAGCAATCGGGCACTCGATACTGTCTGAAATGCGGGTAGGTAGACCTACTTATTTTGGTGTTTTTGTTGAGAATCAATTTCTATAACATGCCGCACTTTTACGGGTTTCGTGAAGCATTGTTGCGACTCGGGATATAAATTATTTCGGGATGAGACATGGTTTAAAAAAGTCGAAATACCTACAATCGCCCGCACTGAATCCCCGGCGCTGCTCACCCTCACCAGGTCTTTGAGCAGGGAAGGGTGTCGAAGGGGCCGGTTGGCTTCATGAGACTCCCAGGTGTCGGTGCTGCAACCATCCGCACCAAATGGAATTGGTCTGTAACAAGGCCTTTGACCACGAATCGAATAAGAACTCAACGCTAGCCCAGGATTTGTCGAAACGCGTCTGACGCACGATGGGCCAGCCCTTATTCAATCCAAGAAAAAATGCCAACCCTTGGCAGGGTGAAGTGTTGGCGATCAAAACCCAACTGCATGGCGCAAGCTGCTTTAGAGGTCGTGAGATGATTAAAAACAGGTACCCCAGACTACTAGGCTTATTGCCCCTGATCGGCATGTTGTTGCTGTCAGGCTGCAACATGACCTTGCTCAACCCCAAGGGCCAGGTCGGTCTGGATGAGCGAAACCTGATCATCACCGCAACGCTGCTGATGCTGTTGGTCGTGATCCCGGTGATCGTGATGACTTTCCTGTTCGCCTGGAAATATCGCGCCTCCAACACCAGCGCCACCTACACGCCGAAGTGGAACCACTCCACCAAGATCGAGATCGCGGTGTGGGCTGTGCCAATCATGATCATCATTGCCCTGGGTTACGTGACCTACAAGTCGACCCACGCCCTGGATCCGTACAAGCCGCTGGAATCCGACGTCAAGCCTGTGACCATCGAAGTGGTCGCGCTGGACTGGAAATGGCTGTTCATCTACCCGGAACAAGGCATCGCCACGGTCAACAAGATCGTGTTCCCGGCGCACACCCCGATCAACTTCCGTATCACCTCTGACGCTGTGATGAACTCGTTCTTCATCCCTGCGCTGGGCGGCCAGATCTACGCGATGGCGGGCATGCAGACCAAGCTGCACCTGATCGCCAACGAAAACGCTGAAATGGACGGTATCTCCGCCAACTACAGCGGCGCGGGTTTCACCGGAATGAAATTCAAAGCGATCGCAACTTCTCAGGAAGATTTCGACGCCTGGGTCAGCGAAGTCAAGAAGTCGCCTAAGCAGCTCGAATCAGCTGAGTACGCAGCCCTTGCCAAGCAGAGCCAGAACAACCCAGTCGAGCTCTACTCCTCGGTTACGCCGAACCTGTTCCAGACCATCGTCGACAAGTACGAAGGCATGAAACCAGGTCCGAAAGTGAAGCACGAGAAGAAAGAGAAAGAAGTGGCCGCTACGGACATGAACTCGCATTCAGCTGCCGGGGCAGAGGAGTAAACGATGTTTGGTAAATTAAGTTGGGAAGCAGTTCCTTTCCACGAGCCGATCGTGATGGTGACCATCGCCATGATCGCGCTCGGCGGTGTGGCACTGTTCGCGGGTATCACCTACTTCAAGAAGTGGACCTACCTCTGGACCGAGTGGCTGACTTCGGTCGACCACAAGAAAATCGGCGTGATGTACATCATCGTCGCCATGGTCATGCTGCTGCGCGGCTTTGCCGACGCCATCATGATGCGTACCCAGCTGGCCATGGCCACCGAGGGTTCGCCTGGCTACCTGCCACCTGAACACTATGACCAGATCTTCACCGCTCACGGTGTGATCATGATCATCTTCATGGCGATGCCATTCTTCACCGGCCTGATGAACCTTGCAGTGCCGCTGCAGATCGGCGCGCGTGACGTTGCCTTCCCGTTCCTGAACTCCCTGAGCTTCTGGCTGCTGGTTTCCGGCGTGGTGCTGATTAACCTGTCCCTGGGCGTCGGCGAATTCGCCAAGACCGGTTGGGTTGCCTATCCGCCGCTGTCGGGCCTGCAATACAGCCCTGGCGTGGGGATGGATTACTACATCTGGGCGCTACAGCTATCGGGCCTGGGTACGACGCTGACGGGGGTCAACTTCCTGGCCACCGTTCTGAAAATGCGTACCCCTGGCATGAAGCTGATGGACATGCCGATCTTCACCTGGACCTGCACCTGGGCAAACGTTCTGATCGTGGCTTCGTTCCCGATCCTGACCGCTACCCTGGCACTGCTGACGCTTGACCGTTACATGGATTTCCACATTTTCACCAACGAACTTGGTGGCAATCCGATGATGTACGTCAACCTGTTCTGGGCCTGGGGTCACCCTGAGGTTTACATCCTGATCCTGCCGGCATTCGGCATTTTCTCGGAAGTGATCTCGACCTTCACCGGCAAGAAACTGTTCGGCCACCACTCCATGATCTACGCATCGGGCGCAATCTCGATCCTGGGCTTCATGGTTTGGCTGCACCACTTCTTCACCATGGGTTCGGGTGCCAGCGTCAACGCCTTCTTCGGTCTGGCGACGATGCTGATTTCCATCCCGACGGGTGTGAAGCTATTTAACTGGCTGTTCACCATTTACCAGGGCCGTCTGCGCTTCACCAGCCAGGTTCTGTGGACCCTGGGCTTCATGGTGACCTTCGCCATCGGCGGCATGACCGGCGTACTGCTGGCCATCCCGGGTGCCGACTTCGTTCTGCACAACAGCCTGTTCGTGATCGCGCACTTCCATAACGTGATCATCGGCGGTGCGGTATTCGGTTACATCGCAGGTTTCGCCTTCTACTTCCCGAAAGCGTTCGGCTTCAAGCTGCACGAAGGTTGGGGCAAGGCAGCGTTCTGGTTCTGGATCAGCGGCTTCTTCGTCGCGTTCATGCCGCTCTATGCACTGGGCTTCATGGGCATGACCCGTCGTCTGAACGCCACTACCAACCCTGAGTGGGTGCCGTACCTGTACGTCGCCATGTTCGGTGCGGTGATGATCGCCGTCGGTATCGCTTGCCAGCTGATCCAGCTCTACGTGAGTGTGCGTGACCGCAACAAGCCAGAGAACATGTGCGAACACGGCGACCCGTGGAATGCACACACCCTGGAATGGTCGACCTCCTCGCCACCTCCGTTCTACAACTTCGCCGTGCTGCCGAAAGCCGACGTTGTCGATCCGTTCACCGAAGCGAAGGAAAACGGCACCGCGTACCAGACTCCGGTCAAGTACTCGCCGATCCACATGCCGAACAACACCGCGACCGGTCTGGTCATGGGTGCTCTGTTGACCGTGTTCGGTTTCGCGATGATCTGGCACATCTGGTGGCTGGCAATCGCGAGCCTCGCTGGCACCGTGATCTACTTCGCGATCCACGCGGCCCGTGATGATCAAGGCTATATGGTGCCGGTCGACGTGATCGAGCGCATCGAAGCCGAGCAGCACAAGCGTCTGGTAGCGGCCGGGAAAGTCCGGGCCAACGCGACCACCCGTGTTGAAACCTCGTTGGAACAGGCTTAAACCATGTCGAACTTAGTGACCAATGCTGGACACGCCCATGGTCATGACCATGGGCACGATGACCACCACCACGACTCGGGCGAGATGACCGTATACGGTTTCTGGCTCTACCTGATGACCGACTGCATTCTGTTTGCGTCGATCTTCGCGGTGTACGCGGTTCTGGTTAACAACGTAGCCGGTGGCCCGTCGGGCCACGACATCTTCGAACTGCCATATGTACTGGGCGAAACCGCTCTGCTGCTGTTCAGTTCGATCACCTACGGTTTCGCCATGCTGGCGTTCTTCCGTGGCAACAAGAAGCAGGTCCTGGGCTGGCTGGGCATGACCTTCCTGCTCGGTGCCGGCTTCATCGGCATGGAGATCAACGAGTTCCACCTGCTGATCTCCGAGGGCTACGGTCCTAACCGTTCGGGCTTCCTGTCCGCGTTCTTCACCCTGGTCGGTACCCACGGTCTGCACGTGACCAGCGGTCTGATCTGGATGGCGATCATGATGTACCAGGTCAACAAGCACGGCCTGACGGCGACCAACAAGACCCGTCTGAGCTGCCTGAGCCTGTTCTGGCACTTCCTGGACGTGGTGTGGATCTGCGTATTCACCGTTGTTTATCTGATGGGGACTATGTAAATGGCTAACGCTCATTCCCACAATGACCACCACGACGACGGCAGCCACGGTAGCGTCAAGTCGTACGGCATTGGCTTCATCCTGTCGGTCATCCTGACCCTGATCCCGTTCGGTCTGGTGATGTACCCGACGCTGCCGAAGTCGATCACGCTGATGATCGTCCTGGCATTCGCAGTGATCCAGGTGCTGGTGCACCTGGTGTACTTCCTGCACCTGGACCGCTCGGCTGCACAGCGTAACAACGTCATCGCGTTTGTCTTTGCCGCGATCGTGATTGTCCTGCTGGTTGGTCTGTCGATCTGGATCATGTTCAGCATCCACACGTTCATGATGGCGAAGTGAGGTAAATCCGCATGTCCTTCAAGCACTTTATCCAAATCACCAAACCGGGGATCATTTTCGGTAACGTGCTTTCTGTGGCAGGCGGATTCTTCCTGGCCTCCAAAGGGCATGTCGATCTGGCCATCTTCCTGGCCGCCATGATCGGCACGTCCCTGGTGGTCGCCTCCGGTTGCGTGTTCAACAACTGCATCGACCGCGACATCGACCTGAAGATGGAACGCACCAAGAACCGTGTGCTGGTCCAGGGCCTCATCTCCCTGAAACTGGCCCTGGCCTATGCGACCGTCCTGGGTGTCGCCGGCGTTGCGTTGCTGTACAAGGTGGCCAACCCGTTGGCCGCACTGTTCGCCGTGATCGGCTTCGTGATCTACGTCGGTCTCTACAGCCTGTACCTCAAGCGCAAGTCGGTTCACGGCACACTGGTGGGCAGTCTGTCGGGCGCCATGCCGCCGGTCATCGGCTACGTCGCGGTGAGCAACACCTTCGACATGGCTGCACTGACTTTGCTGGTGATGTTCAGCCTGTGGCAGATGCCGCATTCCTACGCCATCGCGATCTTCCGCTTCAACGATTACCTGGCCGCATCGATTCCGGTGCTGCCAGTGAAGCGCGGAATCCAGGTGGCCAAGAAGCACATCCTGATCTACATCCTGGCCTTCCTCGTGGCGACCCTGATGCTGACCTTCAGCGGCTACGCCGGCATGAGCTACCTCGCCGTCGCCGCGGCCATGGGCATGTACTGGCTGTACATGGCCTGGACAGGCTACAAGGCAGTGGATGACACGGTCTGGGCACGCAAGCTGTTCGTGTTCTCGATCTTCACCATCACCGCGTTGAGCGTCGCGATGTCCCTGGACTTCAAAGTGCCGGCCGAGTTGTTGGTGACGTACGCGCCGTAAGCGTCGGATTGCTGTAAAGAAAACCCCGCACCTTTGAGAGAAGGTGCGGGGTTTTTTGTTGAGCTCAATTAAGTGGTTCCAGGCTGATCCAACATTTGGTAGCTCTGAGCGGTACTCTTTTCTATTGTGATGGGGCCGCAGTCACACGGCGCATGAATTCGTCGAACAGCGGTACTGTGAAAGCGATCTGCGCATATTCGGGGCTATAAATCATTCCCTTCTTGATCAAGCTGTCTCGCACCGGGCCCAGGCTTGTAGCTGATCGTCCCAAGGCTGCCGCCACATCGGCAGTGCGTTGTGGCCCTTCGCCCAGCTCTGCCAAACATCGCATGTAATCACGCTCAGCCGTTTGGAGCTCATAGGAAGTTATAAATAGTTATAGCGATAATGCGCTATAACCTCAAATAAGTGGCTAGAAAACCTCAACGGCAAGCAAAGTGAATCAGGCGACGATTTTGCAGAAAAAGCCGTGCACCTCGAAAGAAGCGCAGGGTTTTCAATCACGCGCAGTTATTACAGGGTGCGTCGAGCACTGTCTGCTTGCGATGGATTGTGTCAAGCAGCATCCCGATGGATGCGACACCGAATCCTTGGAACTGCCGAAGACTGCGATCTTTTGATTTTGAAGAGCAAAATCAAAAGATCGCAGCCTGCTGTGTTGGTTTGAGCCAGCTCCTACACGAGTGTGAAGTGCTAGTTATCGAGAAGCCGCAAGAACCGCTCCCGCACCTGAAAATTATCGCTGTGCGCCACATTGAATCTCAGGAACTGGCTCGCATCCGGCGCTTTGCTGAGCAAGGTACCGGGGGCCAGTACGAGGTCGATATCCATGCCTTTTCGGGCCAGGGTTTCGGCGTGCAATCCTTGAGGCAGTCGGGTCCAGATGTACAGGCCTTCGTGGGGCAAGGAGGACACCGAACAACCGGCTTCCATCAGCCATGTGGACACCCGGCTGCTCGATTCGTAGAGGCGGTCCACGGTGCGTCGGGTGTGTTTGGCGTAGCTGCCGTCGCTGAGCATGGCGCAGATGATCTGCTCGGCCAGTTCCGAGGTCATGCCGCCGCAGGCCATTTTCAGTGTGACCATGCGGGCTGCCAGTTGTGGTGACAACACCGCGAAGCTGACGCGGCTGTTGGCGGTCAGGGTCTTGGAGAATCCGGATATGTAGCTGACATTGTCCAGCCCACCCGCCGCCAGACGCGGGGTCATTCGTTGCTGCAGGTCGCCGTACAGATCGTCTTCGACGATGTGGAAACCGTAGCGATGGCTCAACTCCAACAGGCGATAGACCTGTGCCGGCGAGAACGAGTGTCCGGTCGGATTGTGCAGGACGTTGTTGGTCATGTAGAGCACAGGGCGCTGGGTATTGACCAGTTGCTCGAAGGCCTCCATGTCCATGCCGTCGGCACCGCGGGGAATGGTGATGACCCTAGCGCCGTGCAGGGCCAGGTTTGTGTGCATGGTGATGTAGCACGGGTCGTCGAGCAGCACCGTGTCGCCGGGTTTGACCAGCAGGCGCATCAGCATGTCGATGGCCTGCACGGTGTTGGCGGTGGTGACGATCTGGTCCACCGGCACTTCGATGCCGATCGCCGACAGCTTGACCCGCAATGCCTCGCGCAATGGCAGATAACCCGCCGCGACGCCGTACTCGCCCATTTGCAGGGAAGTCGCGCGAACGGTACTGCGCACGGCCTTGAGCAGTTCATCGGCGGGCAGCCAGGAGGAGGGCAGGAAGCCGGCACCGGGACGCAACGCACCGGTGTCCTGCAGCACCGCGCGGCGGACCACGCTCAGGGTGTCCTGTGGTTGCAGATCCGGCCCGGCATCGCTCTTGATCGGGGTAGAAGAACGGTGAACGTAGTGGCCCGAACCCTGGCGCGACACCACCAGACCCTTGGCGCGCAAGCGATCCAGCGCATCCACCACCGTGGACTTGCCCACGTTCATCAGCTCGGAAAGTTCGCGAATCGGCGGCAGACGCGAGCCGTGCGGTAGGCCACCCTGATTGATGGCGACTGACAGTTGATCGACGATCTGCTGGACCAGCGGCACACCTGGCTGGAACTCGAAGGCGGCGATGACGGCGCGCTGAACCTGCATTTTACTGGTCTCTCCGGCAGTAAAGTTCGTTGGATTCTATACGAACTTGCTCTGATGAAAATAAGCCTCTGTCTCTAACATCAGCTTACAGACTTTCCTGACTGTGGGCGTTCGAGCCCTGAACAGTCAATGGTTTCAGAGGTGCTGCATGAGTGTTCAAACAACAGCTGCCATCGCCAAACCGGTGATCAACATTCGCCTGTTTGCGATCCGCATCATCACCGCTGTATCGCTGTTTGCAGTGCTGGGCAAGGCCAACGTCTGGCTAGACACCGCCACCAACAGCATCCTCGCCCTCGGCTATCGCGCCTTGCTGTTGCTGCTGCCGCTGACTTTGCTGGTGCTGGGCCGCCGTTCCCTCAGCGTCACCTTGCTGTGCGCGGCTGCGGGGCTGGTGCTGCTGGCCGTCACCAGCAACCAGGGCGTGGTGATGTTCGCCGCCGCGTTGTTTGCCTACGGCATCGCGATTGCCGGCTACCTGATCAAGAGCGAAGCAGCGCAGACCAAGGAAGGCGCGGCCTACAACCGCGTCGCAATGAACATGGGCAGTCTGTTGGCCGGCCTGATCCTCCTGTCGCCAATGCTCACCCCGACCATGTTCTTCATCGGTGCCGCGGCCTTCGTACTGCTGTGCCTGCCGATCGCTCATGGCGCGACCTTCACCTCGGAGCCCGTAACCGCAAGCCCCGTCACCCATGACGGCAGCGGCTGGCGCAACAAACTGCCGTGGGTGATCGCCGGGATCATCATGGGCATCAAGCTGTTTGGGGTGTTCTCGATTCTGCCCCAGGCGATCCTGCTCAAGACCGGAGAGCTGCCCGCCTGGTACGGCCTGATGCTGATCCTCAATAGCGCCGTGGTGGTGTTCGCCCAAGTGCCAATGATGAAGCTGATCGAGCGCACCGGCCGCTTCAAGGTGCTGGCAGTGATCGGGATCATCTTCGCCGGCTTCGCGGTGCTGTCATCGCCCGCTGCATTCCACGTCGAAACCCTGGTCGGCGCGCTGATCTGGGTCGCGCTGCTGTCGCTGGCCGAATGCGCCTTCAGCTACCTCGATTACTTCTCGGTCAAGCAGAACAACATGTTCGTCAAGGAAGTCTCCCTGGGCGTCGGCGCCGGGCTAACGGTGCTGATCATGCGGGCCGTGCCGGCGCCGTACAACGCGCTGGTGCTGGCGGCCATCGGCGCGGGCGGGATCCTGGCCTGGTACTGGTTCAACCGTAAATCCCAAGCGTCGTTACACGACTGAGTCGTCGCGGGTGCGGGTTTCAATTTGCAAGTCGGGGGCATTATGAATACGACTTCATGCGTCATTGTGGTGGGTTACAACGGTAGTCGGGTTCACGATATCCCGAAGCTGCGCGAGCTGTGCAAGTCGCTCTACAACGCGCGGCTGATCCTGTTGGTCGAGCAGGTCCAGCCCAATGACGATCAAGTGGCCGATCACGTCTGCACGACATCGTTCGCCGAGCAGGACGTAGCCGCGTCCCTCGAACTGGTGGTGGGTTGCCTGAAGGCCGATCTGTGGAAGCTGATCGGCGTGCTGCCGTTTTCTGATCGCGGCGTGCTGCTTGGTGCAGCGCTGGCCAGTCATTTTGGCCTGCCGGGCATCACCCCCGCCGAAGCGCGCGCGGGGTTGGACAAGCAGATCTTCCGCAGCCTGGAGGTCGTGGCCACCCAATCGCCCGAGGACTATCGCCCGGTGTTTTCCACGCGGGTCGAGAGCCTCTCCGATTTGCGTCAGCGGGTTGTCGAACTGGGCGGAAAAGCCTTCATCAAGCCGGCCTGCGAAGGCGCGAGCCGGGGCTGCCGGGTCATCAATCATCCGTCCGAATGCGATGAGGTCTGGCAGGCGCTCAAGCCCTACCGCGAAGGCGGAATCGTCATCGAAGAGCTGATCCAGAACGCCCGCGAATACAGTTGGGATTGCGTGGCCGGCAGCACCTGGATCACCGAGAAAACCACCACCGAAGGCGCCTACCGCGCGGAGATCCAGCAGGTCGTGCCCGCGCCTCTTCCGGAGGCCGTACAGACCCAATTGCTCGATGCTGGCCGGCACATGGCCGACCTGGTGTCGCTGGACAACGGCGCCTGGCACAACGAAGTGTTCCTGCGCGCCGACCATCTGACCTCCGCCGTGGAAACCAATATGCGCCCCGGAGGCATGCACATCTGGGATCTGGCGCATCGCGCGTTCGTCGATTTCAACCCGTGGGAACGCTGGGTGCGCTGGGCCGTGGAAGGCCATATCGAGCCCTTCGCACCGGTCGCTCGCGGCTATTGCGGCATACGCCTGCTCAGGGCGCCGGCCGGCGGCATTTTGCGTTCGATTCCCGATGTTGAGGTCCTGGCCCGCTCGCTGAATATCGAAGTCGTAGAGGCCAAGTTCGCCAAGCGTATTGGTGATTCGGTGTCCGCGCTGGTGAAGGACAACTTCTCGTTCATCGGCCACATCGTGCTGTTCAACGAGCACTACGAGCAGCTGAGCAATGACCTGCTGCGTCTGGCGCAGGCCATCGAATCAAACACAGGGATCACCAGTCTGGAGCCGCCCGTGAGGGCAGCAGGTTAAGTCACAGGGATCGAAGTTTTCAGCAGTATTGATCAAGAGGATTGGGTAAATGATTGAACACATGACCTGTGATGAGCGCTTCATCGCCCTGGCCAAGGAGTTCGGTTTCGACATCTATGGCGAGAACACCGTTGGCGGCCGTTACACCCCGCTGATCCGCCACCACGATGAGCTGTACATCAGCGGCCTGGTGCCGCGCATGGATGGCAAGATCCTCTATCCGGGCCGGGTCGGCCTGGACCTGAGCATGGCGGACGCACAGGCGGCGGCGAGCATCAGTGCGTTGCGCGGCCTGGCGCTGATCGTCGACGCCGTGGGTTCGCTGGACAAGGTCAAGGCGCTGATCCGGATGAACGTGTATGTGAAGTGCACGGCGGACTTCGTCGATCTCAGTGACGTGGCAAACGGCGCCTCGGATGTCATCAGCCATGTGCTGGGTGATGCCGGTAAACATACGAGAACCACGGTCGGTGTTTATCAATTGCCGAAAAATGCCGCAGTGGAAGTTGATATGATCGCGGCGCTGCGTCCTGCGGTTCTGTAATTGATTAAAGTCTTGGCTTTACAGTTGCAAGTTGTTGTCCTAGTGTCTGGTGATTCAAGTCACCAGACAGTTGGTATTTGCCGATGAATAACGTTCAAGGTGGGTTCTTTTCATATAAGGATTTTCGCCAGAGTTTGAATAACCCGCCGATCGGTGCGCGGGTTTGGAAGCAGGGCGAACTGACGGACATACGTCAGAGTCTGACGGACAGCGACGTCGATATCGTCGCGCTGGCCCACGACAACAGCCCCGAAGGTTGCAGGCTGACACCCGGGATGGCGGTCTCCATGCAATGGCTGATTCCAGGCTCGACATTGGTCGGTCATGCCCATGCCTGGTGGCACCTGTTCATCATTCAGGCCGGCAGCGGCACCCTGACCCTGGAAGGTGCCGATGAAGTCAGCGTCAGCCCTGGCGACGTGCTGCTGGTACCGGCCTGGACCCGGCACGGCTTCGTCAACACCAGCAAAACCGAGCCTCTGGCCATGCTCAACATGAGCAACATGCCGCAAATGGCCCAACTCTCCAACACCTCCCTCTAATTCCCACGCCCCCCTGTAGGAGCGAGCTTGCTCGCGATGGAAGACAGGACACCGCTGGGTGTCAGGACGCCAGCGTTATCGTTGACCACCATCGCGAGCAAGCTCGCTCCTACAGGGGGCGCAGGCTTCGCCAGCTGCTACAAATCGCTTCGTCCGCAGACTTTCTGTATCGATTGAAACTCACAAATTCTGTATCTATCCAGCCCCCAGTCAACTTAATACGATCACTTCCAATGCAGATTTATCAATGCAGCCATTGCAATGGAGTGTTCTATGGAAAACCGAAAACTCAAACTGTATGTCGGTGCGGACTTTATTAGCGCGTTTGCGATGTCGGCTTTTGTTGCTCTCAAGGAAAAACAACTTTCATTCGACTTTGTAAAAGTGGATTTGAAAGCCAAAGAGAACTATCAAGCGAATTACCGGGATATTTCGCTGACCTGCAAAGTCCCCACATTAGTTCACGATAATTTCGCCCTGTCGGAATCTTCCGCCATCGCCGAATACCTGGAAGAACTCTCCCCGGGCCATAAAAAACTCTATCCCCAGGACCTCAAGCAACGGGCCCGCGCCCGTCAGCTTCAGGCCTGGTTGCGCAGCGATCTGCTGGTGGTGCGCAAGGAGCGCCCGTTTGACCTGGTGTACTTCGGAAAGAAAGACACCGCGCTTTCCGATGAGGCCCGAGCCGCAGCGGATCGCCTGTTCTTCGTCGCCGATCACTTGCTGGAGGAGGGAGCCGAGAACCTGTTCGGCGACTGGAGCATCGCCGACACCGACCTGGCAATCATGCTCAACCGCCTGGTGGCCAACGGTGATCCGGTACCGGCCCGGCTTGCGGCCTACGTGCGCCGCCAATGGGACCGCGACAGCGTTCGGGCATGGATGGACATAGAGCGCGTAGCGCCGGCCATTCAGTAATCACTGCCAGCCAACACCAGGAGCGCTGCCATGCAGGGACTGTCGGAGCACGAAAGATACAAACCCTATAACTCACGCACCATTCGCGATACGCCGTACTGGAACAAGCTGACGCCGCAGCTGCAGGAAGCCATGACGGTTGTGGCCCGGGTCATGCCGTTTCGCACCAACGAATACGTGCTGGGGACGCTGATCGACTGGGACAATATTCCGGATGATCCGATTTTCCGTATGACCTTTCCCCACAAGGACATGTTGCTGCCGGACGAATACGCCGCGCTCAAGCAGTTGATCGAACTGGACGACAGCGCGGCCATCAAGCGCAAGATCGAGGCGATCTGGCTGCGCATGAATCCGCATCCGGCTGGGCAGCTGACGCACAACAACGCCACCCTCGACGGAAAAGTCCTGCCGGGCATTCAGCACAAGTACCGCGAGACCGTGCTGTTTTTCCCCGGCGCCGGTCAGACCTGTCACGCGTACTGCACCTTCTGTTTCCGCTGGGCGCAGTTCATCGGTGAGGAAGAACTCAAATTCAACGCCCGGGAATCCCAGGAGCTGGTGAGCTACCTGCGGGTGCATCCGCAAGTCACCGATGTGCTGATCACCGGGGGCGATCCGATGATCATGAACACCCGTTCGCTGGCCAGTTACATCGAACCGCTGCTGGAATTGCCGCACCTGAAAAGCATCCGTATCGGCACTAAATCCGTGGCGTATTGGCCGCAGCGATTTGTCAGCGACAAGGATGCGCCGGAGTTGCTCGAGCTGTTTCGGCGGATTGTCGTGGCGGGGAAAAACCTCTCGGTCATGGGCCACTACAACCACCCGGTGGAGCTGCGCCAGGACATCGCCCGGCAAGCGGTGGAACGCATTCGCTCGACCGGCGCGACCGTGCGCATGCAGGCGCCGGTGATCCGCCATATCAACGAGAACCCGGAAGACTGGGCGGCGTTGTGGACCGAAGGCGTGCGCCTGGGAGCGGTGCCTTATTACATGTTCGTCGAACGCGACACCGGCCCCAGTCATTACTTCGCAATGCCGCTGGCGCGGGCGTTCGAGATCTTCCAGGCGGCGTACCGCACGGTGTCGGGGCTGGCGCGGACGGTGCGCGGTCCGTCCATGAGCACCTTCTACGGCAAGGTATTGATCAACGGCATCGAGACCGTCGCCGGGGAAAAAGTCTTCGTGCTGCAGTTCCTCCAGGCCCGGGATCCGCAATGGGTGTTGCGCACCTTCTATGCGCGTTTCGACCCGCAGGCGACCTGGTTCGACCAGTTGCGCCCGGCCTTTGGCGAACGCGGGTTTTTCTTTCAGACCGAGCCTGAGCGATTGCTGGAACAGACGCCGGAATTGATACCGGTACTGCTGCAAACGGCGTAGGAAATTTCTAGAACAATGGGGAGATAAGGACATGAGCAGTATCCCGTTTGATCAACGCGAAGGGGTGATCTGGCTCGACGGCGAGTTCGTCGAGTGGTCCCAGGCGCGTCTGCACGTACTGACCCACGGCTTGCATTACGCAAGCACGGTCTATGAAGGGGAGCGGGTGTACAACGGCAGGATCTTCAAGCTGCGTGAACACACCGAGCGGCTGTATCGCTCGGCGCAGCTGATGGATTTTGTCATCCCGTTCGACCTTGAGGAGCTGGAAGCGGCCAGCCATGAATTGCTCAAGCGCAACAAGGTGGTCGAGGGCTACCTGCGGCCGGTGGCCTGGCGCGGCAGCGAGATGATTTCCACCTCGGCGCGCTTCAATCGCATCCATGTGGCAATCGCCTGCTGGCAGTGGCCGAGCTACTTCGACCCGGCGGCGCGCATGGCCGGCATTCGCTTGAAGACTGCCGCGTGGCGTCGTCCTCCACCCAACAGCAGCCCCTTTGAAGCCAAGGCGTCCGGGCATTACCAGATCGCCACGCTGAGCAAGCACGATGCGGAAGACAACGGCTTCCACGATGCCCTGATGCTCGACTGGCGGGGGCATGTCGCCGAGGCCACCAGCGCCAATGTGTTCTTCGTCAAAGGGCGGACTTTGTACACGCCGCTGCCGGATTGCTTCCTCGATGGCATCACCCGTCAGACCGTCATCGGGCTGGCGAAGGCCCTGGACTATCAGGTGGTCGAAACCACGATTTTGCCTACGCAACTGGGCGACTTCGAAGAGTGTTTTCTGACAGGCACCGCCGCCGAAGTCACGCCGGTGCAAAGCATCGACGAGCATCACTATCAGCCGGGCAATGCCTGCCGCGAACTGATCGCCGCCTACACCTCAACCGTCAACGCCGGATAAACCGCCAGGAATCTCACCATGTCAAATCCAGGGATTGTTGCGTCCAAACCTTACGTCTCGCTGGGCCATCGCCATGACGAGTTGTCGTCCCGCGGCTGGACTGTCCTGACCCCCGGCGAATTCGCCCATGACGTTGTAGGAGCATTGCACGAGTTCGGTCCGGTCATTCCGCAGTTCAACGGCCAGACCGCTTTCGCCATCACCCGCAAGCCGGGTTACGAAGACCTGCCGTATTCCCAGAGCATGAACGGTATCGGCCCGCACACCGAGGCACCGGTGTACGGCCCGCCGCCGCGCTACCTGGCGCTGCATTGCCATAAGCAGGCAACTTGTGGTGGCGGGCACACGGGATTGGTGGATGGTTATGAGTTTCTGAAGTCGCTGGAGCGCAGCGAGCCGGAGCTACGCGAATGGCTGGATGACACGCCGGTGGAGTTCGTCGCCACGGCCAAACCGGGCGAGCCTGCACAAACCCGAGTCAAGGAATACATCCTCACGCCCACCGAGGACGGCGACATTTTCCGCTTCAGCTACAACCAGTTTCACTACGGTGATGTGAACCCCTCCAAGCAAGCACTGGAACAGTCCCAAGTGAGCAACAACAGCTCGCCGCTGGCCAAATTCGCGGTGCTTGGCGAGGCGTATTTCATCGAGCACAACACCCCGGTGCTGATCCCCGAAGGCTGCATGCTGATCTGGGACAACTGGCGGATGATCCACGCCCGCAGTCGCTACACCGACCCGGCGCGGCACCTGACCCGCTACTGGCTGGCCTGATTTTTCCGGCGCTCATTTTTCTTTTTGCGTACCCGTTAGCGGGTACGCGTCCTACAGGTATCGCGTCATGCAAACAGCAATCGAGATCGCCAAGGTCGATCATCAACTGGTCGTGCGGCTCAACCAGGCCTGGACCCGACGGGCTACGGTCTGCTCGCCGGAAAAGACCTCGGTCGAGGAAGTCTTCGACCCGGCACGCCCGGATTACCCGGAGCGAATGGTGCCGTTTTTTCACCACCCAAAATTCCAGGCCTTGAGCGACGACCTCAAGAGCAACGTGGTGACCTGGGGCTGGATCGGCTACAACCTGCGCACCGTCACCGCCGAGGAACATGTGGTCAACCCGGCCCTGAGCGTCATCGCCAATCAATACCTGGGCAAGGACAACTGGCACTTTCGCGAGGCCATGCAGCAGACCCTGATCGACGAGCACTACCACACGCTCATGCACCTGCGGGCCATCGAGCGAACCAAGCTGGAGCGCGCCATCGATCAGGACCTGGACCTGCCGCCGTCCGTGACCTACCTGCGCTTGCAGGCCCTGCGGGAAACCCTGTCCGAGCAGTGGCAGAAAGACCTGGCGGCGATCACCTTCGCGGTGGTGGCCGAGATCAGCGTCAACGCCTATCTGGACCTGCTGGCGGATGACCAGAGCATTCAGCCGCAAAACCGCCGCGTGGCCGAGTTGCACAACCGCGACGAGTACGCCCACAGCAAGGTGCTGGCCGAAGTGGCCAAGGTCATGTACGCCAACATGCAGCCTGAGCAGCAGGGATTTTTCGCACAGACCTTGTCGGTGGCACTGAGTGCCTTTGTCGCCCAGGACTACTCGATGTGGGAGGCGATTCTGACTCAGCTCGGGGTCGAGGACGCCGCGCAGATCATTGCCGACACCCGCGAGGGCAGCAAGAACGCGACCATCATGCGCGACTACAGCGGCCTGCATAAGTTGGCCCAGGACCTTGGGATCAGCGAGCTGATCGACTTCGATTTCCGCCCGACCCTCAAAACCAACGCCGCCGCCTGAATCTGGAGAATCGTATGTCCGTTCCCGAGTACGAAGTGTTCGCCATCCGTGTCGGCGCCAATGCCCAGCGCACCGCCAAAGAGAATTTTCTCTACGACGCCTGCTGTGGCGATCCGAATGCGCCGATGCCCCTGGATTACTACTTCTGGGTGATCCGCAATCAGCAGCAGGTGATCGTGGTCGACACCTGCTTTCAACCGGCCACGGCTGATCGGCGCAACCGTCAGATGTTTCGTCTGCCGGAAGAATCCCTACGTCAGCTGGACATCGATCCGACGCAGGTCGAGCAGCTGATCCTCACTCATCTGCATTGGGACCACGCCGGCAATCTCGCCCTGTTTCCCAAGGCGACGGTGCATCTGCAGGAGGCCGAATTGCGCTTCTGCACCGGGCCGAAAATGGCCCATCGCACGGTGAACAAAACCTATGAAGTCGAGGACGTGATGTCGGCGCTGCCGCCGCTGTTCGAAGGGCGTATGCGCCTGCACCGTGGCACCGCCGAGGTGTTGCCCGGCGTGACCTTGCATGCGGTGGGCGGGCACACGCCGGGCAGTCAGGTGGTGCGAGTCAATACCGCGCGGGGCTGGATTGTGCTGGCGTCGGATGCGGCGCACCTGTGGGTCAACATTCGCGAACGCAGCCCGTTTCCGATCCTCGACGACCTGTCGCAAACCCTCGAAGCGTTCGCTGAAATCGATCGTCTGGCCGATGGCGAAGACCACGTCATCCCCGGCCACGACCCGCAGATCGCCGAGCGTTTCCCCCACTGGAACGACGACCCGCACATCATCTGTCTCCACGAAAATCCCCGTTAAAACACCACCCCTGTAGGAGCGAGCACGCTCGCGATGGTCGTCAACGATGACGCTGGCAGCCTGACACCCCGCGGTGTCCTGTCGTCCATCGCGAGCATGCTCGCTCCTACAGGGACAGGAGTCGTCCCAAGGTCTGTAATGCTTCATCAATCTTCGGCGAATACGGCGCCCCACACCCGATCCGCACAAAGTGATCGAAGCGTTTGTCATTAGAAAAAATCCCACCCGGGGATATCTGAATGCCCACATTCAACGCCGCCTGAAACAACGCCATGGACGAATGTTCCCGCGGCAATTCCACCCATAACAAGGTCCCGCCCTCCGGCGTGCTCACCCGGGTGCCAGGCGGAAAATTGCGCAGAATGCCGATGCTCATTTGCAACCGTTGCTGGGCGAGGGTGTTGCGCAAGCGCCGCAGGTAACGCTCATAGGACGGCGTGCCCATGAACGCACTGACCGCCAGTTGCGTCAGCGCCTCGCAGCCGCGGGACTGGGTGTGCTTGAGCATCTCCACGCGGTCGTGCCACTTGCCGGCGCTGATCCAGCCCAGGCGCATGCCGGGGGCCAGGGTTTTGTTCAGCGAGGCGCAATAGATCAGGTTGTCGCTGCGATCCCAATGCTTGAGCGTGGACAGCGGCTGCTCGCTGTCCACCAGATCGCCATAGGTGTCGTCTTCGATCAACACCGTGTCGTGCTCGGCGCACAGCTGTACCAGTCGCGCCTTGTTGGCGTCGGGCATGATGCTGCCCAGCGGGTTGTGCAGGTTGGGAATCACGATCAGCGCCTTGATTCGCTCGGGGCCTAGTAGCACCTGTTGCAGGGCCGGCAGATTGATCCCGCTGTGGCTTGAGGCCGGGATCTCCAGCACCCGCAGGTTCAGGCTTTCGAGGATTTGCAGCAGGCCGTAGAAGGTCGGCGACTCCACGGCCACGGTATCGCCGGGGGATGTCACCGCGCGCAACGCCAGGTTGATCGCTTCAGTGGCGCCGTTGGTGATCACGATGCGCTCGGCGCTCACGTGGGTCTTGCTGGTCAGCGCGCGCCGGGCCAGCACGTTGCGCAAGGCGATATTGCCGGCGGTGGTGCCGGTGGTTTCGAAAAGGTGCTGATCCTGGCGCAGAGCCTTGATCATGTTGTCCTGCAGGGCCTTGATCGGATACAGCTGGGGCGCGCAGTAGGCGCTGGCGAAATTGACTTTCACCGTCGCCCGCTGGCTGGCCTTGAGCACCGCCGACACTTGCTCATGAATGCCGACGTAGGCACCGGTATCCAGCGGCGGGGGCAAGGAGCTTGCGGTGGGTTTGGCGGGGGTGTCGGGCTGGCGGATGTAGTTGCCCGAGCGCGGGCGGGCTTCCAGTACGCCATAGTCTTCGAGCTCGCGGCAAACCTGCACCGCCGTCGACAGGCTGACGGCGTGTTTTTCCATCATCAGTCGAATGGAAGGGAAACGCTCTCCGGTTTTCAGGGTGCCGCTGCGGATCGCGTCCAGATAGTGATTGGCCAGTTGGCGGTACAACGGAGTCGTGTTCATGATGACCTCGGCAGTTGCACCACTGAGGTCTGGGCTGGAAAGTGAAAGGCGCTCCCCGCAGGCGGACCCGTGGTGCTGTTGGGTAAAGGGAAGTACTGCCGTCGATACTGGAAGATTAATCGCGTATTTGCCCGAATCGCGGGCAATAAAAAGCCCCGCGCGGGGCGGGGCTCTTGGCAAGGCTGTCACCTATCTGAGGCGGGGCGCTGTTTGTGGCGAGGGGGCTTGCCCCCGTTGGGTGGCGAAGCCGCCCCAAAAAGATGGGACTGCTGCGCAGTCCAGCGGGGGCAAGCCCCCTCGCCACAAAGTCCTCTCACTACAGAGAGTTCAGTCTCAGGTGTGCGTTACTGCGCAGCGATGCTGTACCCATCAAACGCCGTCTGCTGCTGCAAGGCCGTGATGATGTTCTTGCGGTTGGCCGCCTGCTCAGCGCCGCTGTTGTCCATGAACGTTTCGCTTTCCAGCTCCGCCTCCTCACCTTCACCCACAAAGTTGAAACCGAGGAATTCCAGCGCTTCACGGTCAACGTTCAGGCGCGAGCGCGGGGTACGCAGCGGCAGGGTCACGCTGATGCCGTCCTTGCTGATGGTGAACACTTCGGCTTCTTTCTTGGGCCGCGCGGCCTTGCTTTTGCCGCCGCTCGGGTTGCTGATGGCTTGATGGGTCTGGTTCAGCACCTTCAGGGCCAGGCCGTAGACGATTTCCTGAAACGCGGGGTCGTCCTTGAAGCTCGACAGAATGCGGCTGATCGGAAACTTGCTGCTCAGGTCTTCCAGGGCCGCGATATCGGCAGCTTCAGCGTCCTTGAGCTGCTTGAGCTGGCCCATCAGTTCATAGGCGCGGTCATCGTCGAAGCTGTCGTGCGCCTGGCGAATCGCTGCACGCAGTTCGCGAATCTGCTCGCTTTCGCGGCTGGACTGGAAAGCGTCCAGCACCATCTCGCTGATGGTTTTGGCCTGGGAGACGTGTTGTGAAAGATTGATGGAGTTTTCGTATTCCGCTTTGGACGACAGGGTGACTACGGTTTCAGCGGTATTGGAATCGGACATTGAAATTTCACTACTTTTTTCAGCTTGAATAGGGCGAGAAAGCGCAGGGGCTTTTTCCGGCCGACTAGCCTATTGGACCGGGACGGTGTTGTCACGGAGCAATGGCCGGATGGACAGTTTCATGCAACTCACAACCTTGTGGACGATCACAAATCCGGTAGGAGCGAGGCTTGCCCGCGAAGGCGGTGTTTCAGGCGATAGAGGTGGTGAGGCTGCCGGCCTGTTCGCGGGCAAGCCTCGCTCCTACAAAGGCAGGTCCGCGGTTTTTCAGACTTGGTCCTGTGCATTCAGGCTCATCACCCGCGCCGCTGTCTCTTCATCCTTGGGCAGTGAAAACCGGAAGGTCGCCCCACGCCCCGGCACATCGACCAACTGAATCTCGCACCCATGCAACTGCAGGATGCGATGCACGATTCGCAGACCCAACCCACCGTCGCGCCGCGCACCGCCAATGTTGAACGGACGCAGGAACAGGCCTTCGCGAAATTCGGGGGCGATACCGGGACCGGTATCGCTGACGGTGACTTCAATGAATGAGCTTTGCGGTCGCAGGCTCAGTTCGATCTCGCCACCTTGCGGCACATGGCGCAGGGCATTGTCGAACAGGTTGGTCAGCACCCGTTCGATCAATCCCAGGTCAGCGCACGCCGCTGAAACATTGGGGGCAAAGGTGGCCTTGAGTTCCACCTGCCGCGCTTCGGCGGTAAGTTCGAATTTCTGGAAGATGTCTTGGGCCAGATCGGTCAGGGAGAAACGCTCCAGAATCGGCTGCACAAAACCATGCTCCAGTCGCACCAGCTCCAGCAGCGATTGCGCCAGCCCACCAACCTTGCGGCTCTGATCCAGCGCGATGCCCAGGTAGCGACGGCGATCGGCGGGAGACAGCGTGGCGTCCTTGAGCGACAGGGTTTCCAGGTAACCGTGCAAGGACGCCAGCGGTGTGCGCAGGTCGTGGGAAATGTTCGCCACCAGCTCGCGGCGTTCTTGATCCTGGCGGGTCAGCGAGCGCCACTGCTCGCCAAGGCGTGCCTGCATCTGGCGGAAGGTGGCGTCGAGGATGGCGATTTCATCGTGGCTGGCATTTTTATCCACAGGCGGGGAGGGCGTTGGCGTAACGGGAATGCCATCGATGTCGAACTGGCTGACACTGTCGGTCAGGCGTCGCAACGGCCGGGTGATCAAGGCGAACGCGGTGAGACCGGCAATCAGGCACAGCAGCGCCACCAGCCCGATCGACAGTAGCGCGGTATTGAGCGCGGCACTGGTGGCACCACGTTCGGCAAGGCGGTCATGGTCCTCGCCGAGCAGCACCACGTAGAGATAACCCGCCGGCTTGCCATCGACCATCAACGGCGCCGCGCTGAACACCTTGCGGGCATCGGCGCTGCGCGGGTCGTCGCCAAGAATCGGCAAGGCATCACCCTTGAGCAGGCGCTGGATCGGCGCCAGATCGATCTGCTCACGATGTATCCGACCCTCGGGTGCGGCGCTGCCGACGATCTTCCCAGCGGGATCGAGCAGATATACCTCGACACTGGGGTTTACCTGCATCAGCTTGCTGAACAGGTCACGCACCGCATTGGGCATCAAGCCCCGGGTATCCATCAAAACCGTATCGCGGGCGATGTGTTGCGCCAGATCCCGCGACAACCCCTGCACCACTTCCTGTTCATGCATCTGGTTGGAGCGCACCTGCATCCACGCCGAAGTGCCGCAGCACACCAGCAGCAGGACGGCGAACACCAGGGACAGGCGTTGTGTGAGGGTCAACCTCATGCTTGTGGCTCCTCGCCAGTGGCGAATTTGTAGCCGCGTCCCCAGACCGTGAGGATGCGTGCCGGTTGCGCGGGATCTGTCTCGATCTTTGAGCGCAGGCGGTTGATGTGGGTATTGACCGTGTGCTCGTAGCCCTCGTGGCTGTAACCCCAGACGGCATTGAGCAGGTCCATGCGCGAGAACACCTTGCCGGGCTGGCGCGCGAAGAAATACAGCAGGTCGAACTCCCTCGGCGTGAGGTCCAGGCGCCGCCCCTCAAGAGAGGCTTCGCGGGTGATCGGATCGATGGCCAGGCCGTCGATGTTCAGGCTGCCGGCGTCCATCTTCAGGTTGCGGGCCATGGCGTCGACCCGGCGCAGCAGAGCTTTGACCCGCGCCACCAGTTCGAGCATGGAAAACGGTTTGGCCAGGTAGTCATCGGCGCCCAGCTCCAGCCCGAGAATCCGGTGCACTTCGCTGGAGCGGGCGCTGGTGATGATGATCGGCGTGTAGCGGGCCATGGCGCGGGCGCGCCGGCAGATTTCCAGGCCATCGACGCCTGGCAGCATCAAGTCCAGAACCAGTGCGTCCCAGTTTCCTTGCTGCAGCAGGCGCATGCCTTCATCGCCATCGGCGCAGTGCACCACCTCGAACTGCTCATCGCGCAGATGCAGGCAGATAAGGTCGGCGATGTGCAGGTCGTCCTCGACCACGAGGACGCGTTTGTTCTGTTCCATCCAGTTCAATCCTTCGACGCAATGGGCACATTGTGCGGGTTTTACGGAGCCGCAGTTATCACGAATTGTTTAACTTCTCGTGAGGATTTGGCGATCAACCCAAGCCTAGGCTTTGTTCCATGAAGGGCCCTGGATTTTTGGAGACGGCAATGCTCTCAAAACATTTTTCACGACGACAATTTCTGTTGGCGACCGGCGGGCTGGGGGTTGCAGTCCTGGCCGTCGGTGTATTGCCAAAATTTGCCGGCCGGTCTGTCCTGATCAGCGAGGCCGAAGCGGCGGAGGTGTTCGAAGTGACCCACAGCGATAGCGAATGGCACACCATCCTCAGCGACGAGCAGTACGAGATCCTTCGCGAAGAGGGCACCGAACGGGCCTACAGCAGCCCGCTGAACAACGAACACCGTGAAGGTACGTTTGCTTGTGCTGGCTGCGAGCTGCCGTTGTTTTCCTCGGATACCAAATTCGACAGCCGCACCGGTTGGCCGAGTTTCTGGGCGCCGCTGGACAAGGCCGTGGCGACCCGCCAGGACCGCACCTTCGGCATGGTTCGCGAAGAGGTGCACTGCCGGCGTTGTGGCGGGCACTTGGGGCATGTCTTCGATGATGGGCCGAAACCTACCGGGCTGCGTTACTGCATGAACGGCCTGGCAATGACATTCCGGCCGGTCTGATCCCGACTCCTTTCCTCACTCTTGCAGGTCGACGCTATGTGGCTTCTGGTCCTCGCTTATCTCGGTGGTGTGCTGACAATCGTCAGCCCGTGCATCTTGCCGGTACTGCCGTTCGTCTTTGCTCGCACTGGCCAGCCGTTCGTGAAAAGTGGCTTGCCGCTGTTGGCGGGCATGGCGCTGACCTTCGCCTTCGTCGCCACGCTGGCGGCGGTGGGCGGGGGTTGGGTGGTGCAGCTCAATCAGTACGGGCGCTGGCTGGCGCTGGTGTTCGTGGCGCTGTTCGGCCTGACGCTGTTGCTGCCGCAATTGGCCGAGCGCCTGACCCGACCACTGGTTGCGGCGGGAAGTCGTTTGTCCGAGAAAGCGGGAGCCGATGCTCGGCCACGTCCGGGCGCTTCGTTTCTGATCGGGGTCGCCACTGGTTTGCTGTGGGCACCCTGCGCGGGGCCGATCCTGGGTCTGTTGCTGACCGGCGCTGCCTTGCAGGGCGCGAGCATCGCCACCACTTTGTTATTGCTGGCTTATGCCGCTGGTGCCGCGACGTCCCTCGCCGTGGCCTTGCTGCTGGGTGGCAAAGTGTTCGCGGCAATGAAGCGTTCCATCGGGGCTGGCGAGTGGCTGCGTCGCGGCCTCGGTGCGGCAATGCTGGCCGGTGTGGCTGCTATTGCGCTGGGGCTCGACACCGGGATTCTGGCGCGGGTTTCGACGGCGTCCACCGGTGGAATCGAACAGGCTCTGGTAGAGCAGCTGGCGGGTAAATCACCGCGCAACAGCACGGCGATGATGGCGCAAAAACCGTCGTCCGACGGCGCAATGCCCGTCAGCGCAAGCACCTTGCCGGTAGAAGGCAAGCTGCCGCCGCTTGACGGTGCCGTGCAGTGGCTCAATTCACCGCCGCTCGATGCTCAGGCGCTGAAAGGCAAGGTCGTGCTGGTGGATTTCTGGACCTACTCCTGCATCAACTGCCTGCGTTCTTTGCCCTACGTGAAAGCCTGGGCCGAGAAGTACCGTGACCAGGGGCTGGTGGTGATCGGTGTGCATGCGCCGGAATTCGCCTTCGAGCGCAACGTCGATAACGTCACCAAAGCCATGAAAGACCTGGGTATCAGCTACCCGGTAGCCATCGATAACGAATTCAAGATCTGGCGAGCCTTCAACAACGAATACTGGCCGGCGCACTATTTCGCCGACGCCCAAGGACGCATTCGTTATCACCACTTCGGCGAAGGCGCGTACGACGAGTCGGAGCGGGTCATCCAGCAATTGCTGCGTGAGGCCGGTGCCAGCAAGGTGTCGGACGGGTTGATCAACGCCAAGGCCGATGGCGTGCAAATGGCGCCGGACAACAACGAAGTTCAATCGCCGGAAACCTACGTCGGCTACCAGCGTGCGGAGCATTTCGTGCCGGATACCAGCCTGGTGCCGGACAAGGTGTCGAGCTACCAGACGCCTGCGCAACTGGCGCTCAACGACTGGAGTCTGGACGGTCAATGGAAAGTCGGCCCCGAGCACGCCACGGCCAGTGCACCGGACAGTCGCATCGTCTACCGCTTCCACGCCCGTGACCTGCATCTGGTACTGAGCCCCGGCGCGGACGGCAAGCCAGTACGCTTCAAGGTGCTGATCGATGGCAAGGCTCCCGCAAACGACCATGGCATGGACGTGGCGCCCGATGGCAGCGGCACGGTGACCGAACAACGTTTGTATCAACTGGTACGCCAGAACGGCGGCGTGCAGGACCGGACCTTCAGCATCGAGTTTCTGGATCCGGGCGCATCGGCCTACGCGTTCACCTTCGGCTGACAGCCCTTAAAAATTTTCAGGAGTTCTACCCATGAAAACCCTGTTCACCTGGCGTCGTACGCTGTTGGGGCTGGTAACTGCCGGCGTCATCGGCCAATGCTCGGCATTCTCTCTGGGCGGCGCTGAAGAAGCGGTGCTGATTGCACCGCCAACCCTTGATGAGGTTACCCAGGCCCATAGCGAAACCGCAGTATTCGCCGGCGGTTGTTTCTGGGGCGTTCAGGGTGTGTTCCAGCATGTCAAAGGCGTGAAGAACGCGGTCTCCGGTTACGCGGGCGGGGCGGCCAATACGGCGCAGTATGAGCGCGTGAGCGATGGTGATACTGGCCATGCGGAGTCCGTGGAGGTCACCTATGACCCGAGTCAGGTCAGCTACGGCACTTTGCTGCAGATCTACTTTTCCGTGGCGCATAACCCCACCGAACTGAACCGCCAGGGACCGGACACCGGTACCCAGTATCGCTCGGCGATCTTTACCAAAAACAGCGAGCAGCAAAAAGTCGCCCAGGCCTACATCGCCCAGCTCGATGCGGCGCATTCATTTGATAAGCCGATCGTGACCAAGCTGGAAAGCTTCAACGGTTTCTATCCGGCGGAGGAAGAGCACCAGGACTTTCTGACCGAGCATCCGAGCTATCCCTACATCGTGATCAATGATCTGCCGAAAGTGGCGCAGCTCAAGCAGCTGTATCCGGAGCGTTATCAGGAGAAGCCGGTGTTGGTGAAAGGGCAGATGTGAGGGGGTAGTCAGTCAGGAACTCGCGTAGGCGATGAGGTCTTTGTGGCGAGGGGGCTTGCCCCCGCTGGGCTGCGAAGCGGCCCCAAAAAGATGGGACTGCTACGCAGTCCAACGGGAGCAAGCCCCCTCGCCACAGGTATGTGTTCGGCTTGATTGAAGGGGAGTCTGGGCTATCCAGAAATCACATTCTTGCCCGCAATCTTCGACCGATACAGCGCCTGATCAGCCCGCGCCATCAACCCGGTTTGCTGTTCTTCATCGAAACGCTGCACCACGCCAAAACTCATCGTCACCTGGAAATCCCCCACCGGCAGCAACTCCGCCAGACCATGCCGTATGTCCTCGGCGAGGATTCTGGCGTCGGCCAACGAGGTGTTGGCCAGCGTCATGATGAACTCATCGCCACCCCACCGCGCCAGCAAGTCGCCTTCGCGCACGAAGCGCTTCAGATTTTCCACAACGTGGACCAATGCCGCATCGCCCAAAGCATGGCCGTAGTGATCGTTGATGTTCTTGAAATCGTCGATGTCCATGGCGATCACCGACAGCGGTTCGCGAAAGCGCTGGGCGCGCTCGCAGGCCTGGGGCAGCAGCTGTTCCAGGCGATAGCGATTGGCGATGGAAGTCAGGGTATCGGTGTGCGCCAGTTTGCGGTTTTCTTCGAGCTGCAATTGCAGTTGCTCGTTGACCAGGGACAGTTCCCGGGTGCGCTCTTCGATCATCGCTTCCAGCGAGTGATTGCGTCGCTGCAGTTCTTCGAGCAGGCGCCGCCTGTCCTCGATGCTGCGGTGCGCGCCGACCATGCGCGCCACTGAACCGTCTTCGTTGCGGGCAATCACATGACCACGGTCTTCGATCCAGATGTAATCGCCGTCATGGGTACGGCAGCGGTACTCGGCCTGATAGGCGGGGCTGCGTTCACTCAGGTAATCATCGAAGCGGGCCATGACCTGCGGGTAGTCATCGGGGTGGATGACGTTTTCCCAGGTCAGCACGTTGTTATCCAGAGAGTGTGGCGAATAGCCGAGCATCTCGTACCAGCGTGCATTGCGGTAGACGAAGCCGGTGTTGGCGTTCCAGTCCCAGATGCCGTCGCTAACCAGCTCCATGATGGTATGCAACATGCTGTCGTTCATGCCCGACAGGTCGAACTTCACCGGTTCGGTGTTCGATGTTTCATCCATCGCTGCTCTCCCTGCCTGATATCAAAATGATCAGTCGTGCGCGGAGATTAATTCATGCCCTACGGGGGCGGCTAGTGCTTGCCCCACATGTCCATGGCGAAGTCGACGAAACGGCGCAGTTTGGGAAGCCGATGGCGATCCTGGGCATATACCAGATGCATCGGTCGGCTCGGCAGTTGATAACGCTCTAGCAAAGGGATCAGCTTGCCGGACTTCAGATCCGGCTCCACCAGCGCATCGGGCACCATCACGATGCCCATTCCGGTGCGCGCGGCCTGATGCAATCCTGCCGAGCTGTTGATCACCAGCGAACCGCTGACCGCCACCACGATTTCGCCATCCGGACCATTCAGGCGCCATTGCCGTGCCACTGCCTGCCAGTCATCGCCGGCCGGGTAGGCGAACGCCAGGCAATTGTGGTGTTGCAGGTCTTCCGGCTCCTGCGGGGTGCCGTGACGGGCCAGGTATTCCTTCGACGCGCACATGGTCAAGGTGTAATCAATCAGCGGGCGGGCGATGAGGTTCGAAGGCTCCAGCGCGCCCAGGCGGAAGGCCACGTCGAAGCCATGGTCCAGCAGATCCGGGCGGCGGTTGGTCAGCACCACGTCCAGCTTCACCCGTGGATTGTGCAGGCTGAACTCGCTCAAGGCCGGCGCCAGACGTTCGGTGCCGAAGGTCAGCGGGGCGGTGATACGCAGGGTGCCGCTGGGCTCGTCGAGGGTCTGTTCGGCCAGGCGTTCGGAGTCCGCCACCAGCCCCAGCACTTCAAGGCAGCGCTGGTAATACGCGCTGCCGAACTCCGTCAGGCGCTGGCGACGTGTCGTGCGCTGGAGCAGGCGGACACCCAGACGTTGCTCTAACGCCTTGAGATGATTGCCCACCATGGTGGTGGACATTTCGCACTGCTGGGCGGCGGCGGTCATGCTGCCGGCCTCAACCACCCGCACGTAAACGGTCATTGCCTGGAACAGATCCATTATCAAGCTCAGCTTTAAAATGATTGAAGTGTTAGCGAGTTTATCCAGCTCAGGTGGCTAACCATACTGCAAAAACAACCACAATTGCTGGAGCTTGATGTTATGACCGCCGCCTGCCTGATGAGCACTTACCAACCGATGGCCCTGAGTTTCGACAAGGGCCTGGGCACGCGACTGTGGGATCAGGCCGGGCGTGAATACCTGGATGCGGTCGCCGGTGTCGCGGTGACCAACGTTGGCCACTCCCACCCGAAAATCGTCGCCGCCATCAGCGAGCAGGCCGGGTTGCTGCTGCACACCTCGAACCTCTACAGCATCGACTGGCAACAGCGGCTGGCGCACAGGCTCACGACACTGGCGGGCATGGATCGGGCGTTCTTCAACAATTCCGGCGCCGAGGCCAATGAAACGGCACTGAAAATCGCCCGGCTTTACGGCTGGCACAAAGGTATCGAGCAACCCTTGGTGGTGGTCATGGAAAACGCCTTTCACGGGCGGACCCTCGGCACGCTGTCCGCCAGCGATGGCCCGGCCGTTAGATTGGGTTTCAATAAATTGCCGGGGGATTTCATCAAGGTGCCATTCGGCGATCTGAGGGCGTTGGAGCGGATGTATCAGGACCACGGTGAACGCGTCGTGGCCGTGCTGATGGAACCGATCCAAGGCGAAGGCGGCGTGCAGTTGGCGCCGCCGGGTTATCTCAAGGCCGTGCGCGAACTGTGCAGTCGGCGCGGCTGGCTGATGATGCTCGACGAAATCCAGACCGGCATCGGCCGCACCGGCCAGTGGTTCGCCTTTCAGCACGAAGGCATCGTTCCCGACGTCATGACCTTGGCCAAGGGCTTGGGCAACGGCGTCCCCATCGGCGCCTGCCTGGCCCGTGGCAAAGCCGCCGAAATCTTCACCCCCGGCAGCCATGGCAGCACCTTCGGCGGCAACCCGCTAGCCTGCCGGGTTGGTTGCACGGTGCTGGAGATCATCGAAGAACAATGCTTGCGGGATAACGCCCGGCTACAGGGCGAACGGCTGCTCAAGAGACTGAACATGGAACTGGCAGACCACCCCAACGTCCTGGCCATCCGCGGCCAGGGCCTGATGATCGGCATTGAACTCAAACAACCCATCCGCGACCTGACCCTGATCGCCGCCCGGGATCACGGCCTGTTGATCAACGTGACCCGCGGCCAAACCATCCGCCTGCTGCCGCCGCTGACTATTGATGAGCGTGAGGTGGAGATGATTGTGAGAGGGGTGAGCCGGGCCATCAACCCAATGTAAAACCATACGCCCTTTAGGAGCAGCCTCCGGCAGCTCTTACAGGGGGACGGTGAATGCCGTGATTTGGGTGCGATTGCTCAGCTGTATTTTTGAGCCAGCAAAGTTTTCGAACAGCTGCCGATGCGCCGCAAACCCACTGGACCCCTCCCGCGTTCGATAGCTCCCCGCCCACTCCAGCATCGCCATCACTCGCTCGTCGTCCTTCTCCTCACGCTGGCGAATGTTGGCGACGCATTCCTCGTCGTCAACGCTCAGCCAAATCAGCGCCGTCGCGCGGTCCAGCAGTTCGCTGATGATCCAGCCATAAACCCCTTCGATCACCCAGCGCTCTTCACTGGTCGCCACACGCGCCATGCTCAGCGCTTCGCCACGGGGACGGGGGAGGCTGTGCTCGTCGGATAGCCAGTGGATGGGGTCGAGGTCGGTGCGGGGGAGGTGCAGGTGTTCTGACAGACGTTGGGCCAGCCAGCTTTTGCCGGAGCCGGAGTTGCCGATGATCAGGGTTCGGGTGAGGTCCATGAGTCACACTAATCAAGGGTGGGAGCGGGCTTGCTCGCGAATGCGGTGGGGCATTCAGCACTGTGGTGACTGACACTCCCTCTTCGCGGGCAAGCCTCGCTCCTACAGAGTGGCGTCGCTTTCGGGCGGGACCATTCGGGTTTTCGGCGCGCCGTTGGCGTTGTGCTGAAAGATTTCCCGCGGCTGTCCCTGTTCATTAAAGAACACCTGCCCAATCCCCGCCGAGTTCCACAGCCGTTCACCCGCTTCTGCATGCTCGGGGATGTGCGGCACGATGCGCATGCGGCGGCGTTTGGTCAGCCAGTTCAGGGGGGAACGGGGTGAGTAAAGCCAGCGGTTGAGGCGGTCGAACCATTCCAGCAGGGCCGGCGGGAACTCGTTCTTGATGCCGCTGCTGGTGATCTGCCAGATGCGCGGGCCGGCCTTGCGGTGTCGGATCAGCACTTCATAGACGAAGGAATAATGCACATCGCCTGACAGCACCACGTAACTGCCGGGAGTACGTGAGTGTCGGAAAATGTTCAGGATCACCTGCGCCGCGCCGCGATGGGCCATCCAGTTTTCCGCGTCCACCAGCAGTGGATAACCGCACCAGCTGAACACACGCTGTATGGTTTCGATCAGCTTCACGCCGAATACCGGCGCCGGTGAAACAATGATCGCTGACGGATGATCCAGCAGTTCCTGTTGCAGTTCGCAAAGGGCTTCCCAATCCAGCAGGCCCGACGGCTGCTTGAGGGTCATCTCGCTGCGCCAGCGCCGGGTGCGGGTGTCGAGCACGACCATGGCCGGAGTAGTGGGCAACACGTAATGCCAGCGCTGGAACTTCAGCAACTCATCGATCAACGCATCCTGCACCGGGCTGTCGAGATAGCCGTCACTGCCGGTCGAGCTGAAACTGCCAGCCTTATCCAGCACCGCATCGAAGGCATCCGGATTGTTGCCCCAGCCCTGGCACAACATATAAGCGATCAGCGCATTGCCGATGATGCGTTTGGAGAACGGATGGCCGTAGGCCGTTTCCTCCCATTGCGCGGAAAGATTCCAGTCATCGGTAATATCGTGGTCGTCGAAAATCATGAAAGTCGGCAAATGCGCCAGCGCACGCGCAGCTTTACCCAAGCCAGCCTTGAAACCGTCCAGACGCGTCTGTTCCAGCGCGTAACGCTCGCGCCTTTGCGGCGTCAGCGTCGGTGGTTGCGGGGCGATCAGGGACCAAGGCGTCGGCGACCAGACCAGCAGGTACATGGCCATGACTTCAGCGAAGGTCACCAGATGATTGTCGGCGCTGCTGCTGGTGAAAATCGGCTTACGCGCACCGCCGAAAAATCGCTCGCGCAGGGTCTCGTTGCTCTCAAGCGCCGGTAACAAATCCGCACGATGGTAGTAACTGGCCGGATGCTCATAGAGCTTGGCGCTGTCACTGACCACGGCGCCTTCCAGATGCTCGCCGAACAAGCCCAGCCGCTCGATCAAGGCATGAATCGCCCGCAACGTCGGCCCGGCCACATCATCGGCGTAGACCTGATCGCCGGTCATCATCAACAGCGCCGGGCGATCTGCAGGTTCGTGCGCCGCTGCCAGCAAGTTATCCACACACAGCAAACCGTCCGCCGCCGGGTGATGGGGCTTGCGACACGACCCGTGCAGCAGCTGATCGATTCGCGAACGCAGGACAAAATTCGGGCTCATGGCATCGCCATACAACAGATGAGGCGCCCAGTCAGCGATGCCCGTTCCGTCACTTATCAACAGGTCGTATTCGATCAACTCATCCGAGGGCAGGGCGCTGTCCAGCGTCACGTCGATCAAATGCACAAAGGCGTGGGTGCCCACCGCGATCACCGTGCAATGCCCGGCATCGAGGCGAATATCCCCCACATTCTGCAAACGCAGCGTCAAATCCAACGCACGCGAACCCACCAGCCACATCAGCAGCCGCGTCGGCTCCATGCGGCGCAACAACGGACCGGCCAGCACGGGTGGCAACGGTTGAATTTCGGCAGGCGATGACAGAGGGGCGGACATCCAGGTTCTAGACTCATGAGGCGCAGAGGCGGGCGATGATAGCGCAGGTGACGACTGCACCGGCTAGAGTGAGTTTGCCGCACCGTCGGTAGACGCCCGGCAATGTTGATCAAAACGAGGTGCACATGAACAAATTCATCCTGCCAGCGCTGGTCCTGCTGATCGCCGCGCAATCCCCGGCGTACGCCATCAGCGAAAAATATCGTAAACAATTGGAGCGATCCGGCTGCACTCAGGCGAGCGAATTGCAGGGCTGTGATATCCACAAGTCCAAGGCGGAAAACGCCAAGGCCGGGTTTACCAATCCCAAGGTGCCTGACGCCCCCAAAAGCGATACCAAGACCCAAGCGCCCGCTAAAACCGAATAGCAACAACCTCCCGCTACATCCGCGGCCGAGGCATCGTCGAGGGCATGCGTTGTTGGGGCGGGATGATCCGGCCGCTGCCTCCGGTGGCGTTGGGCGGTATGGCCTGGTCGTCCTGGCGGGTGTCGTGGCACGACGATCCGCTGATGGCCACGAACACGAAGAGCAGCAGCGGCGCGATCAGGTGTTTGGGCATGGGAGGTCTCCAGGGCCGGATTCATCCAGCTTAATCGCGGATTTCAAGGCTCACCGCGCCGTTGGTCCGCCTTCACATTCCGCAACTTGTGCCAAGCTGTTGTGACGCCCATTCGCCCGCCGCCCGGGGAGCCATGACATGAAGCACGCCCACGCGTCGCACATCCGTCGAGAGTTCTACAAAGCCGTCGGCTTTTACCTTCGACTGGCCTGGCCGATCTTTTCCGCGATGTTGATCATCATTGTGTCGGTGGGGTTGATCATCAGTTATCTGGAGGGGTGGGATCCGTTTGACGGGATCTATTTTGGCTTTGTGACGGGGCTGACCATCGGGTATGGCGAGCTGGTGCCGAAGCTGCCGCTGTCGCGGGTGTTGGCGATATTGCTGGGGTTCAATGGGGTGTTGTTGACGGCGATTTTTGCGGCGATCAGTGTGCGGGCGATCGAGATTGCGGTGCGGGTGACGGAGGGGGACAAGTAAGCACACCCCCCACTGTAGGAGCCGAGCTTGCTCGCGATGGAGGCCAACGATGACACGGGCATTCAGACACCCCGCGTTATCGTTGACGTCCATCGCGAGCAAGCTCGGCTCCTACAGGGGTAGGGGCACGGGATTGGGTTTCAGGCCTCCCAGCCAGCCTCACTCACGGCTGTTTGTACGAGCGGATGCAACTCCGCCCCCTTATGTTCCGTCTGCCACGCCAGCAACTCCTTGCGCATCCCCGGCGTCCAGTACATCTGTATGTGATTCCTCACACCGAGCACTGCCTGCTGCTGGTCCGGCTCGTTGGCAAAGTACTGGGCAATCTGGTTCGCCATCTTGATCAAATTGTCCGTGCTCATCGACGTACCTCCGCTTTATCGCCCCGTGCCTGACGGCGATCCTTCAGCAAACGGTCCTGTTCATCACTAAACGCTTGATAACGTTTCTGCCACTCGGAAGGGTGATAAACGCGGCTGACCTCCACGGCCGTAACCTTATATTCCGGACAGTTGGTCGCCCAGTCGGAGTTATCGGTGGTGATCACGTTGGCCCCCGATTCCGGGAAGTGGAAGGTGGTGTACACCACGCCCGGCGCCACCCGCTCGGTCACCCGCGCGCGCAGTACGGTCTGGCCGCTGCGGCTGCCGATGCCGACCCAATCGCCTTCGTTGATGCCACGGCTCTCGGCGTCGGTCGGATGGATTTCCAAGCGGTCCTCGTCATGCCAGGCGACGTTCTCGGTGCGTCGGGTCTGCGCGCCGACGTTGTACTGGCTGAGGATGCGCCCGGTGGTCAGCAGCAGTGGATAACGGCTGTTGACCTTCTCTTCGGTGGGCACATAACCGGTGAGCATGAACCGCCCCTTGCCGCGCACGAATTCCTCGATGTGCATGGTCGGCGTGCCGTCCGGCGCCTGGGCGTTGCACGGCCATTGCAGGCTGCCGTGGCGCTCCAGTTCCTCATAGCTGACATTGGTGAAGGTCGGCGTCAGGCGGGCGATTTCGTCCATGATTTCCGATGGATGCTTGTAGTTCATCGGGTAGCCCAAGGCATTGGCCAGGGCCACGGTGCCTTCCCAGTCGGCCTTGCCGCCCAGCGGTTCCATCACCTTGCGCACGCGAGAGATGCGGCGCTCGGCGTTGGTGAAGGTGCCGTCCTTTTCCAGGAACGAGCTGCCCGGCAGGAACACGTGGGCGAACTTGGCGGTTTCGTTGAGGAAGATGTCCTGCACCACCACGCATTCCATGGCCGACAGGGCCGCGGTCACGTGCTGGGTGTTCGGGTCGCTCTGGGCGATGTCCTCGCCCTGGCAGTACAGGCCCTTGAAGCTGCCGGCCAGTGCCGATTCGAACATGTTGGGAATGCGCAGGCCCGGATCGGGTTGCAGGGTGACGTTCCACGCCTGCTCGAATTCGGTGCGCACCGCCACGTTGGAGATGTGCCGGTAGCCGGGCAACTCGTGGGGGAACGAACCCATGTCGCAGGAGCCTTGCACGTTGTTCTGCCCACGCAACGGGTTCACGCCCACGCCTTCGCGGCCGATGTTGCCGGTGGCCATGGCGAGGTTGGCGATGCCCATCACCGAGGTACTGCCCTGGCTGTGCTCGGTCACGCCCAAACCGTAGTAGATCGCCGCGTTGCCGCCGGTGGCGTACAGGCGGGCTGCGGCGCGGATATCGGCAGCCGGTACACCGCAGATCGGGCTGATGGCTTCCGGCGAGTTCTCCGCACGGCTGACGAACTCGCTCCAACGGGCGAAATCACTGCCTTCGCAACGGGCGTCGATGAAGGCCTGGTCTTGCAGGCCTTCAGTGATGATCGTGTGAGCCAAGGCGTTGAGCATCGCAACGTTGGTGCCCGGACGCAGGGCCAGGTGAAGCTCGGCGCGGGCATGCACCGTGTCCACCAGGTCGATACGTCGTGGGTCGATGACGATCAGTCGCGCACCTTCACGCAGGCGGCGTTTGAGCTGTGAAGCGAACACCGGGTGGGCGTCGCTCGGGTTGGCACCCATCACCAGCACCACGTCGGCCTGCATCACCGAGTCGAAGCTCTGGGTGCCGGCGGACTCGCCCAGGGTTTGTTTCAGGCCATAACCGGTCGGCGAGTGGCAGACCCGCGCGCAGGTGTCGACGTTGTTGTTGCCGAACGCTGCGCGTACCAGTTTCTGTACCAGATAGGTTTCTTCATTGGTGCAGCGGCTGGAGGTGATGCCGCCGATGGAATCGCGACCGTATTTCTGTTGCAAACGACGCATTTCACTGGCGGCGTAGTTCACCGCTTCATCCCAGCTGACTTCCTGCCACGGATCGCTGATGTTCTTGCGGATCATCGGTTTGGTGATGCGATCCGGGTGAGTGGCGTAGCCCCAGGCAAAACGCCCTTTGACGCAGGAGTGGCCGTGGTTGGCCTGGCCGTTCTTGTCCGGAACCATGCGCACCAGTTGGTCGCCCTTCATCTCGGCGCGGAACGAACAGCCCACACCGCAATAGGCGCAGGTGGTGATCACGGCGCGCTCAGGCTGACCGAGCTCGACCACGCTTTTTTCCATCAGCGTCGCGGTCGGGCAGGCCTGCACACAGGCGCCGCAAGACACGCATTCGGAATCAAGGAAATCCTCGCCACCAGCCGCCGAAATCCGCGACTCGAAACCACGCCCGGTGACAGTCAGGGCAAAGGTGCCCTGGGTTTCTTCACAGGCGCGCACGCAGCGGTTGCAGACGATGCATTTGCTCGGGTCGTAATCGAAATACGGGTTGGAGGTGTCCTTCACATCCTTCAGATGGTTCTCGCCTTCGTAGCCGTAGCGCACCTCGCGCAGGCCGACCTGGCCCGCCACGGTTTGCAGCTCGCAGTTACCGTTGGCCGAGCAGGTCAGGCAGTCCAGCGGGTGATCGGAGATGTACAGCTCCATGACGTTGCGGCGCAGGGTCGCCAGCTTCGGCGTCTGGGTGTGCACGGTCATGCCTTCGGTGACAGGCGTGGTGCAGGACGCGGGATAACCGCGCATGCCGTCGATCTCCACCAGGCACATGCGGCACGAGCCGAAGGCTTCCAGGCTGTCGGTGGCGCAAAGCTTGGGAATGGTAGTGCCCATCAGCGCAGCGGCGCGCATCACCGAAGTACCTTCGGGCACTGTGATGCTGCGACCGTCGATGTTCAGGGTGATCTGCACATCGCTCTCGCGAGCGGGTGTGCCGAGATCCATATCGGTTTTCGGATCGAATACAGTGATCATTGCTCGGCCTCCGAGGCTTGCAGGCCGAAGTCGGCGGGGAAGTACTTGAGGGCGCTGGCGACCGGATAAGAAGTCATGCCGCCCAACGCGCACAGCGAACCGTATTGCAGGGTGTCGCACAGATCCTTGAGGATGATCGCCTGCTCGTCGCGACCGCTCTGGTCCGGTGCTGCGAGCAGACGGTCGATCACCTCGACGCCGCGGGTCGAGCCGATCCGGCAAGGGGTGCATTTGCCACAAGATTCTTCGGCGCAGAACTGCAACGCAAAGCGCGCCATGTGCGCCATATCGAGGCTGTCATCCGCGACCACCACGCCACCGTGACCGAGCATCGCACCCATGGCAGCGAAGGCTTCGTAATCCAAAGGCGTATCGAATTGCGACGGCGGCACCCAGGTGCCCAGCGGGCCGCCCACTTGTGCAGCCTTAAGCGGTCGACCACTGGCGGTGCCTCCGCCGTAACCATCCACCAGCTCGCGCAGAGTCAGGCCAAACGCCCGCTCCACCAGCCCGCCATGACGAATATTGCCCGCCAGTTGGAACGGCATCGTGCCCAGGGAACGGCCCATGCCGTAATCGCGATAGAACTGCGCACCCTTGGCCAGAATCAGCGGCACCGAGGCCAGCGTCAGCACGTTGTGCACCAGCGTCGGCAAGCCGAACAAACCTTTGAGCGCCGGAATCGGCGGCTTGGCACGAACCAGCCCGCGCTTGCCTTCCAGCGAGTCCAGCAGCGCGGTTTCTTCACCGCAGATGTACGCACCGGCACCGACGCGCACTTCCAGATCGAACGCCTGCCCGCTGCCGCCGACATTCGCGCCCAAGTAACCGGCCTCACGCGCGAGGTTCAGCGCCTGGCGCAAAGTGGCCACGGCATCCGGGTATTCCGAGCGCACATAGATGTAGCCGAAGGTGGCGCCGGTGCAGAGACCGGCAATGGCCATGCCTTCGATCAGCAGGAAAGGGTCGCCTTCCATCAGCATGCGGTCGGCGAAGGTGCCGGAGTCGCCTTCGTCGGCGTTGCACACGATGTACTTCTGCACAGCCTCAGCGCTACGCACCGTGCGCCACTTGATCCCGGCAGGGAAGGCCGCGCCGCCACGGCCACGCAGGCCCGAATCGAAAACAGCGGTCGCAGTCTGCTCGCCGCCAATGGCAACAGCCCGACTCAAACCCTCGAAACCGCCATGAGCTCGGTAATCGTCCAGGGACAGCGGCCGGGTAATGCCGGCGCGGGCGAACAGCAGGCGTTGTTGAGTCTTGAGATAAGGCAACTCTTCCACCAGGCCCAAGGCCAGTGGATGGCTGGAGGAGGGGGCTTGCAGCGCCTCGAGCACGGACGGCACGTCGGCCGCCGTCAGCGGACCGAAGCCGATCCGGCCTTGCGGGCTGTCCACTTCCAGAAGCGGTTCCAGCCAGTACAGGCCACGGGAACTGGTGCGCTGCAGCTCCAGCGGCAAATTGCGTTCTTTGGCCTGAGTGATCAGCGCCGTGGACACCTCATCGGCGCCAACCGCACGGGCCAGCGAATCGGTCGACAGATAAAGAGTCGGCATCACGCGTCCTCCCGGCAAGTATCGAGCAGGGCATCCAGACGCTCGGCACTGAGCCGCGCATGCACCCGGCCATCGAGCTCCAGCGCCGGCGAACAGGCGCAAGCGCCCAGGCAATACACCGGCCGCAAACTGATGCTGCCATCGGCGCTGCTGCCGTGGTCATCCAGTTGCAGACGATCGCGCAGCTGCGCCGCCAACTGCTCGGCCCCACGGCTCTTGCACGACTCGGCGCGGCACAAACGCAGAATATGGCGGGCCGGCGGCGAGGTACGGAAGTCATGGTAGAAGCTGATCACCCCGCGAACCTCGGCCTGACTCTGGTTCAGCGCATGGGCAATCTCGGGGACGGCGGCATCGGGGATATAGCCGATGCGCTCCTGAATATCATGAAGAATCGGCAACAGCGCGCCGGGAGTGCCCTTATGGCGCTCCAGCAGAGTGTTGACCACAGACAGGTGCAAACTCTCATCAGGCATTCAGCAATCCTCACGGTCACGGACAAACCCTATGGTTGTCGGTTGTCCGAAAGTGTCGGCTGCGGCATTCACACCACGTCACGGTATCGTGGCTTCGGCCGGTGGCCAGGGCACCCTTGGCGGGCATCTTGTTGTGCCCGGCACGGTCTTCGCCGTGCCTCGTAAAGGGCATTAAGGCAGCTTGCCACGGCGCTTTTTCTATACCTGCACAAAAGCGACGTGTTCGGTTCTGCCTACGACTATCCATTGAGTCTAGATGAGCGTGGTGCGGGGGATTTGCTCAGCGACGCAATGCCCGGGAGGGGCTTGTCGATGGGGATATATAACAGGGGTTGTGTGTCAGAAAAAAGCATCAGATTTGGGGGTAAAACCGGGGATCAGAAACGTTAATAAACCCCGGGATGCGACGAAGGCCTGCTTTCGTGCTTTAACTTTTGGAATGCCTCTCCGAGCGGAACGTCGCGAGTGACATGGAACAGCTATGGAATTTTGGAGACTCAGGCCTAGCAGTTCTGGTAGTGGGCAACGATTGAAAAAAATACGATGCTGGTCATGAGCATCGTTTAGAGAATCGACAATGCCAACGTCATTTCGTGAAACCCCGTTGTGTCGATATCACTATGACCCACTGGATCGCCTGGTCGAGAGCAAATCTCTCAGTCAATCCGCTATTCAGCGTTTCTACTGCAAAACCCGCTTGGCCACCGAAATCCATGACACGGTCCGGCACGTTTTCTTCCAATTTGATGAACAGCTTTTGGCGCAACAAAAGCACTCAGATTCCAATGTTGAAACCAGCTTGCTGGTAACTGATCAGCAGCGATCGGTGCTTGTCGCCATCAACGAAAAACGCCGTGGGCAATTCGCCTACACACCCTACGGCCATCGTTGCACGGGCGGCAGCTTGTTCAGTCTGCTCGGATACAACGGCGAACGACCGGACGTGACGACTGGGCACTATCATTTGGGCAATGGCTACCGGCAATTCAACCCGATTTTGATGCGCTTTAGTCGTCCGGACAGTTTGAGCCCGTTTGGAAAAGGCGGGTTGAATGCTTACGGATATTGCGCAGGCAATCCCCCTAATCGGATCGATCCCTCGGGGCGGGTAAGTCTCATTGCAATGAAGGCTTATTTACTTGGAACAGTGGCCAAACCCTATAAGCCCTTACACATAAAGATCCAGCAAGAATTTGGCGAAATGCTGATGCCCTTGCACCGGTCTCAACCTCCCTTGACCGCCACTGAGATGGTTGCAAGAAGAAGGAGGTCCGCGCCATCACTCATTCAGTTTGATAACAACCAAAATCCCAATTTTGCAGACACCTTGATTGGAATGCATGGCTCCGATGTCAAAAATCACAACAGCCTGATGTTTGGCCTCAATCTCGATCGGCAAGGGCGGAATTCCCGGGCCACAGAAGGTGCAGGGCTGTATACCAGCCCGTTCAAGAAGACAGCGGCGAGATACTCAAGGCAAAGGGAGGACGGCGTTTTAGGTGTTTATACAAGAAATCCTGATGCGTTGAAGCGGGGTAGAGATATTGATTTCAGTGCAATCGAAAGTAGTGATACGCCAAATGATGTTCAAGTGATCATAAGAGCCAATGCTTTCAGTCGAGTGCATGTAAAACGCTTGGATGTACGGGATCGAGTCATATTTCCACGGTCTCATGAAGCGTCATTTTGATGTTCTGGTTTACGCTAAGTGATCGGCGGCCCAATGCCTCTATAGGCCTGCAATATCGAACGAAATACGCTATGAAGTCAGGCTCAAGCCGTTCATTGGATAAACAGGGAAAGACACATGATTGATTTCAACAACAAAGGATTCTTCAAGCTCAAGCAAAACGACGAATACGCCGAACGCGTGTCCGCCTTGCTGATCGACGGCGAACACGTCATCGACGCCTACAAATCCATGCGCGACGGTGTGGTCTTTACCAACAAACGCATCATCTCGGTCAACGTCCAGGGCATCACCGGCAGCAAAAAAGACTTCACCTCATTGCCGTACAAAAACATCGTGGCGTACTCGGTGGAAACCTCAGGCACCTTCGACCTGGATTCCGAGCTGGAGATTTACTTCTCATCGCTTGGGAAAGTGAAATTCGAATTCACCGGCAAGACGTCGATGGTGGAAGTGTCGAAGCTGATTTCCCAGCATTTGCTTTGACCTGGCCGGCTGCCCGATTGACGAGCGCCCACAAAAAGCCCCGAAACCCCGGGGCTAGCCCTAATGCCTGTCAGTTAAGCCAAACGCAGGCTCCGCCAGCCACTACACACGATGCCCCTCTAAAACCTCAACCCCACATTCACCATCCCGGCCGCCCCACCCAGCACCACGAACTCCGCCGCCACCGGCCCCCAATGGGCACCAAATGAAGGAATGATCACCGGTGCGACCCCAAAATGATTCAGCGGAATCTTGTCGTCGTACTCACCCTTGTAACCCTCGATCAAACCACCGCTCAGCTTCACGTAAACCGGATACTGCTCGTCCTCCCAGACCTTGCCCAGGTAGGCGTAATAAGAGCGCTGATAAAACGAATTCTTGAACGTCGCCGCGCCCCACAGCAAACCATCGCCGTAGACGCGCTCCACGCCGACCAATTCCTGATGGTTGTTGTGTTCGGGGTCGTGGGTCCAGTGTTTGGTGTAGGCGCTGGTCTGCACGTACCAGTAACCGTCCTGACCCTTATCGTCCGCCGCCAACACCGCGAGGCTGACGGCAAAGCACATGATGCCGGTGAGCGGCGCCCTGATCATTTGCGGTCCCTCGTCGAATGGTCATTTGACCTTAGATTCGTATGGGGGAAACGCCAGTGATGGGGATCGATGGCCGATGTTGTGCACATATTCACAACACGGGGGAGCGGCAGAGATCTGAAAGCCCCGATTCACTCGGGGCTAACCTCACAGCGATACAACGACTATTCCTCAGCCTGCGCCTCAGCCCGTTTCGGTGTCGGCACAGCCGTCCGATCCCGCGTCAACACCTTCACCGCATCATCCACCAGCGCCTTACTCATCGCCGTCAAATAATGCGCCGCCCAGGCGTGATAATCCGTGTCCCTGATAAAAGCCGAGTCCTTGGTCAGCGCCTTGGCAAGAAACAGAAAATCGGAAGCCATGCTCAACGCATCACCGAGCGGAACGTCGCGAGTGACATGGAACAGCGGTTGATCCGCGCAATAGATCGCGGGTGTCAGGCCGATGGTTTTGAGTTCGGGCTGTTCGGTCATTTGCCACCTCCGGTGAGGGAGAGGCAATGGGGGAGGGGGTTACGCGATTGGGGATTGCGTAGAGGGGAAGGCCAGGTTTGGTACGGATTTCTATTGCGCATGATCTAACTCCTTGATACGAAACTTCAGGAGCTGCCACGTTCGTTACCACACGAATGGGTGACAGCTGTGCGCAGGGTGGTAAACCGGGTATCAAGGAAACCGGCACGCCCGAGGGCGTCCCACGCACAGCCGCCATAACTCACGTCTGCGGGCATAAAAAAACGCCGGCATACGTGATGGGGGCGCTGTAGCGCCTTAATACAACGGGTTACCACACCCGGTCGCTGAATTGGCAGCGACGGGTAGGAGAGTATCGTGCAGATCTTTTTCCTGCAACCTTGGCCAAACCAACCAAGACGGAAAAGGGTTATCTCCTCGACTTGTTTGTTGCACGTATGGCCGTCGCAACGCTCAAGGCCGCTATCAGACTAGAGCGAAAGTTGGGTGATAGCTTGCGGTACTACGACCGAAAGCAATCTATGAGTCTAATTAAAAGTTCGTCGTTTCAAATTGGCTCAGGAATTACGAATCACTTAATTAACTCCTGTAAAGCAGGTAGCCTCCATCGAGGTTCAAGTGTTGACTCCGTAATCGTGACCATTAAAGAGTAGTAAGTTGGCCTTTAAGGGGGCGACACTCGTGTCTACCCCTCTTCTGTGATCAATTGGTATCTTTAATCTTCAAGCTTTTATGAGCTAAAGAAAAATCAATTATCAATTCTCACTGCATAGTGGGCGCACACAGAGTGCTCGCCTTCGACAGTGATATGATTGTGGAGTTTCTTCAATCCATGCAGGTCAGTTTCTTGTTCTTCGGTGGAGTCGTTAGAGCTTTTCTCTTTGTCGGTTACTTTCTTAATATCCATGGTGGTTATGTAGTCTTTGTATTTCCGCCACCAGTCATGAAAGTTCTTGCCTGTGTAGTAAGTCACAAGGTAAGTTCTCTTTACCGATAAAGGGTTGTAGTTTGTAATCAGTTTTCGATAATGCTCATCTATATAGGATTCTCTCATCGTTGAGAGCTTCATGGCTTCAATGATTGTGTAAAGGCTGCCACAATTCATGACGGCCAGATCGAGCTCGCCCGCGCTGAGTCCGGTGGCTGACCGGCCTTCTCGAGTCTGGTCCTTAATACTGTATCCCTTGGCATCTAATAAGTCTCTTACATGATCGTTGTCATCATCTTCTGAGTAGCTCTTTCGGCATGTTCTACCGATTCGTTCCAAAACCCAATCCAAGTCGTTTTCAAACTTACTAAACCCTATAAGCTTTTTATTGGGTATGGCTATTGGGCGAGCTTGAAATGAATTGAGGTTCAGAAGGTTTATTCCCCCTTTCTCAATCAAGCTAAACAGTGCGGCATAATGATTGTTGTCGGCGGCAATAATTACCTTGTCATGCCGTGTTATTGCCTGGGAGATGGTGTTGTATACAACTTCGACGCTGGTTGATGCTTCGCCAGAGTTAGATAGAAGCATTTTACCTTGAGGTCGTGAATCCAAAAGCTTCTTCCATATCATGAAATTTTGGAAGGCTTCTGGATCTTCCTTCACCGCGTTCAAGTAAGCTGAAACCAAGATTTCTTCTCGATCCAACACAATTTGATCGTCAGAATGAAGCAGTTGTCCAATAAACACATCCGTATATACGGTTGAGTTTCGTATGTTGTCCTGCAAAAATTTTGGACATACACAGTGAGCGTTAGCCATTATTGGACTCCATTAAACTACTAATGGCCTCCTGCGACAACCTAATCGCTTTAAGTCTTTGTATTTCAAGGGTGTCATTGATCTCTGCATCCATAAAGTCTAATGGCCATTTTATATCGCCATCAGCATTTACTGGGATTTCTTCTATTATCGTTCGCCCTTTAATTTCTGCGCGGTGTAGGTGGTAGACTTTGACGTCGTCCTCCGTTAATGCGGAATCTGCATCTAGAATCCTCAAGCGCATACGTCGAATTAGTGCTTCGCTGTGCGTCTCAATCAGAAATTTTTTCTGCTGTGATAGTGCGATATCTATCAGGGCGTCTGTCAGCCAAGCTTGCATATTAGGGTGCAAGTGGATTTCAGGTTGTTCGATTATAGTCAAAGAGTTCTTAGGGGAAAGATGCGCTTGAACCAGAATAGGCAGCGCTTGAGAAATTCCGAATCCAACGTCAGTTAACTCAAGGCGCACAGAATCTTGTGTCACAATAATCTGGTGAATAATGTCATTAACTTTTTCGATGTCGATTGCGATGTTGTATCTAGCAAACAGGCGGTTGATGCTTTTCCTTATGGCAGGATTGTTTTTCAGGATTTCGGCAAGCTCTGTCCCTTCAAGTGCGTTTAATTGCTTGTGATGTATAGTCTTGTCTAACAGATAATAACGCTGCGGAAATGCACGTAACGGGCTTACATGATTTATTTGTTGTGTTGAGATTTCTTCTAGTAGATGACGAGAAGACATTGCAAGCAATCCAGCAAATAATCCTGCAAATGGATTCGGGCTGTTTCTTAAAAATGAGAAGGACCAACTGTCATACATAGGTGCGATATGGCCTTGTACGATTCTCAGTGAGTCGAAATTCATTACTCGAAAAATATCGTGCCGTGATCTATTCAGAATGCCCGTATCATATATCTCAGAGTCTAGTTTGTATTTTTTGTCTTTGGTTGCCGAGACTCTAAAGATAATGCTGTTATCTTTGTTCCACTGGGTATATTCAGAGATCTTTAGACTATTGGATTTTTGATCGTAAGAGAATTCGTACTTGAATCGAGCCGGGCAAATTAATCGCGTATCTAAACTTAGGATTCCCTCGAAGCAGTCAGTGATTTTCTGGATCGAGGTTTTGCTAATGAACTTTCCAACCTCGGAGCCAAAGATCGACTCTATGCCTTTGGAGTCCACACAAGAACGATAGAGTTTCAAAGCGGCGGCGAAGGTTTTTCCGAATTCCGTATAGTCAATATCTTCAGGCTTACATTTTCTCGGACTAAATTTCGAAAGCTCACTTAGGGTTCGATCAACAATTCGCCCTGAAGATACGTCTTTTAGCATACTTCCTATATGCTGCATCAGGAATTGGTAGCTTTCTGTTGCGCTGCTGCGGAATTCTTGATATCGATCACCAAGCCCTGAGTTTTCCCCAATTGTAAAACTAAATGAAAGGCGGTTGTGTGGGCTTTTATCGGTGATGATATTAAGTGCCTCACCCATCCCGATTTTTCCGCCATTTAAGCGGAGTGGGGATTCAGATCGCACGTTTGGGTTGGCTGATTGTGAAAGCATGAGCAAAGAATTAACTATTGCACTCTTACCCGTACTATTGGAGCCTAGTAATATCGTCAATGCTTTGAATTGAAGCTCGAAGTTTTTAAAGGCTTTGTAATTTTCGCCGGCAAATTTCTCTATCACGACGGGGTCCGTTCCGAGTAAGAAAAATGCGATTATCTTCATGATGGCAAAATGAAGCAAGGGTTATGAATTGAATTTCAAAGCAACGCGGCCCCTTGCCTGTATAGATGCACAGGTTGTGCCGCTGTGACGTAATCAAAGAGGTTGAGGATTTCAGTTGGTATCGTTCCCACCTGCCGTAAGCGGACTTGGCTAAACGCAGGTAGACAGTAAAAAGCAGGGAAAAGAAGGGCGAGTAAGATGAGCAGGTTTATCGTATAAGTCGCTGCGATTGACGTCAGTCCGACTGTCCAGCTATTGCCTTAAAGTCCCGGTTTGTTCATTGAATATCTTTTAAATAGTCTTTCAGAGCAACGATCAGGTCATCTAGTTGCTCAAAAGCCTGAGCCCCCGCCAATGCCTTCAACAACCTCCCCAACTCCCGCCCCAACGGCTTATCCACACCCCCAACCGCCTCCAACGCCAACCCCACACACTCACCCACCTTCACCTGAATCCCCTCAACATCCCCACGCCGCACCAGCAGCTCAAACACATCCCGCTGGTAATCACCCATCACCAGGTCATCACGCAGAATCGGGCTTTGGTCTTCGGTTTCGTAGGCGAGTTTGAGGGAGTAGAGGGCGACGGTTTCCAGGTGTAATTCCATGGGGGGGTATCCTTGTGAATTGGTCTTCCTGCGAAGGGGGCAGGGGGAGCAAGAGCAAAAGATCGCAGCCTTCGGCAGCTCCTACGGGTGAGGGGTGTGCCGGGTGGTTTTCTGGGGGCGAAAAAAAAGGCCTTGCTAAGCAAGACCTTTCTTAAACTTGGTGCCCCGAGGGAGACTCGAACTCCCACTCCTTTCGAAAACGGATTTTGAATCCGCCGCGTCTACCAATTCCGCCATCAGGGCAATGGCCGCGGAGTATAGAGAGGTGAATACCGCTGGTCAATCAGGTACATGGAGAATTTTCCATAATTCCGCTAGACTTCCCGGCCCTGCTAGACGAACCCCATCATGCGCGTTGCTGACTTTACTTTCGACCTCCCCGATTCGCTGATTGCCCGCCATCCACTGGCCGAGCGTCGCAATAGTCGCCTGTTGACCCTCGATGGGGTCAGCGGCGCCCTGGCACACCGTCAATTCACTGATTTGCTTGAGCATTTGCGCCCGGGCGACTTGATGGTGTTCAACAATACCCGGGTGATTCCGGCGCGGCTGTTTGGCCAGAAGGCTTCCGGCGGCAAGCTGGAAATCCTGGTGGAGCGGGTGCTCGACAGTCATCGCGTGCTGGCCCATGTGCGTTCCAGCAAGTCGCCAAAGCCGGGTTCGAAGATCCTGATCGACGGCGGTGGCGAGGCCGAGATGCTGGCGCGTCACGATGCGCTGTTCGAATTGGGGTTTGCCGAAGAAGTCCTGCCGCTGCTCGACCGTGTCGGGCACATGCCGTTGCCTCCTTATATAGACCGCCCCGATGAAGGCGCCGACCGCGAGCGCTATCAGACTGTTTACGCCCAGCGCCTGGGCGCGGTGGCGGCGCCGACGGCGGGGCTGCATTTCGATGAGGTGCTGCTGGAGGCGATTGCCGCCAAGGGCGTCGAGACGGCGTTCGTGACCTTGCACGTGGGCGCGGGTACGTTCCAGCCGGTGCGGGTCGAGAAGATCGAAGACCATCACATGCACACTGAATGGCTGGAAGTCGGCCAGGACGTGGTGGATGCGGTGGCTGCCTGCCGCGCTCGCGGCGGTCGCGTAGTGGCGGTGGGGACCACCAGCGTGCGTTCCCTGGAAAGCGCCGCCCGTGATGGCGTGCTCAAGCCGTTCAGCGGCGATACGGACATCTTCATTTACCCGGGCCGGCCGTTTCATGTGGTCGATGCCTTGGTCACCAACTTCCATTTGCCCGAATCCACGCTGTTGATGCTGGTTTCGGCGTTCGCCGGTTACCCCGAGACCATGGCGGCCTATAAAGCCGCGGTCGACAACGGATACCGCTTTTTCAGCTACGGTGATGCCATGTTCATCACCCGTAACCCCGCGCCTGCCGGTCCTAAAGAGCCAGGCCCAGAGGAAACCGTATGAGTCGCGAATGTCGCATGTCGTTTGAGCTGCTTGCCACCGATGGCAAGGCTCGTCGTGGTCGCCTGACCTTCCCCCGTGGCACCGTCGAAACCCCGGCCTTCATGCCGGTGGGCACCTACGGCACGGTCAAGGGCATGCTGCCGCGGGATATCGAGGCGATTGGCGCTGAAATCATTCTGGGCAACACCTTCCACCTGTGGCTGCGCCCTGGCACCGAAGTGATCAAGAAGCACGGCGACCTGCACGATTTCATGCAGTGGAAAGGCCCGATTCTGACCGACTCCGGCGGTTTCCAGGTGTTCAGCCTGGGCGCCATGCGCAAGATCAAGGAAGAGGGCGTGACCTTCGCCTCGCCGGTCGATGGCGCCAAAGTGTTCATGGGCCCGGAAGAGTCGATGCAGGTCCAGCGCGACCTGGGCTCGGACATCGTGATGATTTTCGACGAATGCACGCCGTACCCGGCCGACGAAGACGTCGCTCGCATCTCCATGGAGTTGTCGCTGCGTTGGGCCCAGCGCTCGAAAAACGCCCATGGCGACAACACGGCGGCGCTGTTCGGTATCGTTCAGGGCGGCATGCACCAGGATCTGCGCATGCGCTCGCTCGAAGGCCTGAACAAAATCGGCTTTGATGGCCTGGCCATTGGCGGCCTGTCGGTGGGCGAGCCCAAGCATGAAATGATCAAGGTGCTGGATTATCTGCCTGGCATGATGCCGGCTGACAAACCTCGTTACCTTATGGGCGTTGGCAAACCGGAAGATCTGGTGGAGGGTGTGCGCCGCGGTGTGGACATGTTCGATTGCGTGATGCCAACCCGTAATGCCCGCAATGGGCATCTGTTCATTGATACCGGCGTGCTGAAGATCCGTAACGCGTTCCATCGCCATGATGATTCGCCGCTCGATCCGACCTGCGATTGCTATACCTGCCAGAACTTCTCCCGCGCTTATCTGCATCACCTGGACAAGTGCGGCGAAATGCTGGGGAGCATGCTCAATACCATCCATAACTTGCGCCATTATCAAGTGCTTATGGCTGGTTTGCGCGAGGCTATTCAACAGGGTACATTGGCCGCCTTTGTCGATGCCTTCTACGCCAAACGCGGATTGCCTGTTCCGCCTTTGGACTGAGTTTTCTGACCCCAAGATTCAACATTTGCAACTGGAGTGCTAAATGAGCTTTTTTATCTCTAATGCCATGGCAGACGGTGCTGCACCGGCAGCTGCAGCCCCTATGGGTGGCGGTTTTGAGTGGATTTTCCTGGTCGGCTTCCTGGTCATCTTCTACCTGATGATCTGGCGTCCACAGGCCAAACGCGCCAAAGAGCAGAAGAATCTGCTGAGCAGCCTGCAAAAGGGTGACGAAGTTGTGACCACCGGCGGCATCGCTGGCAAGATCACCAAGGTTGCCGATGATTTCGTGGTGCTGGAAGTGTCCGACACCGTCGAAATGAAGTTCCAGAAAGGCGCCATCGCCGCCACGCTGCCAAAAGGCACGCTGAAAGCGATCTAAAAGCTTCAACTTCATTCTCAATCGACGGGGCGCGCAAGGCGCCCCGCGTCATAAACGGGCGGCGTGATGCTGAACAAATATCCTCTGTGGAAATACATTCTGATCCTGGCGGTGCTGGCGATCGGTCTGATTTATTCCGCTCCCAATCTGTATCCCGATGACCCGGCCATTCAGGTCAGTGGCGCAAGCACTGCGCTGCAGGTCACCGAGGCTGATCTGGATCGCGTGAGCGCTGCGCTCAAGGCATCCGGCATCGACGTCAAGGCGGCTTCGCTGTCGGCTGGTGGCAAAGGCGGTCTGATTCGCCTGGTCAAGGCTGAAGACCAGTTGCCTGCCAAGGACGTTGTGCGCAAGGCTTTGGGTGATGACTACGTCGTCGCGCTGAACCTGGCACAAACCACCCCGCAATGGCTGCGCAGCCTGGCCGCGCATCCGATGAAGCTGGGTCTGGACTTGTCCGGTGGTGTGCACTTCCTGCTGGAAGTGGACATGGACAAAGCTCTCGATGCACGCCTGAAAGTCTACGAAGGCGACGTGAAGAGCCTGCTGCGTAAAGAAAAAGTACGCTATCGCAGCCTGCCGCAACTCAACGGTGCCATTCAGCTGGGCTTCACTGACGAAGCGACCCGCGAACAGGCCCGTGTACTGGTCCGCAAGAGCTTTAACGACTTCGACATTGTTCCGGCCGATCTGAACGGTCAACCGGTGCTGCGTCTGGCGATGACCCCGGCCAAGCTGGCGGAAATCCGCGAATACTCCATCAAGCAGAACTTGACCACGGTACGTAACCGCGTCAACGAGCTGGGTGTTGCCGAACCGATCGTCCAGCGTCAGGGCGCCAACCGCATCGTGGTTGAGCTGCCGGGCGTGCAGGACACCGCAGAAGCCAAGCGTATCCTCGGCAAGACGGCCAACCTCGAGTTCCGTCTGGCTGCAGAGCCGGGTGCTTCGAAAGCCACTTCCGAAACCTTCGAATTCCGTGAAGGCAAGCGTCCGCCGGCACAGATCGAGCGTGGCCTGATCATCACTGGCGACCAGGTAACTGACGCCAAGGCTGGCTTCGGCGAGCACGGCACCCCAGAAGTGAACATTCGTCTGGATGGTCACGGCGGCGAGCTGATGAGCCGTGCGACCCGTTCGAACGTGGGCCGCAGCATGGCGGTAATCTTCATCGAACAGCGTCCGGTGACCACTTACACCAAGCAAGTGGTTGATGGCGTCGAGAAAGACGTACCGGTGCAGTCGTTCAAGGAAGAGAAGAAGATCATCAGCCTGGCGACCATTCAGTCGCCGCTGGGTGCTCAATTCCGTATCACCGGCCTGAACGGTCAGGGCGAATCGTCGGAACTTGCGCTGCTGCTGCGTGCCGGTGGTCTGGCCGCTCCGATGTACTTTGCTGAAGAACGCACCATCGGCCCGAGCCTGGGTGCGGACAACATCACCAAAGGTATCGATGCCTCGCTGTGGGGCATGCTGTTCGTTTCGCTGTTCATCATGGCCATCTACCGCTTCTTCGGCATCATCGCCACCGTTGCGCTGGGTGTGAACATGGTGCTGCTGCTGGCCCTGATGTCGCTGCTGGGTGCAACGCTGACCCTGCCGGGTATCGCCGGTATCGTGTTGACCATGGGTATGGCGGTCGACGCCAACGTACTGATCTTCTCGCGGATTCGTGAAGAGATCGCCGCGGGCATGACCGTACAGCGGGCCATCAATGAAGGTTTCAGCCGCGCATTCACCGCGATTCTCGACGCCAACCTGACCACCTTGCTGGTGGGCGGCATCCTGTTCGCCATGGGTACCGGTCCGGTCAAGGGCTTCGCCGTCACCATGTCCCTCGGGGTTCTGACCTCGATGTTCACGGCCATCATGGTCACCCGCGCGATGGTCAACCTGATCTTCGGCGGTCGTGACTTCAAGAAGTTGTGGATTTAAGGGGCTGCCATGTTACGTACAATCAATTTCATGGGCGTTCGCAACTTCGCGTTCGGCGTCACATTGTTCCTCACGTTGCTGGCCCTGTTCAGTGTCTTCACCAAAGGCATGAACTGGGGTCTGGACTTCACCGGCGGTACGCTCATCGAGCTGACCTACGAGCGTCCGGCGGATGTGACCAAGGTGCGTGAGCAGTTGGTTACCTCGGGTTACCACGAAGCCATCGTGCAGAACTTCGGTGCGACCACCGATCTGCTGGTGCGTATGCCGGGTGAAGATCCGCAACTGGGTCATCAGGTAGCCGAAGCGCTGCAGAAGGTCGGCGGCGATAACCCGGCGACGGTCAAACGCGTCGAGTTCGTCGGCCCGCAGGTGGGTGAAGAACTGCGCGATCAGGGCGGCCTCGGCATGCTGATGGCGCTGGGCGGCATCCTGATCTACCTGGCGTTCCGCTTTCAGTGGAAGTTCGCTGTTGGTGCGATCGTTTCCCTGATCCACGACGTGATCGTGACCATCGGTATCCTGTCGTTCTTCCAGATCACCTTCGACCTGACGGTGCTGGCGGCGGTACTGGCGATCATCGGTTACTCGCTCAACGACACCATCGTGGTATTCGACCGGGTTCGTGAGAACTTCCGCGTACTGCGCAAGGCCAGCCTGATCGAGAACATCAACATCTCGACCACGCAAACCCTGCTGCGGACCATCGCGACTTCGGTGTCCACCTTGCTGGCCATTGCGGCGCTGTTGTTCTTCGGTGGCGACAACCTGTACGGCTTCTCCCTGGCGCTGCTGGTGGGTGTATTGGCGGGTACTTACTCGTCGATCTACATCGCCAACGTGGTGCTGATCTGGCTGAACCTGAGCTCGGAAGACCTGATTCCTACGGTCAATACCGAGAAGGAAGTCGACGACCGTCCTTGAGTGAAGTTTCTCTCAGAGATGTAGTCCAAAAAGGCGCGAGTTGAACTCGCGCCTTTTTTTATGCTCCAAGGCTGGGAGAAGCGCGGGCGCGTCCCGCATGTGATGGTCAGGAGGTTCATGTGAACAAGTCGATGCTGGTTGGTGCTGTACTGGGTGCTGTCGGTGTCACTGCCGGGGGTGCTGTGGCCACCTACAGCCTGGTTAAAGATAACGGTCCGCAGTACGCGCAAGTGCTCGCCGTTGAGCCGGTCAAGACGCAAATCAAGACTCCACGTGAAGTGTGCAAGGACGTCACCGTCACCCGGCAGGCGCCGGTGAAAGATCAACACCAGATCGCCGGTACGGTAGTAGGCGCCCTGGCGGGTGGTTTGCTGGGTAACCAGATCGGCGGCGGCACCGGCAAGAAAATTGCCACGGTTGCAGGCGCGGTCGGCGGTGGTTACGCCGGTAACAAGGTTCAGGAGGGCATGCAGGAGCGTGACACCTACACCACGACTCAGACCCGTTGTAATACGGTGAATGACATCAGCGACAAGGTGGTGGGTTACGACGTGCGGTACTCGCTGGATGGCAAAGAGGGGAAAGTGCGAATGGATCGCGATCCGGGGAATCAGATTCCTGTGGATAAGGAAGGCAAGTTGGTCCTGTCGCAAGCGCAGCAGTGATTGGCTTGAGCCGGTTGTAAAGAAAAGCACCCTTCGGGGTGCTTTTTTTGTGCCGCAAGAACACTGTAAAAAACTGTGGGAGCGGGCTTGCCCGCGATGGCGGTATTAACTGTGCCAGATGTGGTGGCTGACCCGGCGCTATCGCTGGCAAGCCAGCTCCCACAGGGATCGAGGGGGTTTGTGAGATTGGATTTCAGGCATAAAAAAAGCACTCCGGAGAGTGCTTTTTTGGGTCGCTGTGAAGCTTAGCGCTTCAGCGAAGCCGGCAGGTGCGGCTGGATGGCCGTCAGGACTGCCTTGAAGCATTTGGTGTTGCCGGCAACGACGTGGCCTTTTTCCAGGAAGTCGTGACCGCCGGTGAAGTCGCTCACCAGGCCGCCGGCTTCTTGAATCAGCAGGGCGCCTGCTGCCATGTCCCACTCGGACAGGCCCGATTCCCAGAACGCGTCGAAACGACCAGCGGCTACATAAGCCAGGTCCAGGCTGGCGGAGCCGGCGCGGCGGATGCCGGCGGTCTGGCCAACCAGGGCGCGGAACATGCCCAGGTAGTTGTCGAGGTTGTCCATCTGGTCGTCACGGAACGGGAAACCGGTACCCAGCAGGGCGCCGTCCAGGCTGGTGCGGCCGCTGACGCGCAGGCGACGACCGTTCAGTTGGGCGCCACGGCCACGGCTGGCGGTGAATTCTTCCTGGCGAACCGGGTCCAGAACAACGGCGTGTTCCAGGCGACCGCGGTATTTGCAGGCGATGCTGACAGCGAAGTGAGGGATGCCGCGCAGGAAGTTGGTGGTGCCGTCCAGTGGGTCGATGATCCACAGGTACTCTTCGCCTTCGATGCCGGAACCGGCGTGCATGCCGGTCTCTTCACCGAGGATCGAGTGGTTCGGGTAAGCCTTGCGCAGGGCGTCGATGATTTTTTGTTCAGCGGCGCGATCCACCTCGGATACGTAATCCTTGGCGTCTTTTTCGTCAACCTTGATGGTATCCAGGCGCTCGATGGAGCGGAAGATCAATTCACTGGCGGCGCGGGCGGCGCGCAGCGCGATATTCAGCATTGGCTGCATGGATGTGTCACCTAAGGTTGTTAAAGAAAGCCGAGCATTCTATCAGAAAGTTTCTACAGGTGAAGGACGACGTTCGCTTTCATGGCTTAACGGTAGGATGAGTTGTAAGATCCCGCTCCCGATTATCGTGTTCGAGAGCGCCTCCCTTGCTGCAAAACATTCGTGTCGTCCTGGTCAATACCAGCCATCCGGGCAATATCGGCGGTACTGCGCGCGCCATGAAAAACATGGGGCTGTCGCGGTTGGTGCTGGTCGATCCTCGCGTGTTCCCGCATCACGAAGCCGATGCCCGTGCTTCCGGTGCCGGTGACATCCTTGAAAACGCGCAAGTCGTCGCCACCTTGGAAGATGCCCTGGTCGGCTGCAACCTGGTGCTGGGCACCAGTGCCCGCGACCGTCGCATCCCCTGGCCTTTGCTTGACCCTCGCGAGTGCGGGACGAAAGTGGTCGAGGAGGCCGGGCAGGGCGCGGAAATCGCGCTGGTCTTTGGTCGTGAAGACTCCGGCCTGACCAACGAAGAGCTGCAGCGATGTCACTATCACGTGCACATCCCCTCCGATCCTGAGTTCAGCTCGCTGAACCTTGGGGCGGCGGTGCAGGTGTTGAGCTATGAAGTGCGCATGTCCTGGCTCGCGGCCCAAGGTCAGCCGAGCAAGGTCGAGAAGGAAGAAGTGGCATCGGTCAAAAGCTCTGAGCTGGCGACCATGGACGAGTTGGAGCGATTCTATGAACACCTGGAGCAGACCCTGGTGGCCATCGAGTTCCTCGATCCGGAAAAGCCACGGCACTTGATGGCGCGCCTGCGCCGGTTGTACGGACGCAGCTCGGTCAGCCGGGCGGAAATGAATATTTTGCGTGGCATCCTCACGGAAACCCAAAAAGCGGCCCGTGGTGAGCTTCTTAAGCGGAAGGATTAATGATGTTCGAGCGTTTGCGTGAAGATATCCAGAGCGTTTTCCATCGTGACCCGGCGGCGCGCAATGCCTTTGAAGTGCTGACCTGCTACCCCGGGATGCATGCGATCTGGATTCACCGCCTGTCTTCGGTGTTGTGGCGCGCGGACCTGAAATGGCTGGCGCGGCTGGTGTCGAACTTCGGTCGTTGGCTGACCGGGATCGAGATTCACCCGGGTGCCAAGGTCGGTCGACGCTTCTTTATCGACCACGGCATGGGCATCGTCATTGGCGAAACCGCTGAAATCGGCGACGACGTGACCATTTATCAGGGCGTGACCCTGGGCGGCACCAGCTGGAACAAGGGCAAGCGTCACCCGACCCTGGAAGATGGCGTGGTGGTGGGGGCGGGCGCCAAGGTGCTTGGCCCGTTCACCGTCGGTGCCGGGGCCAAGGTCGGTTCCAATGCCGTGGTGACCAAGGCGGTGCCGGCCGGTGCCACGGTGGTGGGCATTCCTGGTCGCATCATCGTCAAACCCGATGAAGAGCAGGACGCCAAGCGCAAGGCCATGGCCGAGAAGATTGGCTTCGATGCCTACGGCGTCAGCGAAGACATGCCTGACCCGGTGGCACGTGCCATCAACCAGTTGCTCGATCACCTGCAGGCCGTTGATGGTCGTCTGGAGGGGATGTGCGGTGCGTTGAAGGATCTGGGCAGTAATTACTGTGCCAAGGACCTGCCTGAGCTGCGCGAAGAAGACTTCGCCTGCGTGAAGGATAAGGATCAATCCCAGGCCAGTTGATGGTCACGGTTCCCCTGTAGGAGCGAGCATGCTCGCGATGGACGCAAAAACACCGCGGGGTGTCAGGCTGCCAGCGTTATCGTTGACGACCATCGCGAGCATGCTCGCTCCTACAGAGGAACGGTAGGTGCATTCGCTGGCCGTGCGCCCCCAGTCTTTGCTATCATTCGCGCGCTCTTTTGCGGGTAAACCTGACTAAAGCACTAGGTCTTATAGTTGACTTAAATACTCGGGAATCGCATACTCGCACCCATTCCGAACTCCGTGGTAACTGTCCATGCGACTGACTACAAAAGGCCGATACGCCGTGACCGCCATGCTTGACCTGGCGTTGCACGCGCAGCACGGGCCTGTGTCTTTGGCCGATATCTCCGAGCGCCAAGGCATCTCCCTGTCTTATCTCGAACAGCTCTTCGCCAAATTGCGTCGTAGCAATCTGGTGTCCAGCGTTCGTGGTCCAGGCGGCGGCTACCAGCTGTCTCGCGACATGCAGGGTATCCAGGTCGCCCAGGTGATCGATGCGGTGAACGAATCGGTCGATGCCACCAAATGCCAGGGCCAGGGCGATTGCCATTCCGGCGACACCTGCCTGACCCACCACTTGTGGTGCGATCTGAGCCTGCAGATTCACGAATTTCTGAGCGGTATCAGCTTGGCTGACCTTGTCACTCGCCGTGAGGTACAAGAAGTAGCCCAGCGCCAGGATCAACGCCGTTGCAACAGCAAGGCGCCACGCCTGGACAAGATTGAAGCGTCCGCCGTCGAATGACAGCCAAAGAGCTAACGGCGCGCCAGCCAGCCTGATTTAGGAGATAGTCCATGAAATTGCCGATTTACCTTGATTACTCTGCGACGACCCCGGTTGATCCGCGTGTCGCGCAAAAGATGAGTGAATGCCTGCTGGTCGACGGAAACTTCGGTAACCCGGCTTCCCGTTCCCACGTATTTGGCTGGAAAGCCGAAGAGTCCGTCGAAAACGCCCGTCGTCAGGTGGCCGATCTGGTCAACGCCGACCCGCGTGAAATCGTCTGGACCTCCGGTGCCACCGAATCCGACAACCTGGCAATCAAGGGTGCGGCACATTTCTATGCCACCAAAGGCAAGCACCTGATCACCACCAAGATCGAACACAAGGCTGTCCTCGACACCATGCGCCAACTGGAGCGCGAAGGTTTCGAAGTGACCTACATCGAGCCTCGTGAAGACGGTCTGGTCACTCCTGAGATGGTCGAAGCGGCTCTGCGCGACGACACCATCCTCGTATCGATCATGCACGTGAACAACGAGATCGGTACCGTGAACGACATCGCCGCCATCGGCGAACTGACTCGTTCCAAAGGCATCCTGTTCCATGTCGACGCCGCTCAGTCCACCGGCAAGGTCGAGATCGACCTGCAGAAGCTGAAAGTCGACATGATGTCCTTCTCCGCCCACAAGACCTACGGCCCTAAAGGCATCGGCGCGCTGTACGTGAGCCGCAAGCCTCGCGTGCGTATCGAAGCGACCATGCACGGCGGCGGTCACGAGCGCGGCATGCGTTCGGGCACTCTGGCGACCCACCAGATCGTCGGCATGGGCGAAGCCTTCCGCGTAGCCAAGGAAGACATGGCTGCCGAGAACGTGCGCATCAAGGCCTTGAGCGATCGTTTCTATAAGCAGGTCGAGCACCTGGAAGAGCTGTACGTCAACGGCAGCCTGACCGCCCGCGTTCCGCACAACCTGAACCTGAGCTTCAACTACGTTGAAGGCGAGTCGCTGATCATGGCCCTCAAGGATCTGGCGGTTTCGTCCGGTTCGGCCTGCACCTCGGCGTCCCTCGAGCCTTCGTACGTACTGCGCGCCCTGGGCCGCAACGACGAACTGGCACACAGCTCGATCCGCTTCACCTTCGGCCGTTTCACCACCGAAGAAGAGATCGACTACGCCGCGCAGAAAGTCTGCGAGGCCGTTACCAAGCTGCGCGCTCTGTCGCCGCTGTGGGACATGTACAAAGACGGTGTCGACATTTCGAAAATCGAGTGGGCGGCACACTGATTTCAAGTCGCCGCGAACCGGCCCCGCGGGCTCAAGCCCCGGGGTTCAAAGAGCGACTCTCTGATGAGTGAGGATTAAGAATCATGGCTTACAGCGAAAAGGTCATCGACCACTACGAAAACCCGCGCAACGTCGGCAAGATGGACGCGGAAGATCCTGATGTCGGCACCGGCATGGTCGGCGCGCCGGCTTGCGGCGACGTCATGCGCCTGCAGATCAAGGTCAACGACGCCGGCATCATCGAAGATGCCAAGTTCAAGACCTACGGCTGCGGTTCCGCCATCGCTTCCAGCTCCCTGGCCACCGAGTGGATGAAGGGCAAGACGCTGGACGAGGCAGAAACCATCAAGAACACTCAGCTGGCTGAAGAACTGGCCCTGCCGCCAGTGAAAATTCACTGCTCCGTACTCGCTGAAGACGCCATCAAGGCTGCCGTTCGCGACTACAAGCAGAAGAAAGGCTTGATCTGACTTTCAAGATTTGGCGACGAGTAAGGAGTCAACGATGGCTATCAGCATGACAGAAGCGGCAGCACGTCACGTGCGTCGCTCCCTCGACGGGCGCGGCAAGGGCGAGGGAATTCGTCTGGGTGTTCGCACCACAGGCTGCTCCGGCCTTGCCTACGTGCTGGAGTTTGTCGACGAGGTGGTTGAAGAGGATCAGGTGTTCGAAAGTCACGGCGAGAAAGTGATCATCGACCCGAAAAGCCTGGCCTACCTGGACGGCACCGAGCTCGATTTCGTCAAGGAAGGGTTGAACGAAGGCTTCAAGTTCAACAACCCCAACGTGCGCGGTGAGTGTGGCTGCGGCGAAAGCTTCAACATCTGAGGCTAGTCGTGGGTACTCCTTGTCATTTCGCTTTATTTGAGCTGAAGCCGGGTTTCGACCTGGATCTCGATCAGCTGGCTTCGCGCTACCGTGAGTTGGCGCGCAGCGTTCATCCGGACCGCTTTGCTGACGCCACCGAGCGTGAGCAGCGGCTGGCGCTGGAACAATCCGCGAGCCTCAACGAGGCCTACCAGACGCTCAAAAATCCCCCCAAGCGCGCGCGTTACCTGCTCGCCTTGAGTGGTGGCGAGCTGCCGCTGGAGGTCACGGTGCATGATTCGGAGTTTCTTCTGCAACAGATGGAGTTGCGTGAAGAGCTCGAAGATCTGCAGGACAGCGCCGACCTGTCTGGCGTTGCCGCGTTCAAGCGCCGCCTCAAGGCTGCCCAGGAAGAGCTGAACCAGAGTTTTGCCGCTTGCTGGAACGATGCTGCGCACCGCGAGCGCGCCGAGCGCCTGATGCGACGCATGCAGTTCCTCGACAAGCTGACCTACGAAGTGCGCCAGTTAGAAGAGCGCCTCGACGATTAACCCAGTGCCGCTCCGGTCGCACGCCTGATATACAGATAAGTCCTGATAACGATGGCCCTACTGCAGATCGCCGAACCCGGCCAAAGTCCTCAACCGCACCAGCGTCGCCTGGCTGTGGGGATCGACTTGGGCACTACCAATTCGCTGGTCGCTGCCTTGCGCAGCGGTCTTTCCGAGCCTCTGGCCGACGCAGAAGGGCGGGTCATCCTGCCGTCTGCCGTGCGCTATCACGCCGATCGCGTCGAAGTCGGCGAATCCGCCAAACTGGCTGCCTCCGCTGATCCCCTGAACACTGTGCTGTCGGTCAAGCGCTTGATGGGTCGTGGTCTGTCCGACGTCAAGCAATTGGGCGAGCAACTGCCGTATCGCTTTGTCGGCGGCGAATCGCACATGCCGTTCATCGACACGATCCAGGGCCCGAAAAGCCCGGTCGAAGTCTCCGCCGATATCCTCAAGGTCCTGCGCCAGCGTGCTGAAGCCACCCTGGGTGGTGAGCTTGTGGGCGCAGTGATTACGGTTCCGGCTTATTTCGACGACGCTCAGCGCCAAGCCACAAAGGACGCCGCCAAGCTGGCCGGCCTCAACGTGCTGCGCCTGCTTAACGAGCCGACCGCTGCCGCCGTGGCTTATGGTCTGGACCAGCATGCCGAAGGCCTGGTCGCCATTTATGACCTGGGCGGCGGCACTTTCGATATTTCCATTCTGCGCCTGACCGGCGGTGTGTTCGAAGTGCTGGCCACCGGTGGCGACAGCGCCCTGGGCGGCGATGACTTCGACCACGCGATCGCTGGCTGGATCATCGAGAGCGCCGGTCTGTCCGCCGACCTCGATCCGGGTGCGCAACGCAATCTCTTGCAAACCGCTTGTGCGGCCAAGGAAGCGTTGACCAATACCCAAGCTGTTGAAGTTGCCTATGGCGACTGGAAAGCCGAGCTGACCCGCGAAGCCTTCAATGCGCTGATCGAGCCGATGGTCGCTCGCAGCCTGAAGGCCTGCCGCCGTGCCGTGCGTGACTCCGGCGTAGAGCTGGAAGAAGTGCATGCGGTGGTCATGGTCGGTGGTTCGACCCGCGTTCCACGTGTTCGCGAAGCCGTCGCCGAAGCTTTCGGTCGTCAGCCGTTGACCGAGATCGATCCGGATCAAGTGGTGGCCATTGGTGCCGCGATCCAGGCCGATACTCTGGCTGGCAACAAGCGTGACGGCGAAGAGCTGTTGCTGCTCGACGTTATTCCGTTGTCCCTGGGGCTGGAAACCATGGGTGGCCTGATGGAGAAGGTGATTCCGCGCAACACCACCATCCCCGTCGCTCGCGCCCAGGACTTCACCACGTATAAAGACGGCCAGTCGGCCATGGCGATCCATGTGCTGCAGGGTGAGCGCGAGCTGATCAGCGACTGCCGCTCCCTGGCGCGCTTCGAATTGCGCGGCATTCCGGCGATGGTGGCCGGTGCTGCGAAGATTCGCGTGACCTTCCAGGTCGATGCCGACGGTTTGCTGAATGTCTCCGCTCGCGAGCTGGGTTCGGGCGTCGAGGCCAGCATTCAGGTCAAGCCGTCTTACGGTCTGACCGACGGCGAAATCGCCAAAATGCTCAAGGATTCGTTCCAGCACGCCAATGACGACAAGGTTGCCCGCGTATTGCGCGAGCAGCAGGTCGACGCCCAGCGCCTGGTTGAGGCGGTGCAGGCTGCTTTGGACGTCGACGGCGACCGCCTGCTCGATGCCGAAGAGCGCATGGTCATCGACATGCAGGTGCAGGAGCTGACCGAACTGATGAAAGGTACCGATGGTTACGCCATCGAGCAGCAGACCAAGCGTCTGTCGCAAGTGACTGATGCCTTTGCTGCCCGCCGCATGGACTCGACGGTGAAAGCCGCGTTGGCCGGGCGCAACCTGAATGAGATTGAGGAATAACGATGCCGCAGGTCATTTTTCTGCCACACGAAAAGTTTTGCCCGGACGGCATGGTCGTGGAGGCTGAGACCGGTACGTCCATCCTCGAACTGGCCCACGAGCACCATATCGAGATGGAAAGTGCCTGTGGCGGCGTCTGCGCCTGCACCACTTGTCACTGCATCGTTCGTGAGGGTTTCGACTCGCTGGAAGAGGCTGACGAGCTGGAAGAGGACTATCTTGACAAGGCCTGGGGTCTGGAAGCCCAGTCTCGTCTGGCCTGTCAGGCCAAGGTCGGCACCGAAGACCTGACCGTCGAAATTCCGAAGTACTCGCTCAACCACGCAGCCGAAGCGCCGCACTGATTCAAGGAATTGTCATGAGTCTCATGTGGACTGATGTACTGGAGATCGCAATCCAGCTGGCTGAATCCAAGCCCGATGTAGACCCTATGTCGGTCAACTTCGTCGATCTGCGCAAGTGGGTGATGGAATTGCCCGAGTTCGGCGACAAGCCTGAGCATTGTGGCGAGAAGATCCTGGAGGCCATTCAGGCCCACTGGATCGCTGAACGCGACTGAGCCACGCCGCAGGTTAGGCAATACCCGAGAACCCGCGTATAATTCGCGGGTTTAATTTTTCGCACATTACCGTTTCTGGAGTTACACCATGGCTGTTCAACGTACTTTCTCCATCATCAAGCCTGACGCCGTTGCCAAAAACGTGATCGGCAAGATCACCACTCGCTTCGAAGACGCTGGCCTGCGCGTTGTAGCTTCGAAACTGAAGCAACTGTCCAAAGCCGAAGCCGAAGGCTTCTACGCTGAGCACAGCGCTCGTGGTTTCTTCGGCGACCTGGTTGCCTTCATGACTTCCGGTCCGGTTGTCGTTCAGGTTCTGGAAGGTGAAAACGCTATCGCTCGCAACCGTGAGCTGATGGGCGCTACCAACCCTAAAGAAGCTGCTGCCGGCACCATCCGTGCTGACTTCGCTGAATCCATCGACGCCAACGCTGTACACGGTTCGGACTCCGAAGCCGCTGCCGCTCGCGAAATCGCATACTTCTTCGCAGCTACTGAAGTAACCGCTCGCTAAGCATTGGCTTAAAGAGTGGAAGGTGAATCCATGACTACATCGACTGTTAAAACCAACCTGCTGGGGCTCACCCAGTCGGAAATGGAAAAATTCTTCGACTCAATCGGGGAGAAGCGTTTCCGTGCCGGTCAGGTAATGAAATGGATTCACCACTTTGGCGTCGATGATTTCGACGCCATGACGAACGTCAGCAAGGCCTTGCGCGAAAAGCTCAAGGCTGTTGCTGAAGTTCGCGGCCCCGAAGTGGTCAGCGAGGACATTTCCAGCGACGGTACCCGTAAATGGGTCGTACGCGTGGCGTCCGGTAGCTGCGTCGAGACCGTTTACATCCCTCAGGGCAAGCGCGGCACCTTGTGCGTTTCCTCTCAGGCTGGCTGTGCCCTGGACTGCAGTTTCTGCTCCACCGGCAAGCAAGGCTTCAATAGCAACCTCACCGCCGCCGAAGTCATCGGCCAGGTGTGGATTGCCAACAAATCCTTTGGCAGCGTCCCGGCGACCGTCGACCGTGCCATCACCAACGTGGTGATGATGGGCATGGGTGAGCCGCTGCTGAACTTCGACAACGTCATTGCCGCCATGCATCTGATGATGGATGACCTGGGTTACGGCATTTCCAAGCGCCGCGTGACCCTGTCCACTTCGGGCGTGGTGCCGATGATCGATGAGCTGGCCAAGCACATCGACGTCTCCCTGGCGTTGTCCCTGCACGCACCGAATGACGCATTGCGTAACCAATTGGTGCCGATCAACAAGAAGTATCCGCTTAAGATGCTGCTCGAATCGTGCCAGCGCTACATGTCGTCCCTGGGCGAAAAGCGTGTGCTGACCATTGAGTACACCTTGTTGAAAGACGTGAACGACAAGCTCGAACACGCAGTCGAAATGATCGAGTTGCTGAAAAACATCCCGTGCAAGATCAACCTGATCCCCTTCAACCCGTTCCCGCATTCCGGGTACGAGCGGCCAAGCAACAACGCCATTCGTCGGTTCCAGGATCAGCTGCATCACGCCGGTTTCAACGTCACCGTCCGCACCACCCGTGGTGAAGACATCGACGCCGCTTGTGGTCAATTGGTAGGGCAGGTGATGGATCGCACCCGTCGTAGCGAACGTTATATCGCCGTGCGCGAATTGAGCGCCGAAAACGATATGGCCGTGAACGCCGCGAACAAGTAAACAAGAGAGGATCTCTATGTCCCTGCGCTTTGCGCTGCTTTTGTTATTGGCCAGCCTGTGTGCTGGCTGTGTTCTTTCGGGCGACTACAACCCGATGAAGACCAGCAAGGGCCGCGATGAAGCGCGTGAGGCATATGTGCAGTTGGGCATCGGCTACCTGCAGCAGGGCATGACCGAGCGGGCAAAAGTGCCGTTGAAGAAAGCGCTGGAACTCGATAGTTCCGACGCGGACGCCAACGCGGCACTGGCGCTGGTGTTCCAGGCCGAGCTGGAACCGGAGCTGGCCGACCAGCACTTTCGCAAGGCGCTTTCCTCCCGTCCCGCCGATGCACGAATCCTCAATAACTACGGCAGTTTTCTTTTCGAGCAGAAGCGATACAAGGAAGCCTACGAGCGCTTTGAACAGGCCGCTGCCGATACCCTGTATCCTGAGCGTTCGCGAGTATTCGAGAACCTCGGCATGACCGCTGCGATGATGGGCCAGCGCGATCTGGCGCAGCAGCAACTGGAAAAAGCCCTGCGTTTGAATCGACAACAGCCAAGAGCATTGCTGGAAATGGCTGAGTTGTCTTACGAAGACAGGCATTATGTGCCCGCGCGTGACTACTACGATCGTTTCAGCCTGCTTGCCGAGCAAAATGCACGTAGTCTATTGCTCGGCGTTCGGCTGGCAAAAGTGTTCGAAGATCGCGACAAGGCCGCCAGTTTTGGCCTGCAACTAAAAAGACTCTATCCGGGTACACCGGAATATCAGCAATACCTGTCGGAGCAATGATGAAAGCGGCGCATCCCGAAGTTGTAGCAGCGAATCGCGTTAACCCCGGTGAGACCTTGCGCCAGGCCCGCGAAAGCAATGGCTGGTCGCTGGCCGAAGTGGCCCTCAAGCTCAACCTCACCGTCAATTCCCTGAGCAATCTGGAAGCCGGCGCTTTCGACAAGCTGCCGGGGCACACTTTCGCCCGCGGTTATATCCGCGCCTACGCCAAATTGCTCGGCATGGACCAGGCCGTTCTGGTTCAGCAGTTCGACCAATCCACCGGCACCGACTCCCAGGGCAGCAACGTCCAAGGCCTGGGTCGCATCGAAGAGCCGGTTCGGGTTTCCCACACTATCTTGCGTCTTGTCAGCCTGTTGCTGCTGGTGGCCGTCATCGGTGGCGGTTTCGTCTGGTGGCAGGATCAGACCGCGATGCGCAAACAGGAACTGACCAGCCTCAGCCCTGAGCACGTCGAAGTCGAAGGCGCCGACGGCACCACACAGATTCATCCGCTGGACGAGCCTGAAGATCAGGCCGTTGCAGAGGGGCAGGTTGATAATTCGACTGCCCTGGCGTTGCCGCAGGCCGAGACTTCGGCTGAAGCACCGGCAGAAGCTCAAGCGACTGCCCCGGCAGTGCCCGCCGCCCCGGTACCTGCTGCTGCGGCGCATACTACCCCTGCGGTTGCTGCGACGCCTGTAACTCCGGCACCAGCGGCTCCTGCTGTTCCGGCTCCAACCGTTACCGCCCCGGCTGCTCCAGCGCCAGCGGCTGCTCCAGTCGTTGCGGCAGCGGCTCCGTCTGTCGGCCAGGGTCAGGTTCAAGTGCAATTCGTTGCCGATTGCTGGACGCAAGTCACCGACGGTGGCGGCAAGGTACTGTTCAGCGGTCTCAAGCGTAAAGGCGACAGCCTTTCCGTCAACGGCAAGCCACCGTTCGCCGTTCGCCTGGGCTACGCCCGCGGCGCGCAGGTCAGCTACAACGGCCAGGCGGTTGATGTTGCTCCGTTCACCAGTGGCGAGACTGCTCGCCTGAAGTTGGGTCAATAAGTCATGCACGGCGAATCTCCAATCAAACGTCGCGAGTCGCGCAAGATCTGGGTCGGGAATGTGCCTGTCGGTGGCGATGCACCTATCGCCGTGCAGAGCATGACCAACAGCGATACCAATGATGTTGCCGCCACCGTCGCGCAGATCAATCGGCTGGAAGCGGCCGGCGTCGATATCGTTCGCGTATCCGTACCGGACATGGACGCCGCCGAGGCCTTCGGCAAGATCAAGCAACTGGTCAAAGTGCCTTTGGTCGCGGATATCCACTTCGACTACCGCATCGCGCTGCGCGTCGCTGAACTGGGCGTCGACTGTCTGCGGATCAACCCGGGCAACATCGGTCGCGAAGATCGCGTGCGCGCCGTGGTCGATGCCGCCCGTGATCGCGGGATTCCAATCCGCATCGGCGTCAACGCCGGTTCCCTGGAAAAAGACCTGCAGAAGAAATACGGCGAGCCGACGCCGGCTGCGCTGGTCGAGTCCGCTCTGCGTCACGTCGAACACCTCGAACGCCTGAATTTCCAGGACTTCAAGGTCAGCGTGAAGGCTTCCGATGTGTTCATGGCGGTCGAGGCGTACCGCCTGCTGGCCAAGGAAATCGTCCAGCCGCTGCACCTGGGCATCACCGAAGCCGGCGGTTTGCGTTCAGGCACGGTGAAATCCGCAGTGGGCCTCGGTATGCTGCTCGCCGAAGGGATTGGCGATACTATTCGCATCTCGTTGGCGGCTGACCCGGTCGAGGAAGTGAAAGTCGGCTACGACATTCTCAAATCCCTGCACCTGCGTTCCCGTGGCATCAACTTCATCGCCTGCCCGAGCTGCTCGCGGCAGAACTTCGATGTGGTCAAAACCATGAACGAACTGGAAGGGCGCCTCGAAGACCTGCTGGTGCCGCTGGATGTTGCGGTCATCGGTTGCGTGGTCAACGGCCCGGGTGAAGCCAAGGAAGCCCATATCGGCTTGACTGGCGGCACGCCAAACCTGATTTACATCGACGGCAAGCCGTCGCAGAAACTGACGAATGACAATCTGGTGGATGAGCTTGAACGCTTGATCCGCGAGAAAGCGGCCGAAAAGGTCGAAGCCGACGCTGCCGTGATTGCGCGTGGCTGAGTCCGACTCTAGAGCCGAACGAATTTAAGGACCGATAGTGAGCAAGTCTCTGCAAGCCATTCGTGGCATGAACGACATCCTGCCCGAACAGACCCCCCTGTGGCGTCACTTCGAAGGCACCGTTTCGCGCCTGCTGGATAACTACGGTTACAAGCAGATCCGCATGCCGATCGTCGAATTCACCGAGCTGTTCAAGCGCTCCATCGGTGAAGTGACCGACATCGTCGAAAAAGAGATGTACACCTTCGACGACCGCAACGGCGACTCCCTGACCCTGCGCCCTGAAGGCACCGCGGCCTGCGTGCGTGCCGTGCTCGAGCACGGCATCACCGGTGGTGGCCAGGTGCAGAAACTCTGGTACATCGGTCCGATGTTCCGCCACGAGCGTCCGCAGAAAGGCCGTTATCGCCAGTTCCACCAGATCGGTGTCGAGGTGTTCAACCTCGATGGTCCGGACATCGATGCCGAGCTGATCGTGCTGACCTGGCGCCTGTGGGGCGAGCTGGGCATCCGTGATGCGGTCAAGCTCGAGCTCAACAGCCTGGGCACCAGCGAATCCCGCGGTCGTTACCGTGAAGCGCTGGTCGCGTTCCTGTCGCAACACCTGGACAAGCTGGACGAAGACAGCCAGCGCCGCCTGAAGACCAATCCGCTGCGTGTACTCGACACCAAGAACGCCGATACCCAAGCGATTCTGGTCGATGCGCCGAAGATGGCCGACTACCTCGACGAAGAATCCCGCACGCACTTCGAGGGCCTCAAGGCTCGCCTGGACGCTGCCGGCATTCCTTATGTCATCAACCCCAAGCTTGTTCGCGGGTTGGACTACTACAGCAAAACCGTTTTCGAATGGGTCACCGACAAGCTCGGCGCCCAGGGCACCGTGTGTGCCGGTGGTCGTTACGACGGCCTGGTCGAGCAGATGGGCGGCAAGCCGACTGCCGGCGTGGGTTTCGCCATGGGTATCGAGCGCCTGGTTCTGTTGCTGGAAACCCTGGAGCAGATTCCCGAAGAGATTTCCCGTCAGGTCGACGTCTACCTCTGCGCCTTTGGCGAAGAGGCCGAGCTGGCCGGTCTGGCACTGGCCGAGCGTGTACGTGACCAGTTGCCCAACCTGCGCCTGCAAGTGAACGCCGGCGCCGGCAGTTTCAAAAGCCAATTCAAGAAAGCCGACAAGAGCGGTGCGCTGTATGCGCTGATCCTCGGTGACGACGAGATGGCCCAGCAAGTGGTAGGTTTCAAACCCCTGCGTGGCCAGGGCGAACAACAAAGCATTGCCTGGGATGCGCTTGCTGCACACCTGGCCACCTGCGTCGTGCAGGGTTGAAGCTGTCTTAAACAGCCGAATTAGCGATTAAGGAGTATTGGGGTGTCGAGTACCGAAGACGAACAGCTGGCGGATTTTAAGGAATGGTGGTCGCGCAACGGCAAGCCCCTGGTCACCGGCGGCCTGTTGGCGCTGGTCATCGTATTCGGCTGGCAGGCGTTCCATAAGTATCAGAGCAACCAGTCGCAAGGCGCCTCGGTGCTCTATCAGCAACTGCTGGAAACCACACTGACGCCTGACGGCAAGCCGGATGCGGCCCGTGTATCGGACCTGGCAGGCAAGCTCAACAGCGAGTTCGCCGGCAGCGCCTACGCGCAGTACGGCAGCCTGTTCGTGGCGAAAGTCGCGGTCGACAGCGGCAAGCTGGATGACGCAGCCAGCGAGCTGAAAGCCATCACTGCCAAACCTGCCAACGCGGCACTGGGCGAAATCGCCCGTCAGCGTCTGGCGCAGGTACTGGCCGCGCAGAACAAGGTCGATGAGGCCCTGAAACTGCTCGAAGGCGATGCCGACAAGGCATTCCTGGCTACTCGTGAAGAACTCAAGGGCGACCTGCTGGTTCAGCTGGGTCGTACCGATGAAGCGCACGCGGCCTATCAAAAGGCCAAGGCGGCACTGTCGGATGAAGCGGCGGTCGGTGGCCTGCAAATCAAGCTGGACGATCTGGCCAAAGGGGATGCGTGACGTGATTCGTTGGAAACATGCAGCATTGCTGGCTCTGGCCATTCTGGCCGCGGGTTGCAGCAGCAACAGCAAGAAAGAACTGCCGCCGGCCGAATTGACCGATTTCAAGGAAGAAGTGGTTCTGCAGAAACAGTGGAGTCGTTCGATCGGTGACGGTCAGGGCGAAACCTACAACATGCTGGTTCCGGCGATCGATGGCGACACCATCTATGCTGCCGACGTGACCGGTGTGGTGATGGCGCTGGATCGCAGCAACGGCGACGTGAAATGGAAGAAAGATCTCGAACTGCCTGTGTCCGGTGCCGTTGGCGTCGGTTACGGTCTGCTGACGATCGGTACGCTCAAGGGTGAAATCGTTGCCCTGGACGCCATCAACGGCGAAGAGAAATGGCGCGCTCGCGTGTCCAGCGAAGTCCTCGCACCACCGGCCAACAACGGTGATGTGGTGGTGGTTCAGACCCAGGACGATCGTCTGATCGGTCTGGATGCCGCTACCGGCAACCAGCGCTGGATGTATGACAACACGCCTGCGGTACTGACCCTGCGCGGTACCAGTGCGCCGATCGTCACCAACCGCCTGGCGGTGGCTGGTTTTTCGACCGGCAAAGTGGTCGCTCTCGACATTTCCAACGGCGTGCCGGTGTGGGAACAGCGTGTAGCGATTCCGCAAGGTCGTTCGGAGCTTGAGCGTGTGGTCGATATCGATGGTGGTCTGCTGCTGTCGGGCGAAACCATCTACGTCGCCAGCTACCAGGGTCGCGTCGCGGCTCTGGACCTGCAGAGCGGTCGTCAGCTGTGGCAGCGTGATGCTTCCAGCTATGCCGGTGTGGCCCAGGGTTTCGGCAGCGTTTACGTAAGCCTGTCTTCGGGTACCGTTGAAGGCGTCGACGAGCGTTCCACCACAGCCCTGTGGAGCAACGATGCGCTGGCCCGCCGTCAACTGTCGGCTCCGGAAGTGTTCTCCAGCTACGTTGCAGTGGGTGACCTGGAAGGTTACCTGCACCTGCTGAGTCAGGTAGACGGCCGTTTCGTCGGCCGTGAGCGCATCGACAGCGACGGCCTGCGTGCCCGTCCGCTGGTGGTGGGCGACACGATTTATGTGTATGGCAACAGCGGCAAACTGGAAGCCCTGACCATCAAGTAACAACTATGCTTGGGGTTGATACCCCAGGCGGCTACACCTGTTGGTATGAATGAATGTGGGAGCGAGCCTGCTCGCGATGGACGCTAACGATAACGTTGGCATCCTGAATAAACGCGGTGTCCTGGCGTTTATCGCGAGCAGGCTCGCTCCCACAGAAAACACGCCCGGGAAAGCCCTCGAGCACCAGCCGCTGCCCACGCAGCGGCTTTTGTATTTTCTGAAATAACGAAGTGGAGAGCCGCATGGTTCCCGTAATCGCCCTGGTGGGTCGACCGAACGTCGGCAAGTCCACCTTGTTCAACCGCCTGACCAGGACTCGCGACGCCATCGTCGGCGACTTGTCCGGTCTGACCCGTGATCGCCAGTACGGTGAGGCCAAGTGGCAAGGGCGTTCCTACATTCTGATCGACACCGGCGGTATTTCCGGTGACGAGCATGGTATGGACGAAAAAATGGCCGAGCAGTCGCTGCTGGCCATTGAAGAAGCGGATGTCGTTCTGTTCCTGGTAGACGCCAAGGCGGGTTTCACCGCTGCCGACCAGATGATCGCCGAACACTTGCGCAAGCGTAACAAGCGTTCCCACGTGGTCGCCAACAAGGTCGACAACATCGACCCTGAAATGGCCCGCGCCGAATTCGCCCCGCTGGGCATGGGCCACGCGATCCCGATCGCCGGTGCTCACGGCCGTGGTATCACCCAGCTGCTGGAAGCCGCGCTGAGCGAATTCCCGAAAGACGAAGACGAGCTGGAAGAAGGCGAAGAAGAGGAAGTTGCCGAAGGCGAAGAAGCCAAGCGCATTCCTGGTCCGAGCGAAAAAGATGGCATCAAGATCGCCATCATCGGCCGTCCGAACGTCGGCAAGTCGACCCTGGTCAACCGCATGCTCGGTGAAGACCGGGTGATCGTGTATGACCAGCCCGGCACCACCCGCGACAGTATCTACATCCCGTTCGAGCGTAACGAAGAGAAGTACACGCTGATCGACACCGCCGGTGTGCGCAAGCGCGGAAAGATCCACGAAGAAGTCGAAAAATTCTCCGTGGTCAAAACCCTGCAGGCGATCAAAGACGCCAATGTGGTGATCTTCGTGATGGACGCCCGCGAAGGCGTGGTGGATCACGACCTCAACTTGCTGGGCTTCGCCCTGGAAGCTGGTCGTGCACTGGTTATCGCGATCAACAAGTGGGACGGCATGACGCCGAGCGAGCGCGATTACGTGAAGGTCGAGCTGCAACGTCGGCTGTTCTTCGTTGAGTTCGCCGACATCCACTTCATCTCGGCGCTGCACGGTACGGGCGTGGGCAACCTCTACGCTTCGGTGCAGAACTCGTTCAAGTCGGCGGTTACTCGCTGGCCGACCAGCCGTCTGACCCAGATCCTCGAGGACGCGGTCACCGAGCACCAGCCGCCGATGGTCAACAGCCGCCGGATCAAGCTGCGTTACGCTCACTTGGGTGGCGCGAACCCGCCGATCATCGTGATTCACGGTAACCAGATCGAGAAGGTGCCGAAGTCTTACGTGCGTTACCTGGAAAACACTTATCGCCGTGTCTTGAAGCTGGTCGGTACGCCGATCCGCATCGAGTTCAAAGGCGGTGAAAACCCGTACGAAGGCAACAAGAACTCGCTGACCGACCGCCAGGTCAACAAGAAGCGTCGCTTGATGTCGCACCACAAGAAGGCCGACAAGAAGCGCCGCGATAAGCGTTGATTGCGGGCCTGCTCCAACCTCTGTAGGAGCGAGGCTCGCCCGCGAAGAACGATGACGCGGTGTATCTGTTGCACCGCAGTGCATGGTTCGCGGGCAAGCCTCGCTCCTACAGGGGGCGGGGCGGCAACAGGTGAAAAAAAGGGCGCCTTGTGCGCCCTTTTTTTATGTTCATCGGATGGGCTATTCTCGACTCTCCCGCGCCGCGTCAGAGCCGGGTGCAGAGCAGGAAAGCACCGATGATCACCAGCAAGTTGCCGAATGTCGGCATCACCATCTTCACCCAGATGTCTCAGCTCGCGGCGCAGACCGGGGCGATCAATCTGTCTCAGGGTTTCCCCGATTTCGATGCCCCGCAGGCGCTGTGCGATGCGGTCGGGCGGCATATTGCCCAAGGCCACAACCAGTATTCTCCAATGACCGGGTTGCCGCTGCTGCGTCAGCAAGTGGCGGCGAAGATTGCCCGCTGCTATGGCGTCGCGGTCGATGTCGACAACGAGGTGACCATCACCCCCGGCGCCACCCAGGCGATCTTCTGCGCGATCCAGGCCGTTATCCACAGCGGCGACGAAGTGATCGTCTTCGACCCGTGCTATGACAGCTACGAGCCGTCAGTGGAACTGGCCGGCGGTCGTTGCGTGCATGTGCAACTGGGGCTGGACGATTTCTCCATCGACTTCGAGAAGCTGGCCGCGGCCATCACCCCGCGTACCCGGATGATCGTGCTCAATACCCCGCACAACCCCAGTGGCGCGCTGATCAGCCGTGCGGAGCTTGATCAGTTGGCGGACCTGATTCGTGGTCGCGACATCTATCTGGTGAGCGATGAAGTCTACGAACATCTGGTGTTCGACGGCGTGCCTCACGTCAGCGTGCTGAATCACGAAGAGCTGTACCAGCGCGCCTTCGTGGTCAGCTCGTTCGGCAAGACCTATCACGTCACCGGCTGGAAAACCGGCTACGTGGTCGCACCGCCGGCCCTTACGGCAGAGCTGCGCAAGGTGCACCAGTACGTGAGTTTCTGCGGCGTGACCCCGCTTCAATTCGCCCTGGCCGATTTCATGGCCGAGCACCCGGAACACATCGACGAACTGCCAGACTTTTATCAGGCCAAGCGTGACCTGTTCTGCGATCTGCTGGCGCCGTCGCGCTTCAGTTTCACCCGGGTCGCCGGCACCTACTTCCAGCTGGTCGATTACTCGCAGATCCGTCCGGACCTCAACGACGTCGAAATGGCCCTGTGGATGACTCGCGAGCATGGCGTGGCGAGCATCCCGATTTCGGTGTTCTACCAGACTCCACCTGAAGGCCAGCGCCTGGTGCGCCTGTGCTTTGCCAAACGCCCGGAGACCCTGCGTGAAGCAGCGGAAAAACTATGCGTGATTTGAGTGCCTTGCCGAAGTTGACCGTTGCGCTGGTCCAGACAACCCTGGCCTGGCACGACCGCCAGGCCAACCTGGCGCATTTCGAGCCGTTGCTGGAACAGGCTCGGGGCGCTGACCTGATCATCCTGCCGGAGATGTTCACCACCGGGTTCTCCATGGAGTCCGAGGCGCTGGCCGAGGCGGAGAACGGTCCGACCAGTAAATGGCTGCGGGCCCAGGCGGCGAAGTTCGATGCGGTAATCACCGGTAGCGTGATCGTCCAGGCCGCCGATGGCAGCCACCGCAATCGCCTGTTGTGGGCACGGCCGGATGGTGAAGTGCTGCACTACGACAAGCGCCATCTGTTTCGCATGGCGGGTGAGCACAACCATTACACGCCCGGCGAGCGTCAGGTGCAGTTCGAGCTCAAGGGTTGGCGGGTGCGGCCGCTGATCTGCTACGACCTGCGATTCCCGGTCTGGAGCCGTGATGCCCAAGACACCGACCTGCTGCTGTACACCGCCAACTGGCCGGGTGCGCGGCGTCAGCACTGGAACCGTTTGCTGCCGGCGCGGGCGATTGAAAATCTGTGTTATGTGGCGGCGGTGAATCGTGTCGGCACGGACGGGAAAGGCTTTGCCTATACCGGCGACAGTCAGGTGCTCGACTTCCAGGGCGAGACCTTGCTCAGTGCGGGGGAGGCGGACGGGGTATTCAAAGTGGTGCTGGATGCGGCGGAGCTGCAGGCTTATCGCACCAGGTTTCCGGCGAATCTGGATGCTGACACCTTCGAGTTCACCTGAGATTTGCGCTGCCTGACAGGGCCTCTTCGCGAGCAGGCTCGCTCCCACAGTGGATCGAGTGAAATCAGAATTTTGTGTTCACCACACATCCCTTGTGGGAGCGAGCCTGCTCGCGATGCGGCATAACAGGCAGACCAAAACTCAAGGCAAACAAAAAGGCCCCGAGGTTCACACCCCGGGGCCTTTTGCATTGCGGTGAGCTTTACGCCGCTTTAGCTTCCGGCTGGCTCAGCGAGCGGTTCAGCGCGCTGAAAAGGGCCTTGAAGCTGGCGGTGGTGATGTTTTCGTCGATGCCGACGCCGTGCACTGCACGCTCACCATTCACACGCAGTTCAATGTAGGCCGCCGCCTTGGCATTGGTGCCCGAGCCGATGGCGTGTTCGTTGTAATCCATGATTTCCACCGGAATCGGCAGGCCGGCCACCAGTGCTTCCAGGGCACCGTTGCCCTTGCCGCGCCAGTGCAGATTGGTTTCGCCCTGGCCTTGGCTGGCGACTTCTACTTCGACGGCGCTGTGGCCGTTTTCTTCCTGCAGACGGTGGCTGACCAGCGCGTAAGGCGCGTTGGCTTGCAGGTACTCGCTGTGCAAAAGCGAATGGATCTGCTGAGCGGTCATTTCCAGACCCAGGCGATCGGTTTCACGCTGCACGACCTGGCTGAACTCGATCTGCATGCGACGCGGCAGGCTGATGCCGTATTCCTGCTCCAGCAGGTAGGCGATGCCGCCCTTGCCCGACTGGCTGTTGACGCGGATCACCGCCTCGTAGCTGCGGCCGATGTCGGCCGGGTCGATCGGCAGGTACGGCACTTCCCACAGGGCATCCGGTTTCTGCTGGGCGAAGCCCTTGCGGATCGCATCCTGGTGCGAGCCGGAGAAAGCGGTGTGAACCAGGTCGCCGACGTACGGGTGACGTGGGTGCACCTGAATCTGGTTGCACTCTTCGACGACCTTGCGCACGCCGTCGATGTCGGAGAAGTCCAGCTCAGGGTTCAGGCCCTGGGTGTACATGTTCAGTGCCACGGTCACCAGGTCGACGTTACCGGTACGCTCGCCGTTGCCGAACAGGCAGCCTTCAACGCGGTCGGCGCCGGCCATCAGGCCCAGTTCGGTGGCGGCAACGCCGGTGCCACGGTCGTTGTGGGTGTGCAGGCTGATGATCACGCTGTCACGACGATTGATGTTACGGCCGAACCATTCGATCTGGTCGGCATAGATGTTCGGGGTCGCGCATTCCACGGTGGCAGGCAAGTTGAGGATCATCTTGCGCTCTGGCGTCGGGTTCCAGACCTCGATCACCGCGTCGCAGACTTCCTTGGCGAATTCCAGCTCGGTGGCGCTGAAGGTTTCCGGGGAGTACTGGAAGGTCCACTCGGTTTCAGGCTGCTGGGCGGCGTATTTGACGAACAGCTTGGCCGCGCTCACGGCGATTTCCTTGATCCCGTCCTTGTCCTGGTTGAAGACAATGCGGCGGAAGGAAGGGGAGGTGGCGTTGTACAGGTGAACGATGGCTTTTTTCGCGCCGCGCAGGGATTCGAAAGTACGCTCGATCAGGTCTTCACGGCCCTGGGTCAGCACCTGGATGGTGGTGTCGTCCGGGATGTGCTTGTCTTCGATCAGGGTACGCACGAAGTCGAAATCGGTTTGCGAAGCGGCCGGGAAGGAGGCTTCGATTTCTTTGACGCCCACCTGCACCAGGGTTTTCCAGAAGCGCAGCTTCTTGACGGCGTCCATGGGCTCGATCAGCGACTGGTTACCATCACGCAGGTCGGAGCTGCACCAGATAGGCACGGAGGTGATGGTTTTCGACGGCCATGTGCGATCCGGCAGGTTGATAGCCGGGAATGGGCGGTATTTCGAAGACGGGTCTTTGAGCATGGTCATGGGGAAATCCTTATTGTGTGGGCCGAAAAAAGGCGGCCTGCCGGTGGATCAATGTTCTGGATAACGCGTGAGACGAGGTGCCGCGATTCAGCCCGGCAGTCGTGCGCTGACAAGGCACAAGCTGCGATGCTGACGGAGCTGGATGAGGGTGTGAGAGGTTTTCATGCCTTCAACCCTAACCTTGAGGGGGGAGGATGGCAAGCAGTGAGAAAAAATTGAGAGGAATACTCGAAAAGGAGACTGGTGCGCGATTTTATTGCTGCTTTTGGCTTGGATGATCTTGCTGTTTGCGCAGCTCTTACATGCCGCGCAATCGATAAGCCAAGATACATGTGTAGG
>NZ_JAIQWX010000001.1 GCF_020164475.1 Pseudomonas sp. REP124 | reverse complement strand
GGCAAGCCTCGCTCCTACAGAAAAGCGGTTCGCGGCAATTACAGAGAAACGGTCCGCGGGAATTACGGAACTACGGTCAGGAAAAAAAAGCCCGGGCAAGCGCGACCACGCTTCCCGGACCAAGGTTGCTACATGCTCTTTTGAACCCCGCGATCAGAACCGCGGCTTGACCGCTTTCCAATCCGGCTTGTACTTCTGCATCTGCTTCACGTCATCGCGCTGGCGAATGCCGCAGGTCAGGTACTGATCGTGCAGCTTGCCCAGTTGATCGTGATCCAGCTCCACGCCCAGCCCCGGGGCCCGGGTGATCTTCACGCAGCCATCGACGATCGGCAGCTTGCCGCCCTTGATCACCTCTTCGTCCGGTTCCTGCCACGGGTAGTGGGTGTCGCAGGCGTAATCGAGATTCGGCACCGACGCAGCGACGTGGGCCATGGCCATCAGGCTGATGCCCAGGTGCGAGTTGGAGTGCATCGACACGCCCAAGCCAAAGGTCTCGCACATTTTCGCCAGCGCCTGGGTGTCGCGCAGACCGCCCCAGTAGTGGTGGTCGGCAAGGACGATCTGCACGCTGTTCTGCGCCACGCTGCGGCGGAACTCGTCGAAATCGGTGACCACCATGTTAGTCGCCAGTGGCAGACCGGTACGTTTGTGCAGCTCGGCCATGCCGTCCAGGCCCGGTGTCGGGTCTTCGTAATATTGAAGGTCATCGCCCAGCAGTTCAGCCATGCGAATCGAGGTTTCCATGGACCAGTTGCCGTTCGGATCGATGCGCAGCGGATAGCCCGGGAACGCCTTTTTCAACGCCTTGATGCACGACACTTCATGCTCCGGCGGCAGCGTGCCGGCCTTGAGCTTGATGCTCTTGAAGCCGTACTCCTCGATCATCCGCCGCGCCTGGCCGACGATCTGCTCTTCGTTGAGCGCCTCGCCCCAGTTGTCCGGCTTGTAAGGCGAATTGACGTGCTGCGCATACTTGAAGAACAGATAGGCACTGAACGGAATCTCATCGCGAATCGCCCCGCCCAGCAGATCCACCAGCGGTACGTTCAACGAACGCGCCTGCAAATCCAGGAACGCCACTTCGAACGCCGAATAGGCGTTGCTTACTGCTTTACTGGCATGGGACCCGGGCGCCAGTTCCGCCCCGGCAATGCTCGCCGGTTTGTTCGCCGCTACGGTGGCCTGAACGATAGCGCGCAGCTGGTTGAGGTTGAACGGATCCAGGCCGATCAGCTTGCTTTGCAACTGCTGCTGGATCGCCAGCGCCGGAGCGTCGCCGTAACTTTCACCCAGGCCGATGTAGCCGTTGTCGCTCTCGATTTCGATGATCGAGCGCAGCGCGAAGGGTTCATGAATGCCGCTGGCGTTGAGCAAAGGCGGATCACGGAAGGCGATTGGGGTGACGGTGACTCGGGTGATTTTCAAGAGGCTGCTCCCGTTGGATCAGATTTCAGGGCTTGATGACTGAGGGGCTTTTTTTCCACACCGCTCACTGCGGTGCCGGCTGGCGAGGTGCGGGCGAAGAAGATCACGATGGCTGCCAGCAACGAGGTCGCCGCCAGGCCATACAGGCCGCCCTCGATGGAACCGGTGGTTTGTTCCAGGAAACCGAAGGTGGTCGGCGCAACGAAGCCGCCGAGGTTGCCGATGGAGTTGATCAGGGCGATCACCGCCGCCGCGATCCGCGCATCCAGATAGCCTTGCGGGATCGGCCAGAACAGCGCCGAGGCTGCCTTGAAGCCGATGGCCGCGAAACAGATGGCGACGAAGGCGAACACCGGGCCACCGGTGGTGGACATGAACATGCCGAACGATGCGATCACCAGAGTCACCGCCACCCACGCCTGCTGGTACTTCCATTTGCTGGCCATGGCGGCGAAGCCGTACATCGCGACGATGGAGATGATCCACGGGATCGAGTTGAACAGGCCGACCTGGAAGTCGCCGAGGTTGCCCATCTTCTTGATCATGCTTGGCAGCCAGAAAGTGGCGCCGTAGATGGTCAGGGCGATGGAGAAGTAGATGAAGCAGAACAGCGCGATCTGCCGGTCGGCCAGCAACTTGAACACCGATGGTTTGACCGTACGGCTGGCGTCGCGGGCCTGTTGCTCCAGCTCAATGGCCGTGGTCAGCGCAGTCTTTTCTTCCTCGCTGAGCCACTTCGCTTCCCGTGGATGGGATTGCAGCCAGAACCAGACGAACCCGCAGAGCACGATGGAGGCGAAGCCTTCGATCAGGAACATCCACTGCCAGCCGTGCAGGCTCAAACCGGTGACGTGCAACAGTGCACCGGACACGGGGCCGGAGATCACCGAGGCAATGGCTGAACCACTGAGGAAAATCGCCATGGCCTTGCCGCGATCCGCCGCCGGCAGCCACTGGGTGAAGTAATAGATGATGCCGGGAAAGAAACCCGCTTCGGCGGCGCCGAGGATAAAGCGCAGGACATAGAAGCTGGTTTCGCCTTGAACGAAGGCCATTGCCATCGCGGCAGCGCCCCAGGTGAACATGATGCGGGTCAGCCAGGCGCGGGCACCGTAGCGTTGCAGCAGCATGTTGGAGGGCACTTCGAAGATCGCGTAACCGACGAAGAACAGGCCGGCACCCAGGCCATAGGCGGCAGCCCCGATGCCCAGGTCGGTTTCCAAGTGGCTGCGCACGAAACCGATGTTGACCCGGTCGATGTAGTTGACGATGAACATGATCACGAACAGCGGCAGCACATGGCGCTTGACCTTGGCAGCAGCGCGGGCCAGCGCGTTCGGGTCGGGTGGACTCTGGAGGGTTTTCAAGGGGCGACTCCCGATCATTGTTTTTTTAGGGATTGCTTCGATCTGGGACGATGATGGACGCGTGCATTGATCCCGTCTAATCTAACTTGGCATTCGATTGATACCCGGATTAGATCAATGTTCGAGCTGACTCAACTACGCTGCTTCACCACCGTCGCCACGGAACTCAACTTCCGACGCGCCGCCGAACGCCTGAACATGACCCAGCCGCCGCTCAGCCGGCAGATTCAGTTGCTGGAGCATCACCTGGGGGTCGAGCTGTTTACCCGCAGCACCCGCAGCGTTGCGTTGACCGCCGCTGGCCGTGCCTTTTTCGTCGAAGCGCAGAACCTGCTGGAGCGCGCCCAGCAAGCAGCGGTGACCGCGCGGCGGTTTGCCGAGGGCGACATCGGCTCGGTCAATATCAGCTTCGTCGGCAGCGCGGTTTACGAGTTTTTGCCCAAGGTCATCGCCGAGGCGCGGCTGACCCAGCCCCACGTAAAAATCGATCTGACGGAAATGAACACCTACCAGCAACACGAAGCCCTGCGCGCCCGCCGCGTCGACCTGGGCATCGCTCGTGCGCCGTTGCTGGAGCCCGGTTACTCCACCGAATGCCTGGTGCGCGAGCCGTTCGTGCTGGCCGTGCCCAGCAGCCATCGGCTGGCCACGGCGGCCACGGTGTCGGTCCAGGACCTCGACGCCCAGCCCTTCCTGATGTACTCCCACGTCGCCTACCCGCCATTCAACGAACTGCTGACCGGCACCCTGCGCTCGGCCCGCGTCGCCCCCGACTACGTGCAATGGCTCGGCTCCTCCCTGACCATCCTTGCCCTGGTCAACGCCGCCATGGGCCTGGCCCTGGTCCCCCGCTGCGCGACCAGCGTGGTGTTCAAGAACGTAGTGTTTCGCGATATCGATCTGGGTGAAGGGGTGCAGAGCGAGCTGCACCTGATCTGGCGGGAGAACAACGACAACCCGGCGTTTGCGATGTTGCTGGAGGGGATTCGGCGGGCGGTGCGCGAAGGTTGGGGAATCTCAGCCTGAAGTTGTTCCCTGCGGTGGTGCACCCACTCTGAAATCCGCAATAAAAAAGTGCACCCACAAACCCTCCCTTCCCCCTCAACCCCCATCAAACCGCCCTTCCCCCATCCTGGCCCGCCCTTTGCAATTGCCCTGAAACGCAGTCAACGCAGATTGCACCTATACGACAAAGGCGCCGTGTAGCCCCCGTTTCGACGGAGGGCCGCATGGCGCCTTTTGCATTGGTGGTTGAGGGACGAACATGGCAGACAGAACCGTACGCAGCGTATGCCCCTATTGTGGCGTGGGGTGCGGCATCGTCATGCAGGTCGAGGGCAACCGGGTGGTCAAGGTGGTGGGCGACAAGAGCCACCCGACCAACTTCGGGCGCCTGTGCACAAAAGGCACCACCAGCGGTCAGGCGATTGCCGAGTCCGGCCGGATGGAAAACGCCTACCTGCGCCACGCCCGTGACCATGACCCGGTGCGCGTCGCCATGGACCAGGCCATCCGCGAAACCGCCAGCCGGCTGCGCGGCATTCTCGATGCCCACGGGCCCGATGCCCTGGCGTTCTACGTTTCCGGGCAGATGTCGCTGGAGGCGCAGTACCTGATCAACAAGCTGGCCAAGGGGTTCGTGCGCACCAACAACGTCGAGTCCAACTCGCGCCTGTGCATGGCAAGCGCCGGCAGCGGCTACAAACTGTCGCTGGGCTCCGACGGGCCGCCGGGTTCCTATCAGGACTTCGACAAGGCCGACCTGTTCTTCGTGACGGGCGCCAACATGGCCGACTGTCACCCGATCCTGTTCCTGCGCATGATGGACCGGGTCAAGGCCGGCGCCCGGCTGATCGTGGTCGATCCACGGCGCAGCGCCACCGCCGACAAGGCCGGGCTGTTCCTGCAAATCAAGCCCGGCACCGACCTGGCGCTGCTCAACGGCCTGCTGCACTTGCTGCTGAAGAACGGCCACACCAATCCGGACTTCATCGCCGCCTTCACCGAAGGCTGGGACGCGATGCCCGAGTTTCTCGACGACTATTCCCCGGACAAGGTCGCGCAGATCACCGGCCTTGCCGAAGCCGACATTCGCCAGGCGGCACAATGGATCGGCGAGGCCGCCGAGTGGATGAGCTGCTGGACCATGGGCCTGAACCAGAGCACCCACGGCACCTGGAACACCAACGCCCTGTGCAACCTGCACCTGGCCACCGGCGCGATCTGCCGCCCCGGCAGCGGGCCGTTTTCCCTGACCGGCCAACCCAATGCCATGGGCGGCCGGGAGATGGGCTACATGGGCCCGGGCCTGCCCGGCCAGCGTTCGGTGCTGGTCGAGGCCGATCGTGTATTCATCGAAGACCTGTGGAACATCCCCCACGACAGCCTGCCGCGCACCGTCGGCGGCGGCACCGTGGACATGTTCGAGCAAATGGCCGAGGGCCGGATCAAGGCCTGCTGGATCATCTGCACCAATCCGGTCGCCTCGGTGCCCAACCGCCGCAAAGTCATCGAAGGCCTGCAGGCCGCCGAACTGGTCATCACCCAGGACGCTTTCCTCGACACCGAGACCAACCGCTACGCCGACATCCTGTTGCCCGGCGCCCTGTGGGCCGAAGCTGAAGGCGTGATGATCAACGCCGAGCGCAACCTGACGCTGATGCAGCAAGCCGTCACCCCGCCCGGCGAAGCGCTGGCCGACTGGCAGATCATCGCCCGGGTGGCCTGCGAAATGGGCTTTGCCGACGCCTTCAGCTACAACGATGCCAGCGAAGTGTTCGAAGAGATCAAGCGCGCCTGGAACCCCAAGACCGGTTACGACATTCGCGGCGCCAGCCATGTGCGCCTGCGGGAAACACCGCTGCAATGGCCCTGCGCGGCAAACGATGGCGATGACCGCAATCCGATTCGCTACATCAACGACGGTGTCAGCCAGACGCTGAGGATCGACACCGAGGGGCGCAAGCCGGCCATCGTCTTTCCCACCGAAACCGGCAAGGCCAGCTTCCTCGCCCGTCCGCACCTGCCGCCGGCGGAAATGCCCGACGAGCACTACCCTTTCGTGCTCAACACCGGGCGCTTGCAGCATCAGTGGCACACCCTGACCAAGACCGGCAAGGTCGCGACCCTGAACAAGCTCAACCCTGGCCCGTTCGTGGAGATCCATCCGGACGATGCCGCCAGCTTCGGCATTCGCGACAAGGATCACGTCGAAATACGCTCGGTACGAGGCCGCGCCGTGCTGCCGGCGGTGGTGACCGACCGGGTGCGTCCGGGCAACTGTTTTGCGCCCTTCCACTGGAACGATGTGTTCGGGGAAAACCTGGCGATCAACGCCGTGACCCACGACGCGGTCGACCCGATTTCCCTGCAGCCCGAATTCAAGTTCTGCGCCGTCGCCCTGCAACGGGTCGAGCTGATCGAGCATCAGTTCCTCGACGTGCCGGCGCCTAAAGCCGAACCCCTTCCTGTTTGCTCTTTGCCTGAGGAACTCGCCATGTCGTCCATCGAGGCGTTTGCCGATATCGTCGGCATCAGTCACCTGCCCTCTCCTTCGCTGAATGACCACGAGCGGCTGTACCTGGCCGGCTTCGTCAGCGGCCTGCAATCCTCGGCGAGTCGGCAGGCCAGCGGCGTGCCTGTGTTGCCGCTCAATGCGCCCATGGCCACCGATACCCGGCTGTGGCTGGACGGTGTGCTGGGCGGTCTGTTCAGTCGGAGCGAGGCCAGTCCGGTTTTGAGCGAAAGCTGCGCAGTTCCTGTCAGCGCAACCGCCGTCACCCTGTTGTGGGCCTCGCAAACCGGCAATGCCGAAGCGCTGGCCGAGGGGTTTGCGGGGCGTTTGCGTGAGGCTGGCATCGCTGTGGAGCTGTGTGCGATGGCGGATTTCGTGCCGGAAAAACTGAGCAGCATCCAGACTCTGGCGGTGATCAGCAGCACCTTTGGCGACGGCGATGCGCCGGACAATGGCGAAGGTTTCTGGCACGCCCTGAGCAAATCCGAGAACCGCCTGGAATCCCTACGCTTTGCGGTATTGGCCTTGGGCGATCCCAACTACGACCAGTTCTGCCAGCACGGCAAAAAACTCGATCAGCGCCTGCATGAGCTGGGCGCCACTCGGTTGCTGGAGCGGGTCGATTGCGACACCGAATTCCAGGACCGGGCAGATCGGTGGCTGGTCGATCTACAAAAAGCGCTGCTGCCGCAGACAACCGTGACGGTCGCCAGCCCTGCAGCCGCACCGAGCAAGGCCAAACCCTTCGCCTCGCGCCTGCTGACCAACCTGCACCTGAACCAGCAGAGCAGCAACAAGGAAACCCGCATGTTTGCCCTGGATCTGGCGGACTCCGGGTTGCAGTACGAGGCCGGCGATGCACTGGGCGTGGTGCCGCGCAACTGTGCGGAACTGGTGGGTGAAATGCTGCAGCTGACCGGTTTGGGCGCGGATACTTTGGTCAAGGTCGACAAGGTCGGTGAACTGCCTTTGCATCAGGCCCTGACCGAGCACTTCGAAATCGCTCGGCCGAGCAGCGAAACCCTGGCCTTTATCGCCGAACGCAGCCGCAATCCGGAGCTGAAGCAGCTGCTGGGCAGCGAGCGCAAGGCGCAATTGAAGGACTGGCTGTGGGGTCGGCAACTGGCGGATGTGTTGCAGGAGTTCCCGGTCGATTGCTCGGCCAGCGAACTGCTGGGCACCCTCAAACGCCTGCAACCGCGGCTGTATTCCATCGCCTCCAGCCCCAAGGCGCACCCGCAACAAGTGCACCTCACCGTGGCGGCGGTACGTTATGGAAAACGCAAAGGCGTGTCCTCGACCTTCCTCGCCGACCGCGCGGAAAACGCCGACGTGCCGGTGTTCGTGCAGCCATCCAAGCACTTTCGCACGCCGGCCGACGGCAATGTGCCCATGATCATGATCGGCCCAGGCACCGGCGTTGCGCCGTTTCGCGGCTTCCTGCAGGAGCGTCGCGCTCGGGGTGATCAGGGCAAGAACTGGCTGTTCTTCGGCGAACAACACGCCGCCAGCGATTTCTACTACCGCGACGAACTGCTGGACCTGCAACGCGACGGCCTGCTGACCGAACTGAGCCTGGCCTTTTCCCGCGACCAGGCGCAGAAAATCTACGTCCAGGACCGCATCATCGAACAAGGCGCCGAACTGTGGCGCTGGCTACAGCAAGGCGCGCAACTCTACATCTGCGGCGACGCCACCCACATGGCCAAAGACGTCGACCAGGCCCTGCGCCGAGTGGCCCAGGACCATGGCGGGTTGTGCACGGAAGGCGCCGCGGATTACTGGCGGCAGTTGAGCGAGCAGAAGCGGTATCTGCGGGATGTCTACTGACACCTGAACCTGTGGGAGCTTGCTCGCGATGCAAGCCCGGACACCGCGGGGCATCAGGCAGCATGCGTCATCGTTGCCCCCCATCGCGAGCAGGCTCGCTCCCACAGGAAGTTGGCCTCTTACTTGAAGCAGAACTCATAGAGACAGGTCTGGAACCCATACTTGAGGTCGAACTTGCCATCGAGCACGTTGTTCTCCTTCGCGTACTGGTCCCATGCGACCAGCATTTCCTTCATCTTTACCGGCTCGGTGCGGGACAGGTCGCGGCTTTCGGTGGGGTCGTTCTTGAGGTTGTACAGCTGCCAGTCAGCGTTGCCGTAAGGCGGGTTGACGAAGGTGATTTTCCAATCGCCCTTGCGCAGTGCCTTGCGCCCGAACAACTCCCAGCCGATCTGACGCTGGGCCATCGCCTGACCTTCCAGCAACGGCCGCATGCTCTTGCCGCTGATGGTCTGCACCGGACGGCCATGAAAGGTCTTGCCCAGTGCAGGCACACCGGCCAGGTCCAGCAAGGTCGGCATCAGGTCCATCACATGGACCACGTCACTATTGAGCGTTCCTTGCAGGTGGGCCTTCTTCAGCATTTTTGCGCTGATGATCGCCGGCGCACGAATGCCGCCCTCGTTGGTGAAACCTTTGAAGAGCGGGTACGGGGTAGAACTGACCTGAGCCCACTGTGCGCCATAGTCGGCATAGGAGCCTTTGTGACCGAGGTTCTTCAGGCTGTTATCGAAGTCGCTGGCGAGCCACTCCTTGTTGCCCGGCAGGTCGATCGGGCTATTGCCATCGGCACCGTTGTCGGAGATGAAGACAATGAAGGTGTTATCCAGCTTTCCGGTTTTCTCCAGGTACTGCAGCAGACGACCGATGTGGTAGTCCATGTTGGACACCATCGCCGCATAGATTTCCATGTTGCGTGATTCACGCTGGCGCTGCTCATCGCTCAACTGGTCCCAGTTCGGAAGACCCTTGGCCATTGGCGTGTTGGGGGTGGTATCCGTCGCGACGATACCGAGCTGTTTCTGACGTTCCAGACGCGCCTGACGGATCGGCTCATAGCCTGCGTCATAACGCCCCTTGTATTTATCCAGCCAGTCATCCGGTGCATGCAATGGCCAATGAGGTGCGGTGTAGGACAAGACGGCCATGAAGGGCTTGCCATCGGCTTTGTCGGCGTCGATGTAATCAATCAACCGATCCGTGTAGAACTCGCTGGAGTAGAAGCCCTTGGGCACTTCCACCTGTTTACCGTCTTCGCGATAAATCGCTTTAGGGTCCTTGGCGATGATCGCATGCTGGTCATCAAAGTGGCTGGCGCCGCCCTGCACCAGAATGAAGGAACGGTCAAAACCACGGGCCTTCGGGCTGGTTTCTTCGGTGCGACCCAAGTGCCACTTACCGGTGGTGTAGGTGTTGTAGCCCGCGTCCTGCAGTACCTGCCCGACCGTGACCATGCGCTCGTTCAAGTAACCCTCATAACCAGGCTTGCCTTGCTGGAACGGCTGAAGCAGCTCGCCCATGTTGCCCAGGCCAGCCACGTGGCTGTCGGCACCGGAAAGCATCATCGCCCGGGTCGGCGAACAGGTGGGCGCCGTATGGAAGTTGCTCAGGCGTACACCCTCCTGGGCAAGCGAGTCGATATTCGGGGTGCTGATTTCACCACCGAAGCTGCCCAGGTCGCTGTAGCCCAGATCATCGGCAACGATGATCAGGAAGTTCGGGCGCTCATCCGCGGCCATCGCTGCCTGGCTGCACACGGCAACTATCAGGGCAAGCAAGAGATTGGTCATCCGGCTCATTGGGTGGTTTTCTCCGTTGTTATTATTGGCTGAGCCGGCAGTATGCAAAGGCCCGGGCGCGAGCCGATAACGCAGTTGCGCAAGCGCTTATTCACCTGCGCCGTTTTTTACCCGGGCAACTGGGGAAGTGGTTGAGCGTGATTCATCATGGGCTGAATTCAGGAGGTGCTGACTTGGCCGGACGCATGGTAGTAGCCGGTCCTGGACATGCAGTACAAGATATCGAACTCGCACGCTTGCGCCTGCCTGCACACACGGGCCGGCCACCCGACCGATCACCCCGGACAAAACAAGAAAAAAGGTTACGGTGATGAACACGACCTCAATCAACGGCCTCTCTCCTCCCAGGAACATTCCTTTTGCAGCGGAGCCCGTACTGCGCTCGCGCAACATCGAAGATGCCGAGGCGCTGCTCAACAACCATCTGGAAGAACGTCGGATCAGCCTCGGCGGACGGGGGACCCTGGACATCGATTTCACCCTGCAGTCCTTGCCGCAGATGAAGTTGTTCGGCGCGCAGTGGGGCCGCGAAGTGCGCGTGAGCTCAAGTCCCTTGAACAGCTGGCACGGGATTCTGCCCCTGCAAGGTACGATCAGCAGTCGTCCCGATGGGCTGCAGGCGAATGCGGGTGAGTTGCTGGTGTTCAGCCCCGGGCATGAGGTGGATGTCACCTGGCATGAGGGCGTCAAGGCGATCGTCATTGCGCTGGATGCCGGGTTGCTGCTCGATCACTTGGAACGCCACCATCAGACCCACGCGCTTCAGTGCCCGACCGGGACACTGTTGTTCGACAGAGATCATCGCGCCTTGCAGAGCCTGGGCAGCCTGCTGCGTCTGGTAGACAGCGAAACCGGCAACGCCTCGGGTTTGCTGGCAAACCCCACCAGCCAGTCCCATGTACAACACCTGTTTTGCGAGAACCTGCTGCAATTGATCCCCAGCTTGCACGCCGAGCCGCAACGTCGCCTGTTGCCGGGCACGGTGAAACGGGTGATCGATTACATCCATGCCCATCTCGACCAGCCGCTGGACATCGCGCAACTGGTCAACATCAGCGGGACGAGTCGGCGCAGCCTGGAACAGGCGTTTCGCAACGGCCTGGGGACCAGCCCGCAGCGCTACATCCAGAGCTGCCGGCTGCTGGCGATACGCAAGGTATTACAGAAGCATCAACCCGGAGATCTGCAGCTATCGGCCTTGGCATTTCACTGGGGCTTTGCGCAACCCAGCCACTTCACCGCCGCCTACAAGCAGGCTTTCGGTGAGTTGCCATCGCAAACGCTGGCCAGGCCTTGCTGAGTTTTTCATCGACGGCTTCCATGCCTGCTCATGACGAGCAGGTCGCTCCACTCGGAGCGACCGACATCCCGATCTACCAGAACTTCCAGGTGTAAGTGGTCATCACCCGGTTTTCGTCATAGTCGTTGCCATGCTTGAACTGGGCATTGATGTTGCGCCACTCCATTCCCACGCCCTTCAATGGCCCACTCTGAATCACATACGCCAGGAACAGATCGCGCTCGCTTTCAGCGCTGTCGCTCAGATCACCGCCGCGATCAATGCCCGTGCCGCGTATGTAACGGGTGGTCAGGGTCAGTCCGGGCGTCCCCATGGCCGCGAAGTCGTAGTCGTAACGCGCCTGCCAGGAACTTTCGTTGGGCTTGATGAAGGCCACGGCCGACCAGTTCACCAGATAAGGTTGCGGCGCGAAGCCATTCAGGGTCGGGAAGGTGCTGTCACCCAGCATGCGTTGATAACCCACGCCAAAACCATGCCCGCCCTTTTTCAAGGTGGTCATGACACCGTAGGAGCGGTTGTCGATGTTGCCGTACAGCGCGTCCCCCGCTTCCTTATTGTTGAAGTAGCGCAGATCGGTCTTCAGGCGGTAGCCGCCGCCCAGGTCCGAATTGAGTGTCAGGCCCAGGTAATGCTGCCGGTAAATATCCTCCAGTTGCCCGTAGAAGTAGCTGGCCGAAAGGTTGGGACCGAAGGCGTAGGTGGCGCCAGCGAAGTCCAGGCCATCGCTGGGGTAGCGCGGCCCGCCGGGTCTGGTGAACAGGTACATTTTTTCGCTGTTGGAGGATTCGCGGGTGCTGATCTCGGTGAACCGCCCGCCCGTCAGGGTCAGGTCATCTATCTCGTTGGACTTGATCACGGCACCGTGGAAGGTGGTCACCAACTGCCGGGAATCGTCCTGAAAGGCGACCGGCAGCGTCGGTCGATGTTCACCGATTTTCAGCTCGGTCTTCGACCAGCGAACCTTGGCGGTCAGCGCCGCCCGGCCGTATTCCGTGGCCTGCTCCTGTTTGCTTTGGCTGTAGGGCAAGACGCTGTCCGGGCCACGACCGCCGCCACCGTCAAGGCGATAGGCGTATTGCGCGGCCGCATCGAGACCGAATTCCAACGGCCCCTGGGTATAACCGGAGGTAAAGCGCAGATCGAAACCCTGGCTCCAACTGCCATCACGCGAGGTTCTCGGGTTATCGCCCTTGAAGTCGCGGTCGACATAAAAGTTGCGCAATCCAAGATTCAACTGGCTGTCTTCGACAAAGTCGGCTTGCGCAGCCAACGGCATCATCACCCCGATCAGCCCCATGGCCTTCAGGTGTTTCGCAGCACAATACGCAGGACGCGGCACAGCCGTGTACATCGGGTTCATGGATACCTCTACACATTTTTATTGTTGTTGTAGAGGTTCAGTATCCGCAGCCCGCCCGCAGGCCGTTATCGTCTGCGCGTGATCACTAGCGGCGCAGCGCAGGTATTACAGGTCGGACGGCGTTAACTGCCCTTGAGGCGATAACTGACTTGCGCGCGGCTCATGCCGAGCATCTGCGCGGCCGCCGTGATGTTGCCACCGGAGCGCTCCATGGCCAGGCGCACCAGGTGCAGTTCGATGTCTGCCAGGGGTGTGTTCAGCACTCGCTGACTCCCGGAAACGAAGGCCTGCAAGCTTTCCAGCATCGGCTCGTGAATGGCTTTTGCACCGCTGTCCTCCGCGATTGAGGACGCGGGTGGCCGCACGTTTTCGGTCACTTCATCACATCGCTCGACAGCCGACAGGCGCCCCTCAGGAGTCAGGCCGATCGCGGTGTCCATCAATGGCGCGCCGACTTCGGCCAGATGCACGATGTCGATGACCTCGCCATCACCGGCACTGATCACGCCGCGCTCGATCAGGTTTTGCAGTTCACGAATATTGCCGGGAAACCGATACGTGAGCAGCGCGTTAACCAGCCTCGTACTGAAGCCCGCCAACCGACGTCCGTGACGCTGGCTGAAATGGCGCAGAAAGTAGCTCATCAGCAACGGGATATCTTCGCGACGCTCGCGCAACGGCGGCAGATGAATAGGGAACACATTGAGTCGGTAGAACAGGTCTTCACGGAAGCGCCCCGCCTCGACTTCACGACGCAGATCCAGGTTGGTCGCGGCGATGACCCGTACATCCACCCGAATCGGCACGGTGCCGCCGACGCGCTCGATTTCGCCTTCCTGCAACGCGCGCAGAATCTTGCTCTGGGCACTGAGGCTCAAGGTCGCAATTTCGTCGAGGAACAACGTCCCGCCATGGGCCCGCTCGAAACGACCGGGACGCGAACGATCGGCCCCGGTAAAGGCGCCGCGCTCGACTCCGAACAGTTCGGCCTCCACGAGGTTCTCCGGCAAGGTCGCGCAGTTGAGTGCCACAAGCGGCAAATGCTGCCGGGAACTGGCCTGGTGCAGCGAGCGGGCGAATAGCTCCTTGCCGACACCCGATTCCCCGGTCAACAACACCGTCGCCTGGGTGGGCGCGACCCGTTGCAGTAATTGCGTGGCCACCACGAACGCCGCCGAAATGCCCACCAGCGGTTTGCTGTCGTCGGGCTCTTCAAGCTCGGCAACACGGGTCTCGGTACCCGAGGCATAGGTGCTGCGACTGAGGAAGTCACCGGGATCCAGATAAGCCAGGTCGACATCGATGTCGTCCCACTGATCGGCCGGTTTGCCAACGATGCGGCAGGCCGGATGGCCCATCGATCGGCACTCAAGCTCACGAAACACGACCAGCCTCCCCAGCAGGGACGAGGCGTAACCGCTGGCGTAACCGATTTCCATCCAGCAAGCCGGCTCGCCGCCCAGCCCATAGGCGGCAATGTGTTCGTCGTCTTCCAGTGAGTTGTGCCAGAGGAATTCGGAATAGAAATCACCGACGCCGGAATCGATCTCGAAGCGCACCACCTCGACATTGACCATGCCTTCGAGCATGTGCAGCCGCGGTCCGGCGCTATACAGGCTGGCGTCATCACCGTCTGGCCACTGTTCGCTGACTTGCGCGGCGTCACGGGCACCGGCCTGCCAGCCAATGCGCGTGAGCAGGCCACGTGCCTTGTCGAACCCCAATGCCTCGATCAGCTCGCGGCGGATAGCCCCGAACGCAGAGCCTTGCATCAGCATCATGCGCTGGCCGCACAGCCAGATGCTGCCGTCCTGCGGAGCGAACGCCACGGTCTGTGCCAGTTGCTCGGCCGAGGGCAGGCCGCTGGTTCCGAACTGACTGGCGCGGTCGACGATCAGGCGCTTGTGCCGGCCAAGCATCTGCTTGAGGAAGTCTTCGTCGGCGGGACGGCCGGTCTTGGTAGACGGAGTTCGAGTCATGGAAAGTCAACGCGAGGCAGTCAGGTGGCCGATGAGTATGCCCCGCCGCCCTGTGGGGTCAATCCACCGAGTATCGCTGCGGCCGGTTATATGTCCGATAACCGCACAAGTTCTGCTTCCCTTCAAATGGAGTGTCGAGCTTTCAACAAGCGGCGAATTCTCTGCATAAATTTCTGCAAAACGGCCTTCCAGTCAGCGCCCACGGCACGCCTCGCGCAAACCCAAACAAACGTATCCAACTGTTTTAAAAGGAAATTAATCCGATAAATCGACATGGCACGATAAGTGTTAACGGGCACCTGCGCACTTTAATAAAAAGAGAGGTGACCTCGACATGACAACTCCACACGCCATTCGCCCTGCCTATCAGAGCCTTGAAATGCAGCCACTCGCCGGTCAATGGCGAGCCGGCAGTGCCGATCGGCCGCTTGATGTGTTTGACCCCTTTACCCAGACGCGTTTGCTGCAAATCACCCTGGCCAATCGCGAAGACCTTGACGCCGCCTACCGCAAGGCACGCGAAACTCAAGAAGTTTGGGCAACCAAAGGACCGGCCGAACGTGGCCAGGTGCTGCTTAACGCGGTGAAAATCTTCGACGAACGCCGTGAAGAAATCATCGACTGGATCATCCGCGAGTCCGGCAGCACGCGCATCAAGGCGCAGATCGAATGGGGCGCCGCCCGCGCCATTACCCTGGAGTCCGCCAGCCTGCCTGGCCGTGTTCATGGGCGCATTCTTGCCTCCAATATCCCTGGCAAGGAAAGCCGCGTGTATCGCAAGCCTTTGGGCGTCATCGGTGTGATCAGCCCGTGGAACTTCCCGTTCCACCTGACCGCCCGCTCACTGGCACCGGCCTTGGCGCTGGGCAATGCCGTGGTAGTCAAGCCGGCCAGCGACACCCCGGTCACCGGCGGCCTTTTGCTGGCGCGAATTTTCGAGGAAGCCGGGTTGCCGGCCGGCGTGCTCAGCGTGGTGGTCGGCTCCGGCGCGGAGATCGGCGACGCCTTCGTCGAACACCCGGTCCCGGCGTTCATTTCCTTCACCGGTTCGACTCAGGTCGGACGCAACATCGGCCGTATCGCCAGCAGCGGCGAATACCTCAAGCACGTTGCCCTGGAGCTGGGTGGCAATAGTCCGTTCGTGGTCCTGGCCGATGCCGATGTCGAGCAGGCCGTCAGTGCCGCCGTGGTGGGCAAGTTCCTCCACCAGGGGCAAATCTGCATGGCGATCAACCGCATCATCGTCGAAGCGCCGCTGCTGGAAACGTTCACCCGGCGATTCGTCGAACGCGTCAAGGCACTGCCCTGTGGCGACCCGAACAAAGCGGACACCGTGGTGGGTCCGGTGATCAACCAAAAGCAACTGGCCGGACTTCAGGAGAAGATCGCCACCGCCCAGGCCGAAGGCGCAACGCTGTTGGTTGGCGGGCAAGCCCAAGGCAACGTTCTGCCGCCGCATGTGTTCGGCCACGTCACCGCCGACATGGACATCGCCCGGGAAGAAATCTTCGGTCCGCTGGTGGGCATTCAGTGCGCCCGTGACGCCGAGCATGCCCTCGAACTGGCCAACAGCAGTGAATACGGACTCTCAAGCGCGGTGTTCACCTCCAGCCTGGAGCGTGGCGTGCAGTTCGCCCAACGCATCCACGCTGGCATGACCCACGTCAACGATATCCCGGTCAATGACGAACCCAACGCACCGTTCGGTGGTGAAAAGAATTCGGGCCTGGGTCGCTTCAACGGCGACTGGGCGATCGAGGAGTTCACCACCGACCACTGGATCACCTTGCAGCACGCTCCAAGAGCGTATCCGTTCTGAGCAAGGCCCCATGAACCTACATTCCAATAAGAAAACGGAGTACGAAATGTCTTCACTCCTCAACGGCGCAGCGCTGAAACGGACCTTGTCCGCCTGCCTTGCCCTGCCCTTTATCCTGCTGGCGGGTACCGCGGTTGCCGATGGCGACGGCGTCTGGAAAGGCGGAGAAAACGTCTACGCCAAGGTGTGCGGTCACTGCCACGAAAAACAGGTCGGACCGCAAATCACCGGGCGCCAGCTGCCAGCGCCGTACATCACGGCAATTGTGCGCAACGGTTTTCGGGCGATGCCGGCGTTCCCTGCCTCGTTCATCGACGATGACTCGCTGCAACAGGTCGCCGAGTACATTTCCAAAACGCCGGCCCCGGCGACCAAGCCTTGAGGAGCCAGCCATGAACATCGAACGTCGCACGGTACTGAAGGGACTGGCCTTGAGCAGCCTGGCCGGTGTCGCCATGAGCAGCTCCGGCCTGAGCATGGCCAATAGCGTCTTGGGCACTCGGACGGGGTTGGCAATGCCGACCCTGGTGCTGGTCAACAATGAGGTGGCCGAGTCGGTCTTTCTTCAGGGCGTCACCGCGAGTCCGGCAGGCAAGCAGGTGAAGGTGCAACGCACCGACCTCGGGCTGGACTTCATTCAGGGTTTCGACAAACGCCTGCGCAGCGGCCAGCCACAACGCATCATCGGTCTGGTCGACGATGCCGGTGCCGCACTGATCGTTGATCTGGCCCGCAGCGCTGGCGCACGCGTGCAATGGCTGGGCCAGCATCACGCTACAACCGGCACGTCAAAACACCGTTTGCTCAGTGCCGAAGCCGCAAGCGGCTGCGCCCCCAGACTGGGCCTGAGCCTGAATGCCTGTGGCACTGGCTTCAGCCTGACCGAACACCGTCTGCATGGCCTGCAACCTCCATTGCAAGTGTCCGCGGCTGCCCGCAACAACGTTGGCTCAGACCAATGGGCAGCCACCCTGGGCTACACCCTCGCAACCCTGGGTTCCACCCATGAAGGGCAGCCTCCCCTGATCACCCGCCAACCCTCGCCGCTGACCGGTAATTTCGTTTCGTTTTCGATCCAGGCATGAAGGAGCTCACCCAATGACTCAAACCAACAAAACCCTGCTCCCGCGCGGCGTCGACAGCGCAAACTTCGATCGGGCAATCGCCAGCTTTCGCCAACTGTTGGGCGATGAAAACGTCCTGGTCAAGGACGATCAACTGATCTCCTACGCCAAGATCATGATGGCCGTGGACAATACCGAGCACACGCCATCCGCCGCCGTGACCGCCACCACCGTCGAACAGGTGCAAGGCGTGGTGAAGATCTGCAATGAACACAAGATCCCGGTGTGGACCATCTCCACCGGGCGCAACTTCGGTTACGGCTCTGCAGCACCCGGCCAGCGCGGTCAGATCATTCTCGACCTGAAGAAGATGAACAAAATCCTCCACGTCGACCCCGAGCTGTGCACCGCTCTGGTCGAACCGGGTGTGACCTATCAGCAGCTGTACGACTACATCCAGGAACGCAATCTGCCCCTGATGCTGTCGTTCTCTGCGCCGTCGGCCATCGCCGGCCCGTTGGGCAATACCATGGATCGCGGCGTGGGTTACACCCCCTACGGCGAACACTTTCTGATGCAGTGCGGCATGGAAGTGGTGCTGGCCAACGGCGATGTGTATCGCTCCGGCATGGGCGGCGTGAAAGGCGACAACGCCTGGCAGGTTTTCAAGTGGGGTTATGGTCCGACCCTGGATGGCATGTTCACCCAGGCGAACTACGGTATCTGCACGAAGATGGGCTTTTGGCTGATGCCAAAACCTCCCGTGTTCAAACCGTTCGAGATCAAGTTCGAGAACGAATCGGACATCGCCGAGATCGTCGAATTCATCCGCCCGTTGCGCATCGCTCAGGTCATTCCCAACTCGGTGGTGATCGCGGGCGTGCTCTGGGAAGCATCGACCTGCAACACCCGCCGTTCCGACTACACCAGCGAGCCGGGCGCGACTTCCGATGCGATCCTCAAGCAGATCCAGAAGGACAAGAACCTCGGCGCCTGGAACGTCTACGCCGCTCTGTACGGCACCCAGGAGCAGGTCGACGTCAACTGGAACATTGTCACCGCAGCCCTGAAGAAACTGGGCAAAGGCCGCATTGTCACCCAGGAAGAGGCAGGCGACACCCAGCCGTTCAAGTACCGCGCTCAGCTCATGTCCGGCGTGCCTAACCTGCAGGAGTTCGGTCTGTACAACTGGCGTGGCGGCGGTGGCTCGATGTGGTTTGCGCCGGTGAGCCAGGCCCGTGGCAGCGAGTGCGACAAACAGCAGGCGCTGGCCAAGAAGACCCTCAACAAGCACGGCCTGGACTATGTCGGCGAGTTCATCGTCGGCTGGCGCGACATGCACCACGTCATCGACGTGCTGTATGACCGCACCAACCCCGAGGAAACCAAACGCGCCAACGCCTGCTTTGCCGAATTGCTGGATGTGTTCGAGAAGGAAGGCTACGCCGTGTATCGCGTCAACACCGCCTTCCAGGAGCGGGTTGCGCAGAGCTACGGCCCGGTGAAACGCAGGCTTGAACATGTCATCAAGCGGGCGCTGGACCCCAACAACATTCTTGCACCGGGCAAGTCGGGCATCGACCTCGCCAATACATTCTGATCGATCCCAAGGCTGCGCCTGGACTCTCTGGCGTAGCCTTCAATTTCCAGGACACGTAATGACTTACACACAATTGCTGGTCGCCGGCAGTCTTCTACTGGCCGCGCCTCTGACATTCGCCCAGGGTGACGTCACTCAAGGCAAAGCCCTTTTCAGCACCCAATGCGCCCTCTGCCACAGCCCGGACGCGGGCAAGAACCTGATGGGGCCAAGCCTGCACGGCGTGTTCGACCGCAACAGCGCCCTGGCCCCCGCCTTCACCTATTCCCCCGCCCTGAAAGGCGCCGGGCTGAAATGGAACGACGCCAACCTGGACAAGTGGCTGACAAACCCCGCCAGTGTGGTGCCGGGCAACATGATGATGTTTCCCGGTCAGGCCGATGCGCAGAGTCGTCAGCATCTCATCGCCTATCTGAAGAGCCTGCAGTAACCGCTGCTATAGGGGAAATTCGCCAACTGTGGGAGCGAGCCTGCTCGCGATAAATGTCCTGACGACGCGTTTTATCAGACGGCCTGCGTCAACGTTGACCACCATCGCGAGCAGGCTCGCTCCCACAGGTTTGATATGGACGCTGATGGGTAATCTAGACTTGAACAAAACCCTGCGGGAGAAAATCCCATGTCCCTCGCCCTCAGAAATCTGATCGTCTTTGCCCTGTGCGGCTTTTTCGGCCACACAGCCTTCTCCCAGGAGAAAACAGACACCATTCCCCCGCCGGCAATACTCCCGCTGGAATCCGAGGCCCTGCCAAAACTCATCGCCTATCCGCCGCTGCCCGAGCCGCTGGCGCGTGGCGTGGTCATCATCCAGTACCGAACGGAGCATGTCCGGATCATGCCCGTGTTTGGAAAAACCGCGGGTGACGTATCACCACGACTTGGCCATCTCCACGTGACCATCGATGACTGGAAAGGCACCTGGGCGCATACCAGTGAGGACCCGATCATCCTGGTTGGCCTGACGCCTGGCGCACACAAGGTGCTACTGGAAGTCGCCGACCCGACTCACAAAATCCTCACCAGCACGACAGTGAGTTTTGAGGTGCCCGAAAAGAAAACCGCAGGCGGCCCGGAAATGGGTGATGGGCATGCGGTGAAACAATGAGGCAATGAAAAGCTGCATTCCCCTGTAGGATCGAGCTTGCTCGCGATGGAGGCCCGGCCACCGCGGGGCATCAGGCAGCCAGCGTCATCGTTGACCACCATCGCGGGCAAGCCCGCTCCCACAGTGAAGGGGTGACTGCCCCCGACTTTGGCATCGGCACATCACCCATGTGGGAGCGGGCTTGCTCGCGAAAGCGATTCATCAGTCGCCATCACTGTTGACTGGAGCACCGTCTTCGCGGGCAAGCCTCGCTCCTACAGGTTCGCTGAGAATTCGGCAGCAACTTACTTGAACCACCCATCAATCGTTGCCCGATTGGCATCGATCCAGACCTGAGCACCTTTCTCCGGCGTGCTACTGCCATTTTCATTAATCGTTGCCATCAGATCACCGAGCGACTTTTCGTCCATCTTCCATTGCTGAAGCCAATGCTCCACTTGAGGATGATCATTTCTGAAGGACTGCGCAGCGATTCCGTATATCGAGTCCGTCGCTCCGAAGATTTTTTTGGGGTCGTCCAGGTAACGTAGATCCTTTTTCGCCCAGACCCAGTGTGGCTTCCACAGTGTGACGACAATCGGCTCCTTGCGCTTCATGGCGCGATCCAGCGACTGCAACATGGCCACTTCCGAAGAAGGCAAAAGGTTGTAGTCCAACTTGTATTCGGCCATGGCTTTATCGGTGAGGCCCATCAGTCCGGTTCCAGCGTCAATGCCGAAAATGGACGCTCTGCCACGCCACTGAAACTCCTCCTTGTGATCGTTGAGCTGATCGATGCTGGTGATATCCACGTAGTTCGGCACCGCCAGCCCCAGATTCGCTTCACTGAGCCACGGCCCGATCAGTTGCACCTTGTCCTTGATACTCTCGTACGCGGCTTTGTCAGAGGCTGGCAGCCATACCTCGAAAGACACGTCGATCTTCCCTTGGGCCACGCTGTTGTAAAGAATGATTTTTCCAGCGTTCTGAAGCGAAACCTTGTAATTCTTCTCTTCCAGAAGAAGTTTCCACATGTTTGCGACAGCGATATTTTCTGCCCAACTGTTCACACCGATGGTGATCGGCTTGGCGTCGGCCGCATGAGCTGTGGCCCCGAGGACCATAAACAAGCCGAAGAGCAGTACCTTCAATTTTTTGAGCATTTGGAAATAGCCCCTCTGTTACAGGTACGTGGCGGCGCGTTCCTTACGCTTCGAGGTTCGCGCGCCGCCGCCTTTTTAAACGGTTGAACTGCGTTACCTCAGAAGTTCTTCTTCAAACGGGAACATCGACAGCAATCGGGTCCCGGTCTCAGTGACAAGCAGTTGTTGTTCCAGCTTCACACCCTCACTGCCGCCGTCTTCCCCCATATAGCTCTCGACGCACAATGTCATGCCAGGCTGGATTTCACCGTCGTAGCCGGAGGCGGGATAATCCGCATGGTGGTAGAGATACGGATACTCACCCGTCATCCCGCAACCGTGTGAGGACAGGTAGTAGCGGTTGACGTGATACTTCTCAGGAATGTTCCAGGCCTGATCGCTGTACTCCCTGAACGTCATCCCGGGTTTGATCACCGAGATATTGTGATGCACCTGTTCATGAGCGAGTTTGTACAGCGTGCGCTGGTGTTCGGTAGGAGCGCCCGGACCGGCATGGAAGGTGCGAGAAAAGTCCGAGTAGTAGCCATGGCAACCCACAACATCGGTATCCAGAGCGATCAACTGGTTTTCACCGATGACGTTGTTCGATGTTTCCTGAAACCATGGGTTGGTTCTGCCCCCTGCGCTGAGCAGACGGGTCTCGACGTAGTCGGCATCCTGAGCGATTACCGACTGGTGCAATACCGACCACAGCTCGTTTTCGGTCAGACCGGGGCGAATCGCTTCGCGCAGTTTACCAACGGCAATTTCGGTGGCACGCAGCGAGGCCACGACACATTTGAGCTCTTCGCAAGACTTGATTGCACGGGCCATCTCAATGGACTCCTGTGCATCGACAATCCGCACACCCGCATTCGCCATTGCGATCGACACACCAGCATTCATCCGCTCCATGCCCACCGTGGCACCCGGCCCGACCAGCTCATTCAGAATGCCGACCATCTCGGCTACCCAGGCCTTCTCACGCTCCACGATACTCGGACCTGCGGCTACAAAGCTTGCGGTCGATGATGGACGAACCTCGTCGATAGTTTCGAGTCCTCTGGCCAGGTGCTCGCATCCGGTGAACTCAAACAAAATCGTCCGATGCTCGGTAACGATCAGATAGCGTGAAGGTGTGTTTCGAGCGCAGAAGATCTGCATGTTGCGGGCGCCGGTCGCGTAGCGGATGTTGACCGGGTCGCTGATGACCAGCGCAGCCACCCCACGTTTGCGCATTTGCTCACGCACCCGGCCCAATCGGTAAAGCCGTACGGCACGCAAATCGATGCCACCATTCCCTTGAACATTATCCAGAAGGGCTACATCGGAAAGATCTGAGCGCTCGCGATGCCAATCCAAGGTCGTCATATAGATATCCAGGCTAAGAGTTAACTATTTGTTATCAAGAGCCGCGGACTTGCCAGCGCGCTGACACGCTCTCGCATCCCGTCTGAATCAAAATTTACAAGCCTGAGAATTGGGTGTACACAGATGGAAATTCATGACGGTTAACAACTTCAGGTTATTAAATGAAAAGTCTGCGTCATCGACTTCCATCGCTTACCAGCCTGATGGCCTTCGAAGCGGCGGCTCGTGCCTTGAATTTTTCTCGCGCAGCGCAGGAGCTCCATGTCTCCCAGGCTGCGATCAGCAAGCAGATCCGACTATTGGAAGAGGCGTTGGGAATTGAGCTTTTCGTGCGCAACGGACGACGGGTGACGCTTTCTCCACGCGGCAAGCAACTGCTCACCAAGGTCAGCACGTCATTCAATTATCTGGCGGATGCTGTCGAAGAAATCAGCGTGAAGGACCAGTGGCAGCCGATCACGCTCGCTGCGAACACGGCGACTGCCCATTACTGGTTGAGCGAGGTCATGCGCGACTTTCGTCAGAATCACCCCGGCTTTTGCGCAAGCCTCAGAATGATTACATCTGACCATACCTCGGACCTGCTCGACGAAAGCGTGGATCTGGCCATCGTCTACGACCCTATCCATCACGAAAACTGGTCCTCCCAACTGCTGTTCGAGGAGGAACTGTTTCCCGTCGCAAGTCCTGATTACATTCGCGAGAACCCACTGGAACACGCAGACCCGGAAGCACTGTTCAAGCACAAACTGCTGGAATACGAGCGCCTGGAACCCAACTGGATCAACTGGAAAGCCTGGTTCGGGGCGCTAGGTGTCGATGCAGGCAGAGTCCGGCCCGCAGAATACGGGAACAATTACATCGTATTGGTGGATGCCGCCACGCGAGGTCGTGGCGTGACAATTGGAACTCGCTACCTGCTGGATCAGGAGCTTCGAAGTCAGCGGCTGGCACGGTTCTCTTCTCTGACAGTGAATTCGGGAAGAGGCTATTACCTGATGACCAACCTGGGACGGCCCTTGCGTGATGAGGCCATCGAACTGAGGGATTGGATCAATAGCTACAGCCAGCCCGTGGAGCTCGCATCCCCCGACGCTCAATAAAACCCTGCCTCAAACCATCGCCGCAAAGTTCAGCCTGAACTGCCGCGGCGTCACCCCCAGCCTGCGATTGAACACAAAGCGCATATGCCGGGCGTCGCGAAATCCGTACTGGTAGGCCACGGTCTTGAGCGGTACGCGGGTGCTTTCCAGAATCGCCCGCGCCGCATCGACCCGCGCTCGTTCGACAAACTCCATCGGGGTGATTTTCGCTTCCTTGGCAAACACCCGGGAGAAGTTGCGCACACTCATGTTGGCGGCGTTGGCCAGGTCGGCGATGGTCAAGGCACCGGTGAGGTTGTTCAGCACGTAGCGTTTGACCATGGCCACCACCGATACAGGTTCGGCGTGGGGCACCAGGAACTGGCTGAACTGTGACTGCCCGCCTGAGCGCTGGGTGAAAACCACCAGTCGCTTGGCCACGCTCAGCGCCACGTCAGGCCCATGATCGAGGCCCAGCAGGTACAGCGACAGATCGATGCCCGCCGTGACTCCGGCGGAGGTGTAGAGTTTGCCGTCCTGGACGTACAGACGATCAGCCTCCACCTGGGTCGAAGGACAGAGTGTCGCCAGCAGCGCCGCGTCATCCCAGTGGGTCGTCACCGTGCGCCCTTCCAGCAATCCGGCCCGGGCAAGGATGAAGGCGCCGCTACAGATCGAGCCGAACCGCTTCGCCCGCGCGCTGGCATCACGCAGCCAGGCGTCAAAGGTCACGCCGAAATCCATCACCGGCGCTTGCGGCCCGCCGGCCACCAACACCAGGTCGTAGGATTGCAGCGCTTCGCTGAAATGCCGATGGGCGTTCAGCACCAGGCCGTTGGAACAGGTCAGCACTCCGCGCTCGACGCCAAGCACCTCCAGCCGGTAGCTATCCTCGGGCGCGAGGAACCGATTGGCCATGGAGAACACATCCATGGGCCCGGTGACATCCAGGGAGCGGACACCGTTGAAAGCGACGATGGCGACGGTTTTTTGCATGGCCGGACGGTACCTGCAGCAGGGAGGAGATCGCCTCTCACCCTAGCCGAATCTGCGGCCGACAGGTGAGGCTGGCGCGATATCGCGGTGTATTGGCCGCGATAGGCCCCAGGGATCAATTGTCCGGTTTTGAGGGCGCGAACACACTTGCAACCCTCAACGCCGCCACGGCGTTCACCACGAGGAAGTCCCCATGAGCACCCGCATTGCCGGCATCAAAACCCCCGACAGCGCCCTGGCCAAGGCGGCCACCGACTACATCCGCGACATTGAATCGGACCTGCTGTATCACCACTCGCGCCGGGTCTTTCTGTTCGGCGCGCTGAGCGGCGAGCGCAAGCAACTGGCCTATAACCCGGAGCTTTTGTACATCGGCGCAATGTTCCATGACCTCGGTCTGGTGGAAGGCTATTGCACCGACAACGAGCGCTTTGAAGTCGATGGCGCCAACGCCGCCGCCGAGTTCCTCAAGCCTTACGGTTTCAGTGATGACGATATCGAACAGGTCTGGCTGTCCATTGCCCTGCACGCCACTCCAGGCATACCGCATCATTTGCGCCCGACTGTGGCTCTGGTGACCGCCGGCGTGGAAATGGATTCGCTGGGAATTGGCTACGAGACGTTTTCGGACGTGCAGCGCGAAGCGGTGGTGCATGCGCACCCACGTGGCGAGGGGTTCAAGGAGTGTGTGCTTTGCGCCTTTGCCGATGGCACGCGCCATCGTCCGGACACGGCCTTCGCCAACGTCATGAGCGATGTGCTGGTGGAAAAGGATCCAGGGTTCAGGCCAACGAATTTCGTCGAGATCCTGCGCAAGTCACCTTGGGCGTCCTGACAGAAGATCAATAGATCGCAGTTTTTGCTTGGGAATGCATTCCCCTGTAGGAGCGAGCATGCTCGCGATGGAGGCCCGGACACCGCGGGGCATCAGGCAGCCAGCGTCTTCGTTGACCACCATCGCGAGCAGGCTCGCTCCCACAGGTTTTATGTGTCGGAGGTTCAGCTTGCGTACGCAACACCCTGCTGCCTCGCAACCACCGCCTGGACCTCAGCCACCGAATCCAGAACTCGCTGCGCCCATCTCGCATCATCGGGACGCACGACCACAACCCGAAATCCGTGGTCATGCCCCTCAGCTTTCACCCCTTCGGAATCATCGACATGCAAGTCGATATCGAACGCTGTCGGAAGCTTCGAGGGCGAGTTCACCATCCCCCGCTCCGTCAGCGCCTGGTTATGCCGAACACTGTTGACCACGCCGTCGACGTGGATGCCGTACAGCAACAGCCAGCGCCGGATATAGGACGGTGTGCGGCCGGACGAGGTGTAGACCCAGATGCTGCAGCCCTGGCGGCGCAACTCGCGGGTCAGGGAGCGCGTTCCGATGCGCAGCGGTTCGCCCAGCCAGCGATGCACGAAATCCGGCATCGGGCCTGGCTCGACGTCGCTGTGGTGCGGCAGGCAGGCCAGGGTGTCGTCGATATCAAACGAAACCCGAATGCGCTGACGTCTGAACATGTACGGCGCAAAGGAATCTTTCATTGCCTGCCAAACCTGATCCTTGATGACCCGGCATTTTTCGAGCGTTGGGTAGGTATTCATCAAGCGCCTCCCTGATAGGCAGGAGCGGGTTTTCTGCTCAGGAAAAACCGCTTCGGATCCGGGGATTGCTCTTCGAGGAAGGCTGCGTATTTCTTCTTGATCTTGGGCAATTCAAATAACGCCTTGACGCCATGTTTGGCGGAGTTTCGGATGACCGACGAGGGATTGAAGTAACCCTTGGCGTTGTCCAGGTTCAGCACGAACGGAGGCAGCCCGGCGCGCATCAGCAGGTAGCTGACGATGAGCGAGCCAGTGCGATTGTTGCCTTCAATGAACAGCTGCGGTTTGCTGAGAATCCGCACATAGACACCGGCCGCACGCTTCCAGGGCGATTCGCCGTGATGGGCGCTGTACCAGTTGAACAAGTTCTTGATGCCACCTTCCAAGTCGTTGAAAAAGTGCGCCTCGGTGGCCGCCAGGTGCGGCGCGAATTCCAGTCGGCGAGCAGGGTCTCGACCGCACAGAACGGTGGCATTGATCTCCAGCATCAGATTCAGTTGCTGCAAATCGAACAGGTCGACATCCCGTGCGACGTAGTCGTCGATCAGGGCGTAGCCCTCAACCACATTCATCAGTACTTCGTCGGTGAAGGGATCACGCGGCTCGGTGAAGTGCTCGCTCAGTTCAGCGAAGCGATACTGCACTTCACGCAGGGCGCGCTCTATCGCTGGCAAATCAAGACGACGCGGTGCAGACATTGGCAAACCTGAAAAAAGAGGAGTGAGACGAAGACAACCCTATGGACGAAAAAACCGTATAGCCGCGAGCGGTATACGGTTTTTGACGCACGTTCGGTTTAGCTGAACTTGCCGCTGATGTAATCCTCGGTCATCTGCTCGCGCGGGCTGCCGAAAATCTGCGTGGTGGCACCCATCTCGACCAGATAACCGGTGCGTGTCCCCTGGGAAATATCCACCGAGAAGAAAGCCGTGGTGTCGGCGACACGGATGGCCTGCTGCATGTTGTGGGTCACCAGGGCGATGGTGTAGTCCTTCTTCAACTCGACCATCAGTTCCTCGACACGGCGAGTGGCGATCGGGTCGAGCGCCGAGCACGGCTCATCCAGCAACAGAACTTCCGGCTCGGTAGCGATGGCGCGAGCGATACACAGGCGCTGCTGCTGGCCACCGGAGAGGGACAGACCGCTGACCTTGAGCTTGTCCTTGACCTCATCCCACAGCGCGGCGCCTTGCAGGGCGTGCTTGACGCGGTCGCCCAGATCACCCTTGTAGCGATTCAGGCGCAGGCCGAAAGCGACGTTGTCGAAGATGCTCATCGAGAACGGGTTTGGCTGCTGGAAAACCATTCCGATATAACGACGCACGACGACCGGGTCCACGCCCTTGCCGTAGACATCCTGCCCGAGGAAATGGACATGGCCGTCGAAGCGAAAGCCTCTGACCAGGTCATTCATCCGGTTCAGGCTGCGCAGCACGGTACTTTTGCCGCAGCCCGAAGGACCGATGAAGCCGGTGATCTTGTTCTTTTCGATCGGCACATGGCTGTCACGAACCGCCAGGAAGTTGCCGTAGAAAATCTTGTCCAGTTTGCAGTCCATGACCACCGGAGACTTGGTCTCGACAGGGGCGATTTTTTGCGCAGATAGAGTGTTCACGATTCAGATGCTCCCGCTCTTAAAACTTTGGTTTGCCGAAAACACGGCTGACGACGTTCACGATCAGCACGATCATCACCAGCACCAGCGAAGCCGCCCATGCGAGCTCGAGCTGGTTGTCGAAAGGCATGCCGGAAAAGTTGTAGATCAGCACGGAAAGCGATGCCGTCGGGTTCATCATCGACAGGCTGCCTTCGTGGTAGATCCAGTAGTTGCTGAACAGCGCGGTAAACAGTAACGGCGCGGTTTCGCCCGCTGCGCGCGCCACGGCCAGCATGACGCCGGTCAGGATCGCCGGCAGGCCGGTAGGCAGAACGATTTTCCAGATCACTTGCGAGCGTGTGCAGCCCATGCCGTAGGCGGCATCCTTCATGATCTTGGGCACCATCTTCATCGACTCTTCAGCCGTCAGCACGACGATCGGCAGCATCAGCACTGCCAGCGCCACGCCACCTGCCGGTGCAGAGTAGGTACCCGTGGTCACGACCACCAGGGCGTAGGCGAAAACACCCGCCAGAATGGAAGGCAGCCCGGTGAGCATCTTGGCGGCGAAGCGCGAGGCGTTCGCCAGCTTGCTTTCAGGTCCCAGCTCAGCCAGGAAGACGGCAGCCATGATGCCGACCGGCACCGCGATGGCGGCCGCGATACCGACCATGACGAAGGTACCGGCCAGGGCGTTGCCGAAGCCGCCACCGGTCTCGAAGCCCGTCGGAGGCAGTTCAGTGAAGACTTCAAGGCTCAGGCGAGCACCACCACGGGTGATCAGCATGTAGAGCACTGAAAACAGCGGCACACTGGCCACCACAGCGAGAAGCCAGACCAGCGTGGTCAATACCAGGCTGCGCAGCGCGCGGCCTTCGAACCTGCGTTGCAGGCTCGGTGCAGCGGAAATGGAAGCAGCAGTGAGATCAGTCATTATTTGTTCCCCCGCTGGGCGTACATCATGATCATGGAACCGATGACATTCACCAGCAGTGTGATGAACATCAGCACCAGCGCGGCGTACATCAGAACCTCTACTTCGTTCGGTCCCGCTTCAGGGAAGTTCAGCGCCAGCAAGGCGGCCAGCGTGTTGGCCGGTGCGAACAGCGAAAGCGAAATGTTGTTCGCGTTGCCGACCAGCATGGCCAGGGCCATGGTTTCACCCAGTGCGCGGCCCAGGCCCAGAACCAGCGAGCCGAAGATGCCGGTGGCGGCGGATGGCACCATCACTTTCAGAATCGCTTCCCAGTGGGTGGTACCCATGCCGTAAGCGGCCTGCTTGGTTTTCATCGGAACGCCGGTGAGCGCATCCTGCGAAACGGCGGCAACGGTCGGCAGAATCATGATCGCCAGCACCAACGCAGCAGGCAGCAATCCTGGCCCGCTCAACGAAGTGCCGAAAAAAGGAATCCATCCGAGTTCGGTGTTCAACCATGTCGTCAGAGGACGAATGGCCGGGATCACCACGTAGATCCCCCACAGGCCATAAACCACGCTGGGGATGGCTGCGAGCAGTTCGACGATGGTGCGGAAGATGGCCGCCAGTTTGGCGGGCAGAAAATCCTGGGTCAGGAAGATCGCCATGCTGACGCCGAAAATGCCGGCGATGAGCAATGCAATCAGTGCACTGTAAAGCGTGCCCCAGATGGCAGGCAGAATGCCGTACTTGCCCTGGTTGACGTCCCAGACGGAACCCAGGAGAACGTCCAGGCCATGCTTTTCCATGCCCGGAAGGGCCTTGCGGCCCACTTCGAATACAAGGGCGAATACCAACACCAGAATCAGGACCACACCTATGCGCGCAATCGCGCGGAAGGTCCGATCCACCAGGAAATCCTTCGCGGAAGGCGGTTGGCACGCAGAGTCCGGGTTAACCGGTACGACAAAAGGCTGGGTCATGGGTGTATTCCGGAACAGGTGGAAATCTCATCCGGCGTGCCTGCAGCGCACACCGGATGAAGACTCGCGAGCGTTACTGGATGTTGGCCGAAGCTTTGCGAACCTGATCAATGACCGATTGCGGCAGCGGGATGTAGCCCATCGAGTCGGCAATCTTCTGACCTTCAGTCAGGCTGTACTCAACCATTTCACGCATGGCCTTGGCCTTGGCCGGGCTCTCGTTCTGCTTGCGGAAGATCATCCAGGTGTAGGAAGTGATCGGGTACGACTTGGCGCCGTCCGGATCAGGCAACCAGGCCACCAGGTTTTCCGGGAACTTGACCGCGTTCAGAGCTTCGGCACCGCTTTCTGCGTTAGGCACAACGTACTGACCGGCCTTGTTCTGCAGCTCGGCGAAGTCGACTTTGGCCAGCTTGGCGAAGCCGTATTCGATGTAGCCAATGGCACCAGGGGTCTGACGTACGGTAGCGGTCACGCCGTCGTTTTTAGGCGACTTGATGAACTTGTCGCTGGCCGGCCAGTTGACGGTGTTGCCTTCGCCCAGCGCAGTCTTGAATTCCGCATTGATGGTCGACATGTGCTTGGTGAACACCGCGGTAGTACCGCTGGAGTCTGCACGCACGACAACAGTGATTGGCAGTGCCGGCAGCTTCAGCTCAGGGTTGGCTGCGACGATCTGCGGATCGTTCCACTGGGTGATCTTGCCCAGGAAGATGTTGGAGTAAACATCGCGTGGCAGTTTCAGGCCTTTAGGGCTGCCTGGCAAGTTGTACGCCAACACGATTTCGCCTGCGGTCATCGGCAGCAATTGCACGCCTTCGGCAACCTTGGCGATGTCTTCGTCTTTCATGGCCGAGTCGCTGGCCGCGAAATCGACGGTTTTGTTCAGAAAGTCCTGTACGCCCGCACCGCTACCCTTCGATTGGTAATCAACGGTGACGCCAGCGGTTTTCTTGCTGAAATCCTTGAACCAGGTCAGGTAGATCGGAGCCGGAAAACTGGCGCCAGAACCTGTCAGGCGCACGCTTTCGGCAGCAAAAGACACTGATGTGGCGCAGATAGAAACGGTAAGAGCGAGCGCAGCGGACTTAACAAAACTTTTCATGAACGGCATTCCTTTTGAGAGCGGCTGCCGCACTTTGAACCAGTTATATGAAAAATTTATGACAGTCGGGTGGCAAAAAGGTGGCTTGTTGATTTGACGAGCCATTTACCCATGGATTTCCACGCCCCTTCTGTAGGAGCGAGCTTGCTCGCGATGCAGGTCTGGACACCGCGGGGCATCGGATAGCCAGCGTCATCGTTGGTCACCATCGCGAGCAAGCTGGCTCCTACAGGGTTCAGCACTTCTTCAGGGCGATATGACTCGCCCGCCCAGGCTTACTTCTTCAACTTCGCCAGCATGGCCACTGCGACTGCCTTGGCCGACTGCGGATTCTGGCCGGAAATCACTTCGCGGTCTTCGATCACATGCTCGCTCCATGGCTTGGCCTCATTGAAGTTGGCACCGGCTGCCGTCAGGCCATCCTGCGGGAACAGTTTCATGTGGCCGCCGCCGAGGAAACCTTTGGCCTGCTCTTCTTCCGCGTCGGTGAAGGCGGTGACTTTGTAGCCCTTGTAAATCCAGTTGGCGGGCGCGGCCGGCTGCTTGCCTGATTCCAATGCGGAGACAAAACCACGGGCGTCGGGGATCGCCGACAACATGGCGATGGTGCCATGGCAGGTAAAGCCGGTGACTTTGCCGTTGTCATGGAAGTTGGTCAGCAGTTGACCCAGTTGCTTGTCCTTGAGCAGGTCCTGCATCGGGATATGGCCGCCAGGCACGAACACGGCGTCAAACTTGTCGTAACCGATTTTCTGAACCTGCGCGAAGCTGATTGCCGGCGAGCCGTTTTTGGAGGTCAGCTTCAGCGTGTCCAGCAGCGCGAGGCTTTGCTGACGGGCCTTTTCATCACCGCCCCAGAAATTCACATCGTTGGATTTCTGGTCCGCGGTTGGCGCCTTGCCGCTAGGCGTGGCAAATACCACGGTCTGCCCCGCCTCGATGAAAGTCTGCACCGGTTGCATCAATTCGTTGAGGAAGAAACCGGTTTGCATGACCTTGCCGTCTTTGAGGTCCAGTTGATCCTGGTCCGACAGGACAACCAATACCGTGCCGGCGTTGGCGTAGCTGGCGGCAGCGGTTAACAGAGCGGCGATAATGGTTTTTTTCACGTGATACTCCAGTAGTGATGGTTGGATGGATCCATCTTATTACCGGAGCAAAAAGCGATAGAGCCCCTGAACTGAATTTCAATTATTACACTGAGTAATCAATGACCGAGCCTTACTGTCGCTGCAGCTTTCTCGGTGCAAACTCAGAACATCGCTTCATGACTGTTCTCCCGCGACCTCTGTTTTGCTCTTCGTCAACGCCAGACTCAACAGCACCGAAATCAATATGATGCCGCCGACAATGCTCAGCGACCATTGGATCGGCATGTGCCACCACGGCGCGACCAGCATCTTGCCGCCGATGAACACCAGTACGATGGACAGGCCATATTTGAGCAAGTGGAAGCGGTGGGCCATGTCGGCAAGCAGAAAATACAGTGCGCGCAGGCCCATGATGGCGAAGATGTTGGAGGTGAAAATGATGAAGGGGTCAGTGGTGACGGCGAAGATGGCCGGGATGCTATCGACCGCGAAGACCAGGTCGCTGGCCTCGATCAGTACCAGCACCAGGAACATCGGCGTCGCCCAGCGCAGGCCATCCTTACGCACGAAGAAGCGCTCGCCATGAAAGTTGTCCGTGATACGCATGTGGCTACGCAGCCAACGCAGCAAAGGGTTCTTTCCAAGGTCCGGCTGCTGATTGGCGAAGACCAGCATCTTGATGCCGGTGATGACGAGAAACGCACCAAAGACATAGAGTAACCAGGCAAACTCCCGCACCAGCCAGACACCCGCGAAAATCATCCCTGCGCGCATGATGATGGCGCCGAGCACGCCATAGAGCAGCACGCGGCGTTGCAACTCCGGCGGCACGGCGAAGTAGCCGAAGATCATCACGAAAACGAACATGTTGTCGATCGACAGCGACTGCTCGATCAGGTAGCCGGTCAGGAATTCGAGCGTTGTACGCTGGGCCACTTCGGCGCCGAATGTGCTGTCCAGGTACCACCAGAGCAAGGCAGCGAAGACCAATGCCAAACTGACCCAGGCGAGGACCCAGGCCAGCGCTTCTCGCACCGAAACACGATGCGCCTTTCGTCCGCCGAAGACGAACAGATCGAGCGCCAGCATGGCCAGGACAAACACGATGAAGGCGGCCCACATCCAGGGTTGGCCGATGCTGATGGCAGTCATTCTCTATCTCCGCATGACGCAGCAATAGGCTGGAGAGGTCATGCTAGCGATCATGGTTCATCAACAAAAATCGTTTATTCGGTGCGAATAGTTCGTTTTTTACGAAGTATTGCCAGGGATTCTCCCTCCTCAACCACCGTCCTCAAGAACCTCCTCACGCTTCGAAACAAAAACTTGTACAGGAAATTTGACTTGTACAGCATGCACCCTATTCTTTAAAAACCTGTACAAGCCAATCGATCCGTACAAGAAAAAGGAAATGGGGATGCAACGTGTCTGACTTTCTCCAACGTTTCGCCAGCGGCTTCGCAGCGCTCGACGCCAGCAATTTGCACAGGCTGACGGAGTTGTACAGCGACGATATCCACTTCAGCGATCCGCTACACGAGATACAGGGCCTGACAGCGCTGCAGGACTATTTTTCAGAGCTGTACGTCAACGTCAGCGAGCTCGGATTCTCCTTTCACGGCTATGACCAGGTGGAAGAAGGCAGCGGTTATCTGCGCTGGACCCTGCAGTTTCGCCATCCCCATTTGCGCCGTGGCCAAATGATAAAGGTCATTGGCTGCTCATACCTGCAATGGCACGAGAAGGTGTACCGGCATCGCGACTACTTCGATGCCGGCGCGCTGCTCTATGAGCACCTGCCGGTAATGGGCACCGCAATTGGCTGGTTGAAGGGGCGCCTGGCATGAAACGGATCTGGCTCACCGGCGCCAGCAGCGGTATAGGCGCGGCACTTGCGCAAATTCTCCTGTCCCAAGGCCATTTTCTGGCTGTCAGCGCCCGCAATGTAACGGCCCTGGAAAAACTGCAGACAGCACATCCGCAGCAGGTACTTGTTTTGCCAGGCGACCTCACCGATGCGCGACAGGTTCAAGCCATGGGCGATCGAATCGGCGAACTCTGGGGCTATCTGGATCAGGTCATCCTCAACGCTGGAACCTGCGAGTACCTGGACGCTGGCCACTTTGAAGCCAGCATGATTGAACGGGTGATGCGGACCAATCTGTTTTCCGCGGCTTACTGCGTTGAAGCTGCCCTGCCACTGCTGCGCAAGGCGCAGCGACCTCATCTGGTGGCGATCTGTAGCTCGGTTACTTACCTGGCATTACCTCGCGCCGAGGCCTATGGCGCCTCCAAGGCGGCCATGCGTTACCTGTTTCAATCGCTTCGCATCGATGTGGCACACGAGGGTATAGACGTCACGCTCGTCAGCCCGGGCTTCGTCGATACACCGCTGACGCGACAGAACGATTTCCCGATGCCGATGCGTTGGCCGGTGGGCAAGGCTGCCGACTACATCGCCACTCGCCTGGAAAAACGACCGCTGGAAGTCGCCTTTCCCGGACCTTTCATCGCCACCCTGCGCCTGTTGGCGATCCTTCCTCAACGCCTGCAACTGGCGCTGGCCAGGCGTATGGCGCGTCCGGCTACAGAAGCATCTTCATGAAAATTGCGATTATCGGTAGTGGAATCTCCGGCCTGACCTGCGCCTGGCTGCTCAACCGCAAACATGACATCACGGTATTCGAGGCGGATGACTGGATCGGTGGCCATAGCCACACGGTCGAGGTTGCAGCAGAGGGGAAAAGCCACGCTATCGATACCGGTTTTATCGTCTTCAACGACTGGACCTATCCCAACTTCATCCGTTTGCTGGATCAACTCGGCGTGGCTTCGCAACCCACCGAGATGAGTTTCTCGGTTCAAGATCCGAGTACCGGCACCGAATACAACGGCAACAATCTCAACAGCCTGTTTGCTCAGCGGCGCAACCTGCTCTCACCCGGATTCTGGGGCATGTTGCATGACATCTTGCGCTTCAACCGCGAGGTCATACGTGACCTGGACGAACAACGCATCACTGGCGAAACCACGCTGGGCGACTATCTGGGGCAGAACGGTTACGGGCAGCGTTTTATCGAACACTACATCGTCCCGATGGGGTCGGCGATCTGGTCCATGTCACGCGCCGACATGCAGCGTTTTCCATGTGAGTTCTTCGTGCGCTTCTGTAGAAATCATGGGCTGCTGTCGGTGACCAATCGGCCACAGTGGCGCGTTGTCAGTGGTGGCTCGCGCACTTACGTAGCAGCGTTGAGCGCAGGCTTTGTCGAACGCATCCGTCTCAACTGCCCGGTCCATCGGGTCGTACGTGACGACGCCGGCGTCAATCTGCACAGCAGCGCCGGCATCGATCGCTTTGACAGCGTGGTGTTCGCCTGTCACAGCGATCAGGCGCTGCGCCTTCTTGTTGCGCCCAGCCAAGCCGAGCGGGAGATTCTCGGCGCACTGCGTTACGACGAGAACGAGGTGGTACTGCACACGGACACGCGTGTGCTGCCAAGCCGTCGCCTGGCCTGGGCAAGCTGGAATTACTGCCTCGGTGGCTCGCCCCGGCAACCGGCCGCTGTCACCTACAACATGAATATCCTGCAAGGGCTGCAGAGCGACACCACCTATTGCGTGAGCCTGAATCAGACTGCGGGAATTGACCCCAGCAAAATCCTCGACCGTTTCCGCTACGCCCACCCGCAATACAGCCAGGCAGGCATGGTTGCGCAGGCACGATGGCAGGAATTGCAAGGCGCCCAGAACAGCTATTACTGCGGCGCTTACTGGGCCAACGGTTTCCACGAGGACGGTGTGGTCAGTGCCTTGCGCGTGGCGGCCGCTTTCGGAGAACAACTGTGAACAGCGCGCTTTATTACGGCTGGGTCAGCCACCGCCGGGTGCTGCCGCGCGCCCATGGGTTTCGCTATCGCATGGGCATGCTCTACCTGGATCTTGCGGAACAAGCGCAGGTTTTGAGCCTGTCATGGCTGGCTGGAAACTCGCGCTGGGGCGCTTTCACCTTCCGCGAAACCGACTACCTGCCGCACGCCACGCGCAAGGGCGTGACGCTCAGCGATGCAGTACGCCAACGCGTCGAGCAGGCCCTCGGATTCGCACCACAGGGACGTATCTGTCTGCTCACCCAGCCGCGCAGCTGGGGGCTGTCCTTCAATCCGATCAGCCTGTTTTACTGCTTCGAATCCGACGGCAGTCTGGCCGCCATCCTCTGCGAGGTCAGCAATACCCCCTGGCGAGAGCGTTACCACTACGTACTGCCGACCCACGCCAGCGGTGAGTCACGCCATCGAGTGAGCAAGGGGTTTCATGTATCGCCCTTCCTGCCCCGCGATCTGCAATACCGCATGCGTTTCTCTGCTCCCGGGCAAACGCTGCACGTGTCCATGCAGGACTGGCTGGGGGAGGAAAAAATCTTTGAGGCTGGCCTGGGCCTGGAGCGCATCGAGCTGACGCGTCAAAGCCTGCACCGCCACCTTCTGGCCTTCCCCTGGATGACCGGCAAAACCCTGATCGGCATTTACTGGCAGGCCCTGCGTCTGCTGCTCAAGCGTCTGCCACTGTTTTCCCATGAAGCCGCAACCGGTGAATACCTCACCGCAGAGCTGGAGTCGCGCCATGACAAATCCTAGCCTCAACCCCTCCAGCACCTGTAGCTCCACGGCCAGCGGACCGGGCGCCCGTCTGTTGAAGAAATTGGTGTTGCGTCAGTTGGCGCAACTGCGTCACGGGCACTTGGTGGTCATCGTCGACGGTCAGCCCTTGAGCTTCGGCCAGCCAGGCGAGGGGTTGCATGGCGAGATCGAAGTGCATGATTCGGCGCTCTGGCCAATGGTGGCGGCGAATGGCTCGATTGGTGCTGGCGAGGCCTATATCCACGGCTACTGGAGCAGCCCGGACCTGACCGCGGTGGTGCGCATTTTCGTTGCCAACCTCGATGTGCTGGATGGCATGGAGCGCGGCCTGGCACGTATACGCCGTCCGCTGACCAAAGCCCTGCACTGGCTCAACCGCAATACGCGTCGGGGCTCGCAGCGCAATATTTCAGCTCACTACGACCTGGGCAACAAGTTGTTCGAACAGCTGCTGGACCCGACCATGATGTATTCGGCGGCCATGTTCCGCTCCGCCAGCGACAGCCTCGAACAAGCCCAAATGTACAAACTGGAGTGCATCTGCCAAAAGCTCGATCTCAAACCCGGTGACCACCTGCTGGAGATCGGTACCGGCTGGGGCAGTATGGCGCTCTATGCGGCCACCCACTACGGCTGCAAGGTCACTACCACCACCCTCTCCCATGAGCAGTTTGAGTACACCCGGCGCCGAATCGAGGAGCAGGGTCTGCAGGAGCGCATCACCCTGCTGTTGCAGGACTATCGTGACCTGACAGGCAAGTACGACAAGCTGGTGTCGATCGAGATGATCGAGGCCGTCGGCCACCGCTTCCTGCCCACCTACTTCGAACAGTGCGCGCATCTGCTCAAAGAACACGGACTGATGCTGTTGCAGGCGATCACGATTCGGGACCAGCGCTACGAGCAGGCGAAAAAAACCGTCGACTTTATCCAGCGCTACATTTTCCCCGGTGGTGCCTTGCCTTCGGTCAGCGCGATGCTGAACACCATCAGTCGCGACACCGACCTGAACCTTCACCACATGGAGGACTTCGGTCTTCATTACGCCCGTACCCTGCGCATGTGGCACGACAACCTGCGACGCAGCCGGCATAACCTGGAAGCACTGGGTTACGACCAGACGTTCTATCGCCTCTGGGAGTTCTACCTGTGTTACTGCGAAGGTGGTTTTCTGGAGCGAAGCATCGGCACCGCGCATCTATTGCTCGCCAAGCCTGGGGCAAGACCGGCACCCTTCGAGCTGAAGGCGTGAGCGGACGAGGCCGGTTCTTTCTCAACGCAGGTCTATTCCAACTCGGGTGGTTCGCCTGTGTACTGGGTGCTCATCGGCCCTGGCTGTTGCTGGTGGCAATTGCCTGTCTGGCTTTGCACCTGTTCTGGATCGCAAACGCGGGTGATGAGTGGCCCAGTCTGCTGCGGGTGGCATCCTCGGGCTGGATTCTGGACACCACGCTGATGCACCTCGGGCTATTCCACTTTTCCGGCGCCACTGTAGTTCTGCCACTTTGGCTGGCATTGCTTTGGCTGCTTTTCGCCAGCACCTTGCGCTACAGCCTGAGCTGGACAAACCGACCCTGGTGGCTGGGCAGCCTGGCAGGCGCTATCGGCGGGCCGCTCTCCTATTGGGGTGGCGCAAGGTTGGCAGAAGTGGGATTGCCCCTGGGTGTGTGGCCGAGCATTCTGTTGCTCGCATCGATATGGGCACTATTGATGCCGGCGCTGCACTGGATGGCCGGACCGCGTGTTCGTTGACTCAAGGCGACGTGTTCACTTGCTCGACGGCCTCAGGGTTTCGCTGCGCCCAGCAATTGGGCACGCAACTGTGGATCGCGTGTTCGGGGGTCAAGCCAGATTGCGAAAAAGGCTTTGGCGAACGCATCGTCGCGCACCACATGCCGCAGGTTCTCGCCTACATAAAAACGTACGCCCTCTCCCGGCATAAAGACTCCGGTTATGCGGTCACCTGCGCGTACATCGACGAACGCGCTCTGCATCTCCCGCTTCCAGCGAGCAATCAGCTGTGAGTTTCCGGCACTCGGCGACAGGCGACGGATTTCCTTGATGCTGGCTTCCACCAGATCATCGCGACTGATCGCACGACTGTAGGTCAGCTCCAGCGCAAAAGGCACATCTGCCCCCGGCGCTTTACCCGCAATCAGGCGTGGGCTCCAGAGCTGGGCGCTGTAGATGGAGAACCCAAAAACCCGCATGTCACCGCTACCCGACAGACGTGCATCGGGTAAGGCTTCACGCCAGCCAGCAAACAGTTCTGCACTCTGGAGCATCAGCACAAGGCAGATAACGTGGCGGATCGAGCGTTCCGGCTGCCAAGTCATGCGAAAAGCCTCGATAGGACTCAATGGACGCCTTTAAAACTTATACCAAATCATGATTTTGTACAGAAATTGTATGGTTAGTGATGTTCACGCCAGCCTCAGAACCGGTTTAGATTTTCAGGTTCTGATTGAAGAACGTGGTCATCGCATCAAATGGGATTTTGTCCTTCTGATCGTAGAGATCGACATGGGTAGCACCTTTGACGATCAGCAGTTCCTTCGGCTGTTCTGCCGCCGCGTAGGCGGTTTCAGAGAAATAACGCGAGTGAGCTTTTTCACCGTGTACGAACAGGATTGGGCGCGGCGAAATCTCTTTGATGTAGGTCAGAATCGGCATGTTCATGAACGCCTGCGGCGTGGTGACTGACCAGGCGTTGCCCGAATTGACCGCTCGTGCGTGGTAGCCGCGCGGCGTCATGTAGTAGTCGGCGTACTCGACCAGGAACTGTGCTTCGCCGCCTTTGAGCTTGTTGTAGGCCGGTTGATATTCTGGCTTCCCATTCGCTGCGTCTACCCAGCGCTGCCGGCTCATCTGCTCCAGCGCTTGCGCGCGCTGCTCGGGCGTGACGCTGTCGTTGTAACCCTTGGACATGACCCGGCTCATGTCGTACATGGTGCTGGCGACGACGGCCTTGACACGCTTGTCAGCTGCCACTGCGTTCAACGCCATGCCGCCCATACCGCAGATGCCGATCATGCCGATACGCTCACGATCGACGTAGGACTGCAGGCCGATGAAATCCACCGCAGCCATGAAATCTTCGGTATTGATGTCCGGCGAGGCGATGTTGCGTGGCTCCCCGCCACTCTCTCCGGTATAGGAAGGATCGAAGGCCAGCGTGACGAAGCCGCGCTCGGCCATTGTCTGCGCGTACAGACCGGCAGCCTGCTCTTTCACCGCGCCGAACGGACCACCGACCACGATAGCCGCCAGGCGCTGATTGCCACGGTTTTTTGGCAGATAGACATCGGCCGCGAGGGTGATCCCATAGCGGTTCTTGAAGGTCACTTTCCGGTGATCAACCTTGTCACTCTTGGGAAAGGTTTTGTCCCACGTCTGGACCAAGTGCGTTGAAGGATCAACGGTGACGGCCTGAGACTGCGCTTTGGCCGATTCCATGCCCATCATCGCCAAGGCAAATGCAAGGACTGTTACTTTGAAAGTACTTTTAGCGGCGAAGTTTGCTGTCATGACTCTGTACCTATAAGTGATATGTAAGTAGAGGGAATTGAATCCTTGGGATGTCAGGTTCGGTTCTTCGCAGAGTCAACGCTCTGAGGACGGCAGCGCATCACCAGCAGGACGCCATAGCGGTTGTGGGGCGAAGCTCAACTCTCTGGCAGCAGTGTTGTTCGCTGATCGGCTTGCAAGAAAAGCGAGAACTGCAGTGGCTGCGAGCAAAAGCGCACTCGTTTCGAAGGTCGATCGATAGCCAAATGCGTCGAAAATAATCCCGCCGACGGTGCCTCCCAGAGCGATGGCTAACTGGCATATGGCTACAAACAAACCTCCGCCTGCTTCAACGTCATCCGGCACCACGCGTGCTATCCATGTAAACCACGCAACGGGTGTCGCAGTGGCGATCAATCCCCATAACGCCAGTAGCCCCGCTGTGGCGAGCAGTGAGTGCCCAAACATCACGAGTGCAATCGCGATCGCAGCCATCATGATCGGCACACTGATGAGCGTGCGGTACAGGCCGTTACCCTTAAGAAAGGGACCGATCAGGAAGGTACCTAGCAGGCCGCCCACTCCAATCAGCAGCAACACGAAGGAAACCATCGACACATCGAGACGCGTTACTGCTTCGAGGAAAGGTCGCAGGTAGGTGAAGAGCATGAACTGGCCCATGAAAAAACCTGCAACGGCGAGCATCCCGAGTGCGATTGGAGGCTTTTTGAGAAGCAGCAGAACATTGCCGCCTCCTGGCGTTGTTTGGCGTGGAGCCAGTTTGGGCATGCTGAACATCAGCCATGCCAATGCAATCATCGCGACGGGTACTACGGTGAAAAATGCCCATCGCCAGCCGATGTAGGCTCCCAGATAGCTACCCACTGGAGCCGCGATAACTGTCGCGAGTGCATTGCCGCCATTGACCAGAGCCAGGGCACGTGGAACTTGATCTGCGGGGACCAGGCGAATGGATGTAGCGGCGCTCAGCGACCAAAACCCGCCGATAGCCACTCCGATAAGCGCGCGCCCGGCCATGAACGTTTCGTAGCTTGCAGCGAAGGCGACCACAGTTCCCGAAATGATCATGATGATCATCATCGACAGCAACAGCCTCTTGCGTTCTACCTTTGCGGCAACAGGCGCAATCAATAATGCCGTGATCAGGGCAAACAGCCCCGACACCGAGATGCCCATACCTGCCTGACCCTCCGTGAGATGCAGGTCAGTCGCTACCGGTGTAAGCAAACTCACCGGCATGAATTCAGAGGCAACCAAGGCGAACGCAGCCAGGGACATCGCCATTACGGCCCCCCAGGCTTTTGGACTTTCTCCATCAGAAGGAGTGGGAAGAGTGGTTGATAACACAGGCGTCTATCCTCATTGATAAAGGCTTTGAGGGAGTCAGGGCCGCCTGGCTGCGCATGTAGAACAGCCAGCGAGATTGGAGCCATCCAAGATGTGCAGTAGTGAATGCGGCCTTGTTGATGTAGACAATTGTGGGCGTTGCACCCTTGGCTGCAGTAGCTGGTTTCTCTACATTACTTGCCCATTCCGACCAATCTGGAGCGTATCGGTAGGTTTTTTTTCCTTGCGGAACTACAGTCCGAATCTGAAGGAGAACAATCCATATGAACACTGAACACACGCTCGATAGGCATAAAGACGGCTACCGAAGTGCACTGATCAAGCGGATAGGCAATCGCACTCCGGGTACTGGGGACTTTGCAACCGCCATCGCTGGGCTTGATCTGTTTCGCCGCGATGCGCCTGCACCACCGGCAGTTTGCATGGTGCCTCCGAGCATTGTCCTGGTCGTAGATGGGGCCAAGAAGATGTGGGTTGGAGGAGAGGCCTACGCCTACGACTCGTCTCGATTCCTGGTGACATCACTTGATATTCCCGCCAATTCCGAAGTAACGGAGGCAAGCAGCAGTCACCCCTGTCTGGGGCTGGCATTTCAGCTCGACCAACGCATGTTGGCGGAGCTCATTGCGCAAGGTGGCTTGCCACCCCATAACGAGCGCCAATCAGGCACGGGTGTCGGCGTAGGTACTGTAACCGACGCTATTCTCGATGCGTTTTGTCGACTGGTTGCGTTGCTGGATGAACCTCAGGCGATTCCCGTACTCGAGCCGATGCTGCGGCGTGAAATTCATTACAGACTTTTGCTTAGCGATCAGGCCGAAAAACTGCGGCAGGTTGCAGCGATTGATAGCCATGGATATCGGGTTGGGAGAGCCATTGACTGGTTGAAGGTGAACTTCGCGTCCCAACTTCGAATTGATGAGCTGGCCAGCCAGGTTCAGATGAGTACATCTTCATTCCACCGGCATTTTCGACAACTGACCGGCATGAGCCCCCTTCAGTATCAAAAATGGTTACGTCTCAGCGAGGCCAAGCGATTGATGCTCAACGAGCATCATGATGCTTCAACCGCGTCATTCAAGGTCGGGTACGAAAGCCCGTCGCATTTTAGTCGTGAGTACAGTCGGATGTTTGGTTTGTCACCGAAGCAGGACATCACCGTCCTGAGGGACTTGGCGTCTGCATGAGCTTTTCACGATGGTTGGCATGCCGGTTGATTGATTGTCGCCTCGGGTAACTAATCCTCTCTCAGAAAGCTGCTTCCCCTGTCACGCAAGAGCTCAACCATAGCCGCCGCAGCGGGTGGTAAATAACCTTCTGCGCGCACCAATACGGCAACGGTTCGGCTCATCGTGGTTTGCTCCAACGGAACCTCTCGAAGTCGGGACATGCCTTGGCCGAACTCCAGTGTCTCTCGAGCCACAAAGCTCAGTAATCGAGTACGTGCAATCAGCCTGGGCAGCATCGAAATCGAGTTGGTTTCGATTTGTACGTTCGGAGGCGGCAGTTGCCTGGAGATGAATGCATTGTCTATCCAGCGCCTGGCCGTCACCGTGGGGCCCGGCAGCACCCATCCATATTGGCAAAGATCACGCTGGTCAAAGGCGGCGGAAAAAATCGGGTGCTCTGCGCTTGCCACTACCACCGCCTCATCCTGCAGCACGGGATACGTATGGAAGTAAGGATCGTCGACGACAAGTGGGCAAATAATCGCATCCAGCCGCCCCGCCCTCAGAGATTCTCTAAGCACATCATCCTGGCCTATGGAGAGCTTGAGAGTCAGCTTGGGCGCTCTCTCCAGCAGTTCCTCAGTAAGCTGTGGGAGCAGGTACTCGGCCATGCTTGCCGCACACCCAAGGCGAATATTGCCAACCAGGCCGCCTGCGTACTCGCGGATTTCTCGCTCGGTTTCGGCAATGTTGATGCGAAGCTGCTTGCCACGGGCGAGTAGCAGTTCACCAACATCGGTCAATTTGATCCTTCTTCCATCGCGCTGAAACAGGCGCGTGCCCAAGGATTCTTCCAGACGCTGAATACTTTTACTCAGCGCAGGCTGACTGCGGTTGAGCTTCTCGGCAGCGCGTCCGAGGTGGCCCAACTCTGCGATGGTTTCGAAATAGGCGAGGTCGCGAAAGTCCATGATTCATGAATTTCAGTTATAGGTTCATCGAAAGTAGAAAATAGACTTGATCATTCCCGGTGTCGATAATTTCCCGGCCACAGATTTGCCATTGAGAGTGGCGTCATCGCCAGGAGACTTCCTTCTTTGCAAACCTCCAAGCCCGCCCCTCCTCCTCACCTGCTTTGCCTCAAGTGGCTAGGCCTGGTCGTCGTCGCCGGCGCGGCAGGTCAACTTCTACACGCGATTGCAGTACCGGCGGGGCTGTTTCTGGGGCCAATGCTGGTGGCTATCGTATTTGGTGTCTGCGGTGCTGACCTGCGATTGCACCGACACATTTTCCGCTTCGGACAAGGATGCGTGGGTCTGCTTGTGGCTCACTCCGTCACATGGTCTGTTCTGGCTTCATTGGCTCAGTCATGGCATGTGATGCTTTTCGCAACCTTCCTCACTGTGACACTCAGTGCCGCCGTCGGACTTGGAACCGTTTGGTTTGGCGGTATCCCTGGCAGCACTGCAGCGTGGGGAACGGCGCCTGGTGCCGCGTCTGCGATGGTTTCCATGGCTGAGGAAAGTGGTGCCGACTCTCGAGTGGTGGCCACCATGCAATACGTCAGGGTGGTGTGTGTCGTCATGATTGGCTCATTGGTCAGTCATATGCTCGGGGCAGGCAATCTCTCCGCAGAGGTGGTTCATGCAAGCACGCTTTCGAATGGCATCGAAGTTTCCGATGTGTTGATCAGCCTGGCCGTCATCCTGTTTGGTGTCGCCGCAGGTACGAAGATGCCTGCAGGCGCGTTACTGATGCCGCTGTTGATCGGCGGCGCACTTCAGCTCGGCGGCCTGATGAGTATTGCCATGCCGAGTTGGCTGCTTGCAGTCGCCTATGGAGCCATTGGCTGTTACATCGGGCTCAGGTTTGATCGCACAACCGTGCGCTACGTGTTCAAACATTTGCCCACGATGATTATCGGTGCAGTGATCCTGATCGTGCTGTGCGCGGGCTGTGCATGGCTCCTGGCTTATGCCACCCACACGGATTTTCTTTCCATGTACCTGGCGACCAGTCCAGGTGGGCTGGACGCCATGGCTATCATCGCTGTGGAGACGCATGCCGATGTCGGCATGGTGCTGGCGATGCAGACGCTGCGGCTTTTCGGGGTGATTTTGACGGGTGCCTACTGCGCCAGACAGATAATCCGTCTGACGCAGTCATGATTTTGGTTCCCTTACTTTTCCTCATTGAGCTCCAATGCAGCCAGTAGCTCTCGGTCGCTTCCCCCAAGAAGATTGGTGGCTTGTGCCGCTCGCTTGAGCAACATGGAGCGTGCCGCTTGCATCTGCTCCTTGTTGAAGCGCTCGGAGGGGCCTGAAAGCGTCAGGGCTCCTTTGAACTCATGGCCTACACCGAACACAGGGGCCGAGATGGACGCAGTTTCCGGATCTCTCTCTCCAAACGACGTCGCCCAGAAATGCTCACGCACCTCGGCAAGGGCGCGATCCGCTGGTGGCCCGAAGGCTCTGAGGATTTTGCCTGAAGCGCCGGCGTGAAGTGGAAAACGGTCACCCTCGTGGATGCTGAAGCGAACTGCCCGCTTGGGCTCTACTCGGAACAACACCACCCGGATGTCGTTTTCGATGACGTAGAAAGACGAGGTTTCCCCGCTCTCTTCAGTAAGCGTTTCCAACACCGGATAGATGGCGTCCCGCAGCCGGAAGGAAGATTGATAGATCTGAGCCAGCCGCAAAGGCTCATGACCAACACCATATTGCCCATCGGCCAAACGCCGGATGAAGCCTGCTCGTTCCAGGGAACTCATCAGACGAAGAATGGTGCTTTTGTACAAGCCAGTACGCCGGGCAATTTCAGCCAAGGGCAGACTGGCGCGATCAGGTTCAAACGCCCCAAGGATTGCGAATGCCCTATCAACTGCCGCTACTCCTCCTTCAGCGTTGCTTTTGGAGGAATCGACTATTTCTGGTTCATTTTTTGGCGGCATCTGACTCTGCTCGGCATCATCGGGAAAAATCGGCCCCTTATAGGGGCCGTTGTGATGGCTGCTACCTTACCTGTGAGTCAAACCAGCAGCTAGTCCATTGTCCAGAACGCTGTTCTGCTCAATACACGCAATCTGAATCACGCATCACGCATGAAAAAGCGCAGTGAAAGCGCCATGAGAGCGGCGAAGAAGAGGATGCAGCCCATAACCATCAGCCCCGCCGTGAAGGATTGCGTGTAATCCTTGAGGAACCCCATCAAATAGGGGCCGACAAACCCACCAAATGCACCGATGGAGTTGATGAGCGCGATACCACCGGCCGCTGCCTGACCACTGAGGAATTTGGCTGGCAGCGTGTAGAAAATGGTCTTCGCCGAAATCGTACCCACAAGAGCCAGGGTGATACCTGCCAGAGCCGGAATCAGCGCGTTCATGTTCACCGCGAAGAGCAACGCCAAACCAGCCAGGACCAGCGCTACGATCAGGTTGAGAATGCCGCGACCGGTACGGTCAACATGTTTCGCCCAGAACAGTAATCCTATGGTGGAGAAGAAGTAAGGCACTGCGGCTACCCAACCAATCAGGCTCATCTCGACACCTTGAGCCTTCAGCATTTGCGGGAGCCAGATGCCTATCCCATAGGTGCCAATAGTGAAGCTGAACGTGATTGAGCTGAGAATCCAAACTCGCGGATCCTTGAGCGCGGCACCGAAGCCATGGCTTTTCTGTGTTTTGGCCTTTTCCGTCTCCAACATTCCCGTAAGAGCGTCTTTTTCTTCCTGGGAAAGCCACTTGGCCTCGCTGGGTCGGTTGGCAAGCACCTTCAGGGTGATAAGCCCCAGGATGCAAGCCGGCAGCCCCTCAATGATGAACATCCACTGCCAACCAGCGAGTCCCATGGCACCGTGCATTTGCAGCAACCAGATCGACAGCGGGCCGCCAACGAGAAAGGAGATTGGGGTGGCGACGGTAAACCATGCCAGTACACGAGTCCGGTATTGGACGGGAAACCACAGCGTCAGGAAGAAAATGACGCCAGGGAAGAAGCCGGCCTCAGCCACCCCAAGCAGGAATCTGACGAAGTAGAAACTGTAGGGACCGACTACAAATGCTGTAGCTGCCGCCACCAGGCCCCAGGTAATCATGATGCGAGCCATCCAGATACGCGCACCAAAGCGATACATGGCCAGATTGCTGGGCACTTCGCACAGGCAATAGCCCACGAACATTATTCCTGCGCCCAAGCCAAACTGGGCCGCCGTGAGCCCAAGCTGATCGGTCATCTGCAGGGCGGCGTAACCCACGCTGGTACGGTCCAGGTAGTTGAAGAAATAGGCCAGAGCCAGCAGAGGAATGAGTCGCCAGGCGGCTTTCTTCATTGCTCGCTGCTGCAGCGAGGTTGGAGCATCAGACTGCGGCATGGATAAAGGGGTATCCGGGGTCGTGACATTAGCCATGACTGTATCCTCGGTTTTGTTGTTATGAATACCGTGGCTGGATGGGCCAGCGGTGAGCGCAGAGATCTGATGCGTCCCGCGTCAGTGAAACTGCTGATTTCGCCCGAAAATCATTTCGGGCTTGTCGTTTCAAATTTGTCCCGACCGAGCCTCCCTGGGAGACTCGGGACGACTGGGCTCAGGCGGTTTTGACCGTGCCGCTGGCCTCAAGCTGGACGATCTCGTCGTCCCCGTAGCCGAGCTGGGCCAAGAGTTCTCTCGAGTGGCTGCCAAGATCCGGAACATTGAGTCGAGCGCCAAACCGCTGGCCGTCCATCTCAAAGGGGAGCATCGGCACCTTGACCTGTTCACCGTCTGGCAACGTAAGTTCCGCCATGCCCCCAGACTGGTTGAGATGCTCGTCCTCGAACATGTCCTCGGGACGCTGGATGGGTGAGAACGGCAAACCAGCTTTCTCGCAAAGAGCCATCACCGTCGACTTATCCATGCCAGAGAGACGCTCACGCACCATTGGCATGATCCGGTCACGTGCCTGGACACGCTGATTGTTCCGGCTCAACTCGGCATCACCACCTAGCTCCGGGAAATCGAAGGCCTCACAGAACGAAGCCCATTGGCTGTCGCTGACGACGCCCATGAAGACCTGCTCATCTTCCTGCGCAGTTTCGAACACGTCATAGATGGCCCAAGCCGAAATTCGGCTGGGCATCGGCGCTGCCGCTTTGCCGGTCACGACCTTCTGCATCATGTGCTGAGCAACCAGAAAGGCAGAGTTTTCAAACAAACCGGTCTGCACGAACTGGCCTCGACCACTGTCTTTGCGTTGCAGCAGAGCCGCGAGAATCGACACCGCGCTGAACATCCCGCCCATGACGTCGTTTACAGAGGCTCCTGCGCGCAGTGGGCGCCCGACCGGCCCTGTCATGTAAGCCAGCCCCGTCATCATCTGGACGACTTCGTCCAACGCCGTGCGCTTCTCGTAAGGGCCTGGCAAGAAGCCCTTCATCGAGCTGTAAATGATGTCAGGCTTGATGGCCTTGACCTGCTCGTATCCCAAGCCCAACTTTTCCATGGCGCCTGGGCGGAAGTTCTCGGTGACCACATCAGCGGTAGCCAGCAACTTCTTCACCGCGGCCATGCCCTCTTCGGACTTGATGTCTACGGCAAAGCTTTTTTTGTTCCGGTTGTAGGTCATCCAGTACCCGGCACCGGAGCCCATCAGGCGACGAGTGTTGTCACCCTCTGGCACCGGCTCCACCTTGATGACCTCGGCACCGAGATCGGCAAGCAGCAGCCCGCAGGTCGGGCCCATCACCATATGCACAAATTCAACGACTCGGATGCCGGTCAGTGGCAGGGTCTTCTCTTCGTGCTGGCTCATACGGCCTCCTTCGCATAGGTGAAATTCTTGCCGACGCCAGCATCGGGGATGAAGCCGTATACCGGCTCATCAGGTAGCCCACGACGAAGCACTTCACGGGCGGCGATCAATCGATCAATGTCGATGCCGGTTTTCAGTCCCATGGACTCAAGGAGATAAACCAGGTCTTCGGTGACGATGTTCCCCGATGCACCTGGTGCATATGGACACCCGCCGAGCCCACCCTGGGAGCCATCGAAGGTTTTCACCCCCGCTTCCAGGGCAGCGACTACGTTGGCCAACCCTTGCCCCCGGGTGTTGTGAAAGTGAGCACTTCCTGCGAGCGGCCCGAGTTCCAGGAACAAGCGGGTGAACAAACGGCGTACCTGAGTGGGATTGGCGTAACCGACTGTGTCGGAGAGACCGACCTCGTCCACTCCGAGATCCGCCATCTTCAAGGCAATCGCAATCGTCTCGTCATCGGTGACAACGCCCTGAAGAGTGCATCCGAAGGCAGTGGATAGACCGGCCTCGATCTGGACAGTTGGGAAGCGTTCGTTGCGCAGTGCGACCACCGCTTGAACTTCATCGAAAACTTGAGCATGGGTTTTGCGAATGTTCGAGATCGAATGCTGTTCGCTCACGGAAACAGGCAAGGTGATCTTATGAATACCCGCGTTGAACGCGGCTTCAGCGCCTTTGAGATTCGGCACCAGTGCAGTGACGAACAGATCGGGCAAGGTCAGGGCGTGAGCGACGACTTGAGCTGCATCAGCCATCTGCGGCAGTAGTTTCGGCGACACAAACGAGCCGACCTCAATTTCTCTCAAGCCGGCACCCGCCAACGCGGAGATCCACTCCAGCTTCACCTCGGTGGGCATGGTGGCTTTGACACTTTGTAAGCCATCCCTTGGCCCAACTTCACTGACCAGGATGTCGATATCTGTCGCTTCTTTCACGGAGGTTCTCCTGTTTGTGTGGAGAGCCTGCCCGAACATTCATGCAGTGCGGCAACGAGGCGAAGCGCTGTTTTTTATGATTGTTCTGTCAGGCGGAATTGCGTTCTGTTTTAGTATCTATCCACAAATTCCTCCCTGTCAACGCGACCTGCGATGAACGGGTAATTTCAGAGATTGGTAGAGGACAGCTGTGAACTCGACCGTCAGAGCAGACTTGACAGCAACAAAAATAGCTTGGAAAGTGTTCTACCAAGAGCAACGATGTTCTATCAGATAGAACGAAGCTCGAAACAACAAGACAGTCCAAGCGACATACACTGAAGGCACCGACCCGAACCACTGCCGTTTGAGCTTCTGTGTGGTGCGCCTGTTTTCACATGGAGATATGCCATGAGCCTTTACGCCCCTCCCGAGGAACGTTGCACCGAAGTCTTCAGCAGACTGCCAAAAGAGTTTTGGCGTGACGGGGATTCCGATTGGGTCAGAGCCAACAAACCAGGTCAGCCAGTCGCCAGCTTTCTGGAGGGGCCATCCTTCGATCAGGCCGGTAATCTCTACGTGACTGACATTCCATACGGCCGCGTTTTCCGGGTTTCTGCAGGCGGCGATTGGGAGCTGGTTGTCGAATACGACGGCTGGCCCAATGGATTGAAAATCCATCGCGATGGTCGAGTGTTCATAGCCGATTACAAAAACGGAATTCTCGTACTCGATCCGATCAGCAAACGCATCGAACCCTTCCTCACGCATCGCCGGAGTGAAAGCTTCAAGGGCGTAAATGATCTGTTTTTTGACCGGCAGGGACACCTCTACTTCACCGATCAGGGACAGACAGGGATGCACGATCCCACGGGTCGTGTCTTCCGTTACGACCTGGAGCAACAACGCCTGGACTGTTTGCTGGATAACGGCCCTAGCCCTAATGGCCTGGTGATGGATTTCCATGAAAAAGCGCTACTGGTAGCGATGACTCGCGGGAACGCAGTTTGGCGACTTCCTCTTCAGCCTGACGGCAGCACCTCCAAGGTAGGCGTGTTCACCGCCATGGCAGGCGGTGTGAGCGGCGCCGATGGTATGGCGCTCGACGAATCAGGAAACCTGTATGTCTGTGATGCCGGTAATGGATGCGTATGGGCATTCGATTCCCATGCCGTGCCGCTCTACAGATTCAAGTCCTGCACTGAAGGAAAGACCCTGACCAACCTGGCCTTCGGTGGCCATGAGAAGCGGAGTCTTTTCATTATCGATTCCTCAACCGGCCATGTACTCAAAGCTGAGCCAGGTCATTCAGGGAAGCAAATGTACTCCCACGCTCCAGGCTGATTACTGAAGCCTTGCTGCCCTGTGCAAATGGCGCACGGGTGTTGTTCGGCCCCGGAAAAGCTGGCGAACTTTTACCACTCATACAAAACAGATAATAAGAGGGAAACATGCTCACTCTCTTGAGCTACACCATGATCACCTGCTTCATGTACCTGGTCATGAGCAAGCGCCTTTCTCCGCTGGTAGCCCTCATTCTGGTGCCGGTTGCATTCGCGAGCCTGGGCGGATTCGCGACCCAACTCGGGCCGATGATGTTCGATGGCGTAAAGATGCTGGCCCCCACCGGGATCATGCTGACCTTCGCAATCCTCTACTTTTGCATGATGACCGACGCCGGTTTGTTCAATCCGCTGATCAAACTGATCCTGAAATGCGTTAAAGGCGATCCGCTGAAAATTGTCATCGGTACTGCCGTGCTTGGCATCTGCGTCGGCCTGGATGGCGATGGCGCGACAACCTACATCATCACCACTGCCGCACTGCTTCCGCTCTATCGACGGACAGGGATGAGTCTTCAGGTTCTGGCCACTGTTTTGTTGCTGACCAATGGCGTGATGAACATCCTCCCTTGGGCGGGGCCGTTCTCTCGCGCCGCGAGCGCCATGCACGTGGATATCACCGAGCTTTTCCGGGAAATGCTTCCAATAATGATCGCTGGGGCTGGCTGGGTGCTGTTTGCAGCCTTCTACCTTGGTCGCCGTGAGCGTCGTCGCCTGGGTGTCGTGCAACTCGACCACGATGAAGTCATGAGCCACTTCACCGAGTTCAAACTGACTGACTGGCGCTTTCTGTTCAACGCTGCACTGACCATCACGTTGGTCACCATGATGATGCTCAACGTCATGCCGCTCCCCATTCTGTTCATGCTCGCGTTCGGCCTGGGCGTCCTGGTGAACTTCCCCAGTGTCAAAGCCCAGAAGGAAGTGGTTGGCAAATATGCCGATAACGTCATGGCGGTGACCTTGCTGATTTTCGCGGCGGGCATCTTCGTCGGGATCATGTCGGGAACCGGGATGATCAAGGCCATCTCGGAGAGCCTGATTCATGTGATTCCAGATTCAGCCGGGCATTTCATGTCAGTCATCACGGCCTTCCTCAGCATGCCGTTCACCTACGTACTGACCAACGACGCCTTCTACTTCGGAATTCTTCCAATCCTTGCCGAGACTGCGAGCCACTACGGAATCAGTGCAAAGGAGATGGCTATCGCCGGCCTGATCGGTCAACCCGTTCACCTGCTCAGCCCTCTCGTTGCGTCGACCTACCTTCTGTGCGGGCTGCTCGACCTGGATTACGGAGACAACCAACGTGCTTCCATCTGCTGGAGCATTGGTACGTGTTTCGTGATGTTCGTAGCGGCTATCGCACTGGGAATCATCGGCGTTTTCAACTGAGGGTCTTGTTCAACTCAGTAACCAGCAACACAACCAGCGACTCCACTCAACAAAAACAATTTGGCCATCTCGGTGCGCTCGAATTTTCATACGCTGGCGTAAGGCGAGCTATCGCTCTGACTTCGCCTGCGGGGCGGACGAAAATCGCCTGATCATCAGCTACAACATACTTTTGTTATAGGGCTTTGCTACCTGACGACAACGACGAACAATGCTGGGCCGTCGCTAGCCAGAAGCGGACAACAACCTCTATGCCACGAGTGAGTCAGGACTTCAGCATGCTGGTGCACATATCGATAAACGCTCGCAGCTTGGGTTGATTCCTGGCGGCTTTCGAGAAGTAGATAAACAGCCCGTCACTGCTGGGTGAGCAATCGAGCAGTGCGGGCTCAAGCGTGCCCGCCGCTAACTCGCGCGAGGTGTGGAAGGTCGATGAATAGATGAGCCCCATGCCTTTCACGGCGAGGCTGCGCATGAGTTCACCGTCATTGACCGTAATGGCTCCTTTCGGATCTATTCGCACGGTCGAACCGTTCTCCAGGAATTCCCAACGATAGATGTCGCCTTTTTCAGGCCGGCGAAAGCGAATGCACTCGTGCTGTATCAGATCGTTGGTTACTTGCGGTTTGCCGTGTGATTTGAAGTACGCCGGTGAGCCGAAAATCGCCCATTGATAAGGTTTGCAAAGTCGCACCGCGATCATGTCCTGAGCGATGTAGGACCCGATCAATATGCCCGCGTCATATCCCTCGGAAACGAAATTCTCGTGGCGATTGCTGACCGTGATTTCTACGTTCAGGTTCGGCCAAGCCTTTCGAAAGGCTGGCAGCACCGGTTCAATGACATGCGGCAGAGCCAATCTCTCGACAATCAGACGCAGGGTGCCGGATGGTGCCTGCGCGGATTGAGCGGCATCCTCAAGCCCGGTAGAGATGGCAGTAGCGGCTGGTTCAATTTTTTCCAACAGAGCATGGCCAGCTTCCGTCAGGGACATCCTGCGAGTCGTGCGATGGAAAAGTGCGATGCCCAGGCGTTGTTCCAGTCGCTGCAAGGCTTGGCTGACCGAGCCAGCCGTCTTGCCAAGATCGAGGGCAGCTTTAGTGACGCTCAAGCGCTTGGCCACCGCCAGAAACTCGGGCAGTCCATCGAAATTTGGAGGGTGGTTCATTGCTCGTCCCGTTGCTGTCTGTGCATGTGACAAGCCCGCAGACTACTCGATTTCTTACAGGTAATTCAGCGCTATTAGAATGGTTTTATAAATAGTGCATTCGGGCCGGGCCAGTTTTTCACTTCCGGCGGCGCGGCTAGAGTTCGCCCTGTCGTTCATCATCCAAGGAAGTGACATGTCTTTTTCCAAGCGAATTATTGGTTTTTCCGCTGTGCTTTTCGCATTCGTGGCGAGTCCCTCTACGGCGTTCGCCGAACAGAACTTGAAAAACGAAAAGGTCCTGATCGTTGTATCGAGCCTTGACAAGAAAACCGAAAAGCTTGTCGGGGGCTTCTGGTTTCCCGAGCTCACCCATCCGGTCGAAGTATTCGACGAGGCAGGTGTCGACTTCGACCTGGCCAGTCCCAATGGTGGATTGGCACCTTTCGATGGTTTCGACTTGAAGGATGAAGCTAACCTGAAGTTCTGGACTAACCCGCAGCACCGCAACAAGTTGGGTAGCACCCTCAAGCTTTCCAAAGTTGACCCATCCCGGTACAGCGCGGTGATGTTGGTGGGCGGTCATGGCCCCATGTGGGACTTCGTCAACAACCCTGTACTCAGCAGCATCGTGCGCACCATCTATGAGAACCATGGTGTTGTCAGTGCGGTTTGCCATGGCCCGGCCGGGCTGCTCGATGTAAAGCTCAGCAATGGCCGCAACCTGATCGAGGGACGCCGCCTCACCGGTTTCACTGCCGAGGAGGAGATAGCGCGTCAGTACGCCACGATCGTGCCTTTCGAGCTTGAAGGCGCGTTGAGAAAGGCTGGCGCAACGTTCGAAGAAGCCCCGGTTTTCGAGAGCCGCGTGGTAGTCGATGGGCAACTGATTACCGGCCAGAATCCGGCGTCCGCAAAAGCGCTGGGCGAGGCGGTAATCAAAGCGCTGCAAGCCAAAGCTGAGTGAGGGGGATGCGAATGCGACGAGTACGTCTTTTGACAGCCGTGGCGGTCGGCTCCTTCGCAATGATAGGCGTGGCAGGCAGCACGCCTGCTGCAGACTTGCACGTGTTGGCTTCAACGGCGCTCAAACCGCTATTCCAAAAGGTTGGGCCCGAATTTGAAGCGATGAGCGGGGAGCGGTTGGTCTTTTCCTGGGGTGCCTCTTACGGAAACGCTCCGGATGCCCTGCCCGTGCGCCTCAGAAACGGCGAGAAGGCTGATCTCGTTGTGATGATCCGCGAGGCCTTGGATGAGCAAGTCAAACAGGGAAATGTGCGAACAGAAACGCTACAAGACCTTGCCACCTCACATTTGGGGCTGGCGGTGCAGGTCGGTGCTCCCAGACCGGATATCGCCACCACAGAAGGGCTGCGTCGTACGTTGCTGGCGGCAAAGTCCGTCGCGGTTTCCAGTGGGGTCAGTGGGGATTACGCGGTCAACGTGCTGTTTCCGAAGATGGGCATCGTTGAACAGTTGCGCGAGAAGACTGTGATGATCGCAGCGCCGGCGCTGGTTGGCGATGCACTGCGCAACGGTAAGGCGCAGGTCGGTTTGCAGCAAATGAGCGAGTTGTTGGCGGTCTCGGGAGTCCAAATCATCGGGCCACTGCCCGATGAGGTCCAGCGCGTGAACGTCATCGCTGCGGCAGTGGCAGCCCATGCACAGCGCGGTGAAGGCGCAGTGGCTTTGATCCGGCACCTGCAAAGTCCGCAAGCGGCGCAGTCAATGGAAGAGTTCGGGTTCAGCCCGATAGGGTCGCAGGTAGTATCTGATGGATCACCGGCGACATTTCAGAGGCTTTGAATTCCTGAGTTCAGGAAAGAGTCAGCGATCATTTTCATGCTCGAAAGCAATGCGCATCCCGTAACCATCATTGACCAAGCCGTCGGTCGCCCGCGATCAATCTTTTTCCCCAGAGGTTCAAACTGCAAGGTGCGACTCTAACGGAGGCGTACGACAATGAGCACCACCATACCGAGCGCAATGGCCGCAGCGCTGCTGACAGCAGCCTGCCTGACAGCGCACGCTGACCCATCCACACAGCAAAATCGGAGCAGCACCTTGAGTGAATCCACTGCCGACGATGCATCTGGATTCATCCAGGCGGTAGGGAGAAATGGTTCGCACTCGATGCATCCGAACGCGCCTATAGCAGCCGGGCAATTCGCCGACGATGACGCGTTTGGATATATCCAGCCAGCAGGAAGAAATGGTTCGCACTCGATGCATCCCGACGCGCCTGTACCAGGCGAGCAATTCGTCGACGACGACGTCAAACTGCTTCAGCAAACTGGAAGTGAATAGCCACCTGTTCCCAGGAGCAACTGAAACCACCGCGTAACTGTTCGAAGCCCGCAGCCGTCGACGGCCACTGCTGGAATGACAATCATCCGGCACGGCACCCAAAATCCGGTCTTTGCGGGTTTCGAGCATTCGCGATTCGATTAGCGCGCCTACAAGCTTTAAACACACCTCGAGCGCGCGTGTTTAAAAGCCCTCGGAATTACTTCCGGAAAGCTACAGGACCTTGCGCCGTTGCCTACCGCTACGCCAGAATCCGCCGGCTTGTGCGCCTTGGGGCCGCTGGGTAACTTGATTCGCATCACTGCCTTGGTGATACGGGTTTAGCAGCTCGTGGTTAATCGGTGTGCACAAGCGTCCGAACGGTCAGGTGATCTCATGCCTGCACTTGATGGTAGCCGTGTGCAGGGCGTCCTCGGGCGCGCCGGTTTCGATTCTCCCCGGTCTGCTAACCTGCCCACGGCTGCCACCCCTCGTTTAGCAGCGATTAGGTGACGGCTTCACGCTGGAGAATCGAATATGTTCAAAGCCACGCCGAACCCGCCAGATACTGATCCCACTTCCCTCGACGCCCCCTCTTCCGCCGACATCAAAGCAACACCCCGAACACCCAGCACCCTCTTCACCGTCAACCCCGAAACCCGAACCGAAGACCTGATGGTCTACCTCGTCGAAACCCTCGCCTCGGTCGACGTCATGGTCCATCACCTCGTCGATCATCTGGACGGCGGTTTACGCAATGCCCTGCTGGGCATTTCCAACAGCATCATGCTGGCGGAGATCACCGCGAATCGGGTACTCGATCAGCTCGATCCACCCTGACTCAATGTTGAAATGCATTCCCCTGTAGGAGCGAGCTTGCTCGCGATGGTGGCCCGGACACCGCGGGGCATCAGGCAGCCAGCGTTATCGTTGACCACCATTCGCGGGCAAGCCACGCTCCCACAGGTTTTATGTGTCAGCCGCAAATAGTGCTCACGACAAAAACCCTGTAGGAGCGAGCACGCTCGCGATGGTGGCCCGGACACCGCGGGGCATCAGGCAGCCAGCGTCATCGTTGACCACCATTCGCGGGCAAGCCACGCTTCCACAGGTTTGTGTGTGTGTGTGTGAGTGTGAGTGCGAACGTCGCAAATCCCGTCACTCGAACTTTTTTTGGGCACACATGTCGGAATCGTGAAGCTGTCTGGTCAGTACTGTTGGTTTGAATGCTAGAGTTCTCCCTTTTTTGACCACAGTGTCTGGCCCATGCGGCCCTATCAAGAGCGCAACCCATGCAACCAAAGGCCCGTGAAGTTTATGTGCCACCGGTGCTTCAGGATCTGCGGGCCGGTACGGCCCAACTGCACATCGCACTGGAAAAACGTCTTCCTTTTTTCTCCGATTCCCTTGATATCCAAGCCTTCCACAAGCTGATGCAAGCCTATTACGGCTTCTATCTGCCGGTGGAGAACGCTTTGCGGGACAGCTCCGCGATCCCTGTCGATTTCGATCTGGCGCCCCGGCTCAAAGCCCAAACCTTGCGCAGCGACCTTCAGGCCCTGGGCATGTCAGCCACGATGATCGACGCACTGCCGAAATGCGAGCAGTTGCCGTTGATCGATTCCAGCGCCGCCTGCCTGGGTGTGCTGTATGTACTCGAGGGCGCGACGCTCGGCGGGCAGATCCTGCGCCGGGAAATCGCCAGCCGTTTGCATCTGGATGCCGAGAACGGTGCAGCCTTTCTCGATATCTATGGCGCAGCGACCGGACGCCGTTGGCGCGACTTCATCGAATACCTGGGCGCTCAGCCGATGCAGGCAAGCGAACGCGATGCGGTTGTAACGGCGGCACAAACTACATTCAGCTGTTTCGAACAGTGGCTCGACAGTCGAGAGGTACTGGCATGAACCTGCAAGACCAACAAGTTTTCGAAGAATTGCTCGCCAACTGTGCCGACGAGCCGATCCGTTTTCCCGGTGCGATTCAGCCCCATGGATTGCTGCTGACATTGAGCGAGCCTGCATTTGAAATCATTCAAATCAGCGCCAACGTCGAGACCCTGCTCGGGCGTGCGGCGCTGGAGCTGGTCGGTCGACCGCTGCATAGCCTGATCGGTATCGAATACGCCGAAGCGGTTCGCGAGATGTCGCTGCAACCGATGTTGACCGGCGCGCAACCGCTTCTGTTGCGCCTTGACGGTACAACGTTCGATGCCCTGCTCCACCGCCATCAGGACGTGTTGATCCTGGAGCTGGAAATCCACGTGGACAACTTCAAGCCCCGCAACGTGGCGGGCAGCGAAACCCATCTGGGGCGCATGCTCCAGCGTTTGCAGGCAGCCACGACGTTGCAGGCGCTGTATGACATCAGCGTCAAGGAAATCCAGGCCATGACCGGTTACGACCGGGTGCTGATCTATCGCTTCGAAGAGGAAGGACACGGTCAGGTCATTGCCGAAGCATCCGACCCGTCGATGGAAGTCTTCAACGGCCTGTTTTTTCCCGCCTCCGATATTCCCGAGCAGGCGCGAGAGTTGTATCGCACCAACTGGCTGCGGATCATCCCCGATGCCGCGTACCAACCGGTGCCGCTGGTGCCCAAGCTGCGCCCGGACACGCAAACACCGCTGGATCTGAGTTTCGCCACGCTGCGTAGCGTTTCGCCGATTCACTGCCAATACATGAAGAACATGGGCGTGCTGTCGTCGATGAGCATTTCCCTGCTTCGAGGCGACAAGCTCTGGGGGCTGATCAGCTGCGGCAATCGTGTACCGCTGCACGTGCCCCATGAACTGCGCACCGCGTGCCAGACCATCGGCCAGGTGTTGTCGCTGCAGATCAGCGCGATGGAATCGCTGGAGATCAGTCGTCAGCGCGAAGATAAAATCGAAGCGCTGGCGCTGCTCAATCAGGCCATGATCGACTCGCCGCATAACGTCTTTGACGGATTGGCCGGACAGCCGCAGGTGCTGATGGCGCTGACCGGAGCCGCGGGCGTGGCGATCATCGAAGACAAGCAGTTGCACCGTTACGGCAACTGTCCTCAGCCGGAAGATATTCGTGCTTTGCACAAGTGGTTGCAGGAGAGCGGTGAGGCGGTGTTTTCCAGCCATCATCTCTCCAGCGTTTACCCGCCGGCCGAGCAGTTTCAGCAAGTGGCCAGCGGCCTGCTCGCCATGACGCTGCCCAAGCCGGTGGACAACGGCGTGTTGTGGTTCCGTGCGGAGGTCAAGGAGAACATCAACTGGAGTGGCGACCCTCGCAAACCGCTGGATCTTGAAAACTCCGACACCGGCCTGCGCCTGCGCCCGCGCACCTCGTTCGAGATCTGGAAGGTCGAGATGGCAGGGATCTCGACCAAGTGGAGCCATGGCGATCTGTTTGCCGCCAACGATCTGCGGCGCTCGGCGCTGGAAAACGACCTTGCCCGCCAGGTGCGCCGTGAGCAGGAAGCCGTGCGTGCCCGCGATGACCTGGTGGCGGTGGTCTCCCATGATCTGCGCAATCCGATGACGGTCATATCGATGCTGTGCGGCATGATGCAGAAAACCTTCAGCTCCGACGGCCCGCACACCTCGCGACGCATGACCACAGCGCTGGACACCATGCAACAAGCCGCCGGGCGGATGAACACCCTGCTGGAAGACTTGCTCGACACCTCGAAAATCGACGCCGGGCGCTACATCATCAAGCCCCGCAAACTTGACGTCGCACAGATGTTCGAAGAGGCGCAGACACTGCTTGCGCCGTTGGCGCTGGACAAGGACATCAGCATTTCCTTCGAGGCCGCGCCCGATTTACGAGTCCACGCCGACCCCGAGCGCATGTTCCAGGTCCTGTCGAATCTGGTCAGCAACGCCATCAAATTCACCCCGCGACTGGGCTCGGTGAACGTGCACGCAGAGTCGGTCGGTAATGACATCGTCTTCACGGTGCATGACACCGGCGAGGGCATTCCCGAACACAACCTGCCCCACGTGTTCGATCGCTACTGGACAGTCAAGGAAGGCAACCCGACCGGCACAGGGCTTGGTCTTTACATCACCCAAGGCATCGTGGAAGCGCACGGCGGGAAGATTTCTGCCGAAAGCGAGCCGGGAAAGGGTTCTCTGTTCAGATTTACGGTGCCGGCGTCTGCATAGACCTGACTGGCTGATCACCCCGGGGTGCTGCCCGATACGAGAGACCGATACTCATACTTCGACGTCGTTATTTCATGCTTTGGTATGACTGAACACATGGCGCGCCAAACCCTTGTATGAGTATCGGGTGACACACGAAGACTGTTAAATTCTGCGCCCTGAGTACGCCCTTACATGCAGGTAAATCGCAGGAAAATCAGTCCGAATGAAAATGGCAACTTCAGTCGTGCCCGGACACTGTGCCGGGATCAATTCAGCGTCGCATGTATGGATGCTGAAGTTGGGCGCGGTCACGCTCACGCTGATGATTTTCCTGGTCGACTGGTTGAGCTCGCTCGATGTGGCCATCGCGGTGCTTTATGTCGCTGTCATCCTGATCTCCAGCGATCTGTTTTCTTACCGAGGCATGCAGGCGGTTTCAGGCTTGTGCGGCCTGTTGATACTGGGCGCCTATCTGCTTTCCCACGAAGACACATGGCTGGCGCCGCCTTTCGCTCGCTGCCTGGTGAGCCTTGCCGCAATAACCATCACCGCGATCCTGGCATTGAAATGCAAGGCAGCCAGAGATGCGCTGGTGGAACAGGTACAACTGTTGCGTCGCAGCGAGGCGTTATTGGCCGGGGCCCAGCGGCTGAGCAGCACCGGTAGCCTTGGCCTGAAGATGCCCGACGGGCAAGTGGACTTGTCCGAGGAGGCCAGACGGATATTCGAGTTTGAGGGCCGGTTGCAGCCGACAGTGCAGCAGCTGATCGCGCGCGCGCATCCGGACGACACTGACGATCTGAAAAAACTGATTCAGCAGGTCCATGCCCAGCACGATTGCCCGCAGACAGAGTTCCGGTTACTGATGCCCGATGGACGCTGCAAAAATGTACGCATGCTGGCGCAGCGAATGACTGACTCATCCGGTGGCTGCGAGTACCTGGGCGCGCTGATGGATGTCACCGCCGCAAAAAACGCGGAAGAGGCGCTTCATCAATCACAGTCCCAGTTGGCGCACATCACCCGCGTAACGGTTCTGGGCGAGATGGCGGCGTCCATCGCCCATGAGGTCAATCAACCACTCGCGGCGGTCACGACCAATGCTGAGGCGGGTTTACGATGGCTTGACCGGGAGGAGCCAAACGTCGCCGAAGTGCATGGCGCCGTTCAGCGCATCATGAGCGAAGCTCATCGGGCGAGCGAAGTCATCCGCCGGATTCGCGCTCTGTCGTGCAAAACCGAGCCCCATTACTCGCCGATCGACCTTCAGGACGTACTGCAGGAGGCACTGCTGCTCACCCGCCGGGAAACAAGACGGCACAAGGCCAACATCGAACTCAAATCGCAGGCTGACGGTCTCTGGGTCCAGGGCGATCGCATTCAGTTGCAGCAGGTGATCATCAATTTGCTGCTGAACGCTTTGCAGGCTTTGTCATCCATTCACGCCAAAGGACGACGGCTGGTTATCGTGCTGGACACGGCGCCGAATAATCAGGTGACTTTACGCGTTCAGGACAACGGTCCTGGCATCCCCGCAGAAATCCTGCCCAGGCTATTCGAGGCGTTCTTTACCACCAAAGCCGAAGGGATGGGCATGGGCCTGTCGATTTGCCGATCGATAATCGAAGCGCATGGCGGGCGGATCTGGGCTGAAAGCGAACCGGGACGTGGTGCCAGTGTATGTTTCTCTCTTGCGGGCGGGACTCCCGGCTCATCCTGAGCCAGGAGCCTGCCTGCTCTCTCCAAAGTGAGCTGATGCCTCGACCCTGTTCACGGGACAGGATCAAGGCATTCAGGCTTCAGTCAGGCCTTGCTGTCCTTGGCCAGCATCGCTTTGGGAATCAGCAGGATCAGCACACAGCTCACCAACAGGCATCCACCCAGCACATAGGTGCCGTTGTTCATGTCGCCCGTCAGAGTTTCGGCGGTGGCGGTAATCATCGAGCCGGTGAACCCGGAAAGGTTGCCGATCGCGTTGATCATGCCGATGCCCGCCGCTGCTGCCACACCCGACAGAACCGTGCCCGGCAAGGTCCAGAAGATCGGCATCAGACTCAGCAGACCCGATGCCGAGACGCTGAGGAAGAAGATCGACACCGGCAGGTTGTGGGCGAAGAAGGCGCTGCCGATCAGGCCCATGCCACCGATGAATGCCGGAACCGCTGCGTGCCAGCGACGCTCGCCGGTTTTATTGGAGTGCCAGGCGTTGAGTGTCATGGCCACGATGGCGGTGGCGTAGGGAATCGCCGTCAGCAGACCGATGTCCAGAGTATTGGAGATACCGGTGGATTTGATGATGGTCGGCATCCAGAACGCGAGCCCGTAGAAACCGGTGTTGAAGGTCAGCAGAATCGCCACCAGCAACCATACCCGACCGTTGAAGATCACATCCCGCAGGCTCGAAGCTTTCGACTTGTTGTCCTGGTCGAGATTGTTCTTGAGCATGTGTTTTTCGGCGGCCGTCAGCCACTTTGCGTTGTCGATTTTGTCGACCAGCAACGTCACCACCACCACGGCCATGATCAGCGACGGGATGCCCTCAATGATCAGCATCCACTGCCAACCGGCCATGCCGTGCACGCCTTTCATCGACTCCATCAACCAGCCGGAAAGAATCCCGCCCAGCGTCAGGCTGATCGGCATCGCCATCAGGAACCCGGCCATAACCCGGCTCTGACGGTGCGTCGGGAACCAGTAGTTGAGGTAGAGAATCACCCCCGGGAAGAAGCCGGCTTCGCAGATACCCAGCAGGAAGCGCAGCACGTAAAACATGGTCTCCGGTTCGATATGGAAGAACTTGGCCAGCGGCACGGTGAAGGCCACCCCCATGGAGACGATGCTCCAGCTGATCATGATTCGGGCGATCCAGAGCCGTGCGCCGAAGCGATGCAGGAACAGGTTGCTGGGGACTTCGAAAAGGAAATAACCCCAGAAGAAAATGCTCGCACCGAGGGCGTAGACGGTGTTGCTGAATTGCAGATCGTTGAGCATGTCCAGCTTGGCGAACCCGATGTTGACCCGATCCAGGTACGCCGCCATGTAGCAGAACAACAGGATCGGCAGGATACGCAGGATGACCTTGCGATACGTACGATCCTCGGAAGTAAGCTCCGCCGAGCCCTCTCTTTCGAGGGAGCGCTGAGATATTGATTCCATGTGTAGACCTCAAGGCATGTCGTCATGCCGATTGTTTTTGTTTTGGCTTGCGACCTTGAGTTCCCCGAACCGAATAACGGAAATCGGTGGGGAGAAAAGGGCTCTGCAAGATAGGCTGTTACCGGTAACATTTTTAATTTAACAACGAGTTCCGGAGCAGCGCAAGCCGCTCCGATCAAAAAAAATCAGGTGCTTTCCCGTGCCAGGATCTTGAACTCGATGACATCGGACTGTCGTGGACGAGGCAGCCCAAGGCGCTGCGCGTTGGCACTGTCGACGAGCAATTCGCCGGCGCGTCGGCCAATCCGGTAAGGGTCCACCGAGACGGTGGTGATGGTTGGCGTGCAATAGCGCGAGACTTCGAAATCACCGAAACCGGCGATCGCGATGTCATCGGGTACTCGTCGCCCTTGGCGATGACATTCCATGATCGCGCCGAAGGCCGACAGGTCACTCACGCACATGACCGCGTCGGTGTCCGGCCATTTTTCCAGCAGCCGTTTCACGGTCTCTCCACCGTGGCTCATCGTGATGGGCGATTCACCATGCTCCATCACCCTGGGCTCCCCTGCCCCCACCGCCGCGACAGCTTGCAGGTAGCCTTGCAGGCGTTGCTGCCCCCGATGGTCGAGAACCGATGCGCCGCCGATGTAGCCAATTCGCCGATAGCCCTGCTGGTAAAGGTGTTCGTACAGGGCTGCGGCAGCGGCGGCGTTACAGAAACCCACCGACTGCTCGATAGGATCGGCTGGAATGTCCCAGGTCTCCACCACCGGGACTTGTGCCTGACGCAACAGCTTGCGGGTTTCTTCCAGGTGCGCGCTGCCGGTCAACATCACTCCGACCGGCCGATGGCGCAACAGCGTGCGAACCAGCAACGCCTCCTGCTCCAGGTGGTAATCGGTATCGCCCAACAGCAGGCACAGACCATGCCCGCTCACGGCATCGTTGAGGCCGCGCACGGTATCGGCAAAGTTCGAACTCGCCAGGGACGGCACCAGCGCGACGATGAATTCAGAGCGGCCCGTGGACAAGGTGCCCGCGGTGGCATCAGGCAGATAACCGAGGCTATCGATCGCATCCAGAACCAGCTTCTGCGTGCGCTCGGAAACGTCGCGACCGGCCAGTACGCGGGACACCGTCATCTTCGAAACACCAGCCAGCTTGGCGACATCGGCCATGCGCGGCGGCGTCGTGGTTTTGCTTGAATCCTCGGAACTCATGAACGTCCTGTCTTCGCTGAAAAATGACCGGGCGGATCATGTCAATCAACGCCGCCGATACGGATGGTGGCCGATTATACATGGGCTGTCACATACCGGCTCTGCTCCCGGCAGAGGGTAATCTCGCCATTGGAAACTTCAGAGCAAGCACTTTACAAAAACAATGTTACCGGTAACATCAGGCCAAACAGGACACCAATCGATGCCGCCCAACGCGCATTGAAGTTCGCCATAAATCCAACAAGAGAAATGACCCATGCCTGATAAAACTCCTCTGTCCCTGCGCAGCCAGCAATGGTTCGACGATCCGGATCATGCGGACATGACCGCGCTCTACGTCGAACGCTTCATGAACTACGGCATGACGCGCGAGGAGTTGCAATCGGGTCGCCCCATCATCGGCATCGCCCAGACCGGTAGCGATCTTGCGCCGTGCAACCGTCACCACCTTGAACTCTCGCAACGCACCAAGGCGGGCATTCGCGACGCCGGCGGCATTCCGATGGAATTCCCCGTTCACCCGATGGCCGAACAGACCCGTCGCCCCACTGCCGCACTGGACCGCAACCTGGCGTACCTGGGCCTGGTAGAGATTCTCCATGGCTTCCCGCTCGATGGCGTGGTGCTGACCACGGGCTGCGACAAGACCACCCCGGCCTGCCTGATGGCGGCAGCGACGGTCGATATCCCGGCGATCGTCTTGTCCGGCGGACCGATGCTCGATGGCCACCACAAGGGCCAGTTGATCGGTTCCGGCACCGTGCTGTGGCACGCGCGCAACCTGCTCGCCAGCGGCGAGATCGATTACGAAGGTTTCATGGAGATGACCACCGCGGCCTCTCCTTCGATTGGTCACTGCAATACCATGGGCACCGCGTTGTCGATGAACGCGCTGGCCGAAGCCCTGGGCATGTCGCTGCCAGGCTGTGCGAGCATCCCGGCGGCCTATCGCGAACGCGGCCAGATGGCCTATGCCACGGGCAAACGCATCGTCGAGATGGTTCGACAGGACATTCGTCCTTCCGGGATCATGACCCGCGAATCTTTCGAGAACGCCATCGCCGTGGCCTCTGCCCTGGGCGCCTCGACCAATTGCCCGCCGCACCTGATCGCGATCGCGCGGCACAGCGGCATCGACCTGAGCCTGGAGGACTGGCAACGCATCGGCGAAGACGTGCCGCTGCTGGTCAATTGCATGCCCGCCGGTAAATACCTGGGCGAAGGCTTCCACCGCGCCGGCGGTGTTCCCGCGGTCATGCATGAACTGAAGAAAGCCGGTCGCTTGCACGAAGACTGCGCCACGGTCTCGGGCAAAACCATCGGCGAAATCGTCAGCAACAGCGCGGCCAGCGATCCGGATGTCATCCATGCCTTTGAAGACCCGCTGATCCAGCGCGCCGGATTCATTGTGTTGAGCGGTAACTTCTTCGACAGCGCCATCATGAAGATGTCGGTGGTGGGCGAGGCCTTCCGTAAAACCTACCTGTCCGAACCTGGCGCAGAGAACACCTTCGAAGCCCGCGCCATCGTGTTCGAAGGTCCCGAGGACTATCACGCGCGCATCAACGACCCGGCTCTGGACATCGACGAACGTTGCATCCTGGTCATCCGGGGCTGCGGCACCGTGGGTTATCCCGGCAGCGCCGAAGTGGTCAACATGGCGCCACCGGCGCATCTGATCAAACGCGGCATCGATTCGCTGCCCTGCCTGGGTGACGGGCGCCAGAGCGGCACCTCGGCCAGCCCGTCGATTCTCAACATGTCCCCGGAAGCTGCGGTGGGTGGCGGGATCGGCCTGCTGGAAACCAATGACCGTCTGCGCGTCGACCTCAATGCGCGCCGAGTTGATCTGCTGGTCGATGAAAGCGAAATGGCCCGTCGTCAGGCCGCGTTCAAACCGACCATCCCGGCATCGCAAACACCTTGGCAGGAAATCTATCGCCAGCAGGTCGGCCAACTTTCGACCGGTGGCTGCCTGGAGCCCGCGACCTTGCACCTGCGGGTCATCGCGCGAAGCGGCAATCCACGTCACTCCCACTGATTGGCACATTCTGCAGAGGTATTTCCATGTCCATTTCCACCGTTGCAAACACTTTGTCGGACCTGTACGCCACCGCTCAGGATGTCTCGCAAGGCACCTGGATCAGCCGCGTCTGGATTCCGGGCGCCGCTCCAGGGCCGGCCGTGGTTCTGCTTAAAGACCGGCAGGTCCATGACATCAGCGCACGGGTTGCGACCGTATCCGCCCTGTTGGAGCTCGATGATCCCGTTGCCTATCTGCGCAGCCTGCCCTTGCAGCAGCCGCTGATCGGCCTCGATGACTTGCTGCGCAACAGCGACGCCGCCAACCGTGACGAAACCCGGCCATGGTTGCTGGCGCCCATCGACCTGCAGGCGGTGAAAGCCGCCGGCGTGACCTTTGCCACCAGCATGCTCGAACGCGTGGTCGAGGAGCAGGCCAAGGGCGATCCGGCCAAGGCCGACAGCATTCGCGCGACACTGGTGCAAAGCATCGGCGCTGACCTGGGCGACATTGTGCCGGGCTCGGTGCAGGCCGCCGCGCTCAAAGAAGTGCTGATCAGCCAGGGCATGTGGTCGCAGTACCTGGAAGTGGGCATCGGACCGGACGCCGAGATTTTCACCAAGGCGCAGCCACTGTCGGCGGTGGGTTTTGGATCGGATATCGGCATCCATCCCAAGTCCAGCTGGAACAACCCCGAGCCAGAAGTGGTGCTGGCCGTTTCCAGTCGCGGCAAGATCCAGGGCGCGACCCTGGGCAATGACGTCAATCTGCGCGACTTCGAAGGCCGCAGCGCCCTGTTGCTGTCCAAGGCCAAGGACAACAATGCATCGACTTCCCTTGGTCCTTTCATCCGCCTGTTCGATGAGACTTTCGGCATCGACGATGTCCGTTCGGCGGAAGTCGCCCTGCGGGTCGAGGGCCAGGATGGCTTCATTCTCGACGGCAGCAGCTCCATGAACCAGATCAGCCGCGATCCAACGGATCTGGTGGCACAAACGCTCAACGAGAACCATCAATACCCCGATGGCTTCGTGCTGTTTCTCGGCACTCTGTTTGCCCCCAAGCAGGACCGCGATCTGCCGGGTGGAGGCTTCACCCACAAGGTGGGTGACACCGTCGCCATCAGCAGCCCCAAGCTCGGCACGCTGGTGAACCGGGTGACGACGAGCGACCGCGCTCCGGCCTGGCAGATCGGTTATCGCGCCCTGCTCGACAACCTGCACGGCCGCGGCCTGGTCGATGCCGCGATCAAGCCACGCTTACCCTCAGGAGCATGACGATGAGTGATTACACCGGACACAACTTTATCGATGGCCAACGCAGCGCCGCGGGACACGGGAGCCTGCAAAGTTTCGACGCGACCACCGGCGAGCCGCTGCCAGGTTTTTACAGCGAGGCCACGCGTGAAGAAGTAGACGCAGCCGCTCAAGCAGCAGCAACGGCCTACCAGCCTTACCGCACGTTGCCTGCCACTCGACGCGCCGCCTTTCTCGACGCCATCGCCGATGAGCTCGACGCACTGGACGAAGAGTTCATCGCAACGGTTTGCCGGGAAACGGCGTTGCCTGCTGCACGTATTCAAGGTGAGCGTGCTCGCACCAGCGGCCAGATGAGGCTGTTTGCCAAGGTCCTGCGCCGGGGTGATTTTTTCGGCGCGCGGATCGACCGCGCCCTGCCCGATCGCCAGCCGCTGTCACGCCCCGATTTACGCCAGTACCACATCGGGATCGGCCCGGTTGCCGTGTTCGGCGCGAGCAATTTCCCCCTCGCCTTCTCTACCGCGGGTGGCGATACCGCCGCAGCGCTGGCCGCCGGTTGCCCGGTGGTTTTCAAGGCCCACCCGGGTCATATGGCTACCGCCGAGCGCGTGGCTCTGGCCATCATCCGCGCCGCCGAAAAGACTGAAATGCCCGCGGGCGTTTTCAACATGATTTATGGCGGCATGGTGGGCGCCTGGCTGGTGCAACATCCGGCGATCAAGGCGGTCGGTTTCACCGGTTCGCTCAAGGGTGGACGGGCACTGTGTGATTTGGCGGCGGCACGGCCAGAACCGATCCCGGTGTTCGCCGAGATGTCGAGCGTCAATCCGGTGTTGGTACTGCCTGAAGCGTTGAAAGTACGCGGATCGAAAATCGCCGCCGAGCTCAGCGCTTCGGTGGTCCAGGGTGCCGGACAGTTCTGCACCAAACCCGGCATGGTCATCGGCATACGCTCGCCCGAGTTCCAGGCATTTCTCGATGAGCTGGCGCAGCAGATCAACGCCCATCCCGCGCAAACACTGTTGAACGCCGGCGGTTTGTGCAATTACACCGATGGTTTGACCCGTCTGCATGAGCACCCGCAGATCCAGCATCGCGCGGGACAACCTCAAGCCGGCGGCCAGGCCCATCCGCAATTGTATGAAGCAGCCGCCGAGTTGCTGATCAATGGTGACGAGCTGCTGCAGCATGAAGTATTCGGCCCGGTCGTCGTGGTCGTTGCGGTGAAAGATCGCGAGGAACTCCAGCGAGCATTACAAGGCCTGCAAGGCCAACTGACCGCCACTCTGATCGCCGAGCCCGCGGACCTGGAAGCATTCGCGGATCTGACGCCATTGCTGGAACTCAAAGCCGGTCGCCTGCTGCTCAACGGATATCCCACCGGAGTCGAAGTCTGCGACGCAATGGTCCACGGCGGCCCCTACCCTGCTACTTCGGATGCACGCGGATCGTCCGTGGGCACCGTGTCCATCAATCGTTTCCTGCGCCCGATCTGTTTCCAGAACTACCCGGACAATCTGCTGCCTGATGCGCTGAAGAATGCGAATCCGTTGGGGATTGCGCGGTTGGTGGATGGCGTGAGTACGACTGAGGCCGTCAGTTAAGGCCAAACCCGGTCCCTGTAGCAGCTGGCGCAGCCTGCGTCCGGCTGCGAAGCAGTAGTAAATCCTGAGCGCGGGGTACACCTGACACACCGCGTTGCCCGATTTCACGACTGCTTCGCAGCCGGACGCAGGCTGCGCCAGCTGCTACAGGTTTCGAAGATGACGTTGTTCACGTGTTCATAGTGGTTACCCGCAACCCATCAATACGCCGCCTCATAAATCCCTAGCGCATCGGCTTCGCTGACTTCACGCGGATTGTTCACCAGCAGGCGCTGCTGTTGCATGGCGTCCGCTGCCAAGCGGGTCAGGCTGTCTTTGGTGACTGCAGTGTCTCGCAGTCGATCCGGCAATCCGCAACGAGCACCCAGTTGCGCGAGTTCTGCAACGAACTGTTCAGCCCGAGCATCACAATCCCCCGCTTTGAACCGCTCGCCCAGAATCAGCGGCGCCAACTCGGCATAGTCCGCTGCCGCGACGGGCAGGTTGAATTGCAGCACGTGGGGCAGCACCAACGCATTCGCCAACCCGTGGGGAATGTGGAATTGCCCGCCCAACGGATAGGCCAGTGCATGCACCGCCGCCACCGGCGCATTGGCAAACGCCTGGCCGGCAAGACAGGCGCCGAGCAGCATGGCTTGGCGAGCGGCCAGATTGCTGCCCTCATGTACCGCCTGGTGCAGATTGCCGGACAACAGCCGCAGCGCCTCCCGAGCCAGCAGGCTCGACAGCGGATTGCGCTTGAGTTTGCTGGTATAAGCCTCGATGGCATGCACCATGGCATCGATCCCCGTCGCCGCTGTCACGGCCGGCGGCAGACCCAGTGTGCAGGCGGCATCCAGCACCGCCAGATCCGGTAGCAGCAACGGCGAAACGACGCCCATCTTGGTGGTGTCGCCGGTGGTGACGATCGCGATCGGCGTGACCTCGGAACCGGTCCCTGCAGTTGTCGGCACCTGGATCAGCGGCAGGCGCCGCCCGCGTGCCTTGTCGACGCCATACAGTTCGGCGATGGACTGTGCGCAATCGGGACTGGCCAGCAGCGCAACCAGTTTGGCGACGTCCATCGAGCTGCCACCGCCGAAACCCACGATCAGGTCCGCGCCGATATGCTGCGCGCGTTGCGTGGCGGCCAGTACGCAGGCCTGACTCGGGTCGGCCGATACTTCGCTGAAAATCGCCACCGCGACCTGCGCCTCGGTAAAGCCCGGCAACACGTCATCCAACAGACCCAGGCGTGCGATTCCCGGATCGGTGACGATCAATACACGTCGCGCGCCACGCTCGCGGCAAAGGCCGGCCAAGCGCCGGGTGGAGCCGGCTTCGCAGAGAATCTGCGCGGTGGTGGCAAAGCTGAATGGCTGCATGGCAGCGCCTCCTTATTATTGTTATGGGTCTGCAATCAACAGGCGAAGTCGCAGGCCGGCATGGCCATCAGGCAGTCGGCGCCGCCGAGCAACGCCTCGCGATGTGCCGTGGCCCGTGGCAACACGCGGCGCCAGTAGAAATCGGCAGCGTGCAGCTTGGCCTAGTAGAAGGCTGTTTCGCCGCTGCCATTGGCCAGCTCGGTGCTGGCTCGCAGCGCCGCCTGCAACCAGAAACCGGCCAGCAGGATGTAGGCAGAGTAGGCGAGAAAATCCACCGAGACCCCGCCGATTTCCTGCGGCTCTCGTTGGCAGGCTTCGATGATGGAAGCGCCGAGTGCACGCCATTCTTCGAGTCGTCGGGCGACCGCCACAGCCATCGCCTGCAGTTCGACGTGAGCGCCAGCCGCGTCGACGTGCCGGCCAAACTCCTCGATCAGCGCGTTCAGCTCCGCGCCACCGTCACCCAGCAGTTTGCGGCGAACCAGGTCCAGCGCCTGGATACCGTTGGTACCTTCATAGAGCTGGGTGATACGGCTGTCGCGCATCAGTTGCTCCATGCCCCACTCGCGGATGTAGCCATGGCCGCCGTACAGCTGCACGCCGAGGCTCGCGACTTCTTGGCCGACATCGGTGAAGAAGGCCTTGACGATGGGGATCAGCAGCGCGGCGCGACGGGAGGCCGCGCCGCGGATCTGCGGATCCTGCGCGGCGTGTTCGAGGTCCAGTTGCCGCGCCGTGTAGATGCCCAGCATCCGGCAGCCTTCGGTGAGGGTTTTCTGGGTGAGCAACATGCGTCGCACATCGGGGTGGACGATGATCGGATCAGCCGGCTTGTCCGGCGCCACGGCACCGGTCAGCGAACGCGACTGCAAGCGTTCGCTCGCGTAGCGCAAACCACCCTGGAACGCCGCCTCGGCGATGCCCAAGCCTTGCAGGCCGACCTGGAAACGGGCGTCGTTCATCATGGTGAACATGCAGGCCAGTCCTTGATTGGCTTCGCCGATCAGCCAGCCTCGCGCACCGTCGAAATTCATCACGCAAGTGGAAGCGCCCTTGATCCCCATCTTGTGCTCCAGCGCCCCACAGCTCAGGGCGTTTCGCTGCCCATCAGGCATCACCTTGGGCACCAGGAACAGACTGATGCCCTTGACCCCTGCCGGTGCATCGGGCAAGCGGGCCAGTACCAGATGAACGATATTGTCCGTCAGGTCCTGCTCGCCGCCGCTGATGAAAATCTTGCTGCCGGTAATCTCGAAGCTGCCATCGACATGGGGCTGCGCGCGAGTGCGCAGCAAGGTCAGATCGGTGCCGGCCTGCGGCTCGGTGAGACACATGGTTCCACTCCACTGGCCGCTGACCATCTTGCCCAGCCAGGCTTGCTTGAGCGCTTCGCTGCCATGGCGATGCAACGCCAGCACCGCACCTTCGGTGAGCCCCGAATAGATGCGAAAGGACAACGACGCCGCCATCAGCATTTCATGGAAACTGGCCGACGCCATTTGCGGCAGCCCCTGCCCCCCGAACTCCACGGGACCGGTCATGCTTGCCCAGCCGTTGTCGACGTACTGACGATAGGCCTCCTTGAAGCCGTCCGGGGTGCGGACATTGCCCTGCGCAAGCAGACAGCCCTGTTCATCGCTGTTGCGGTTAAGCGGCGCGATCACTTCGCCGGCGAATCGCGCCGCTTCTTCGAGAATGCCATCGAGGGTGTCGCGGTCCAGGTCGATGCCCAGTTGTTCGCAGTGACCGCAGACGTCGAACAGTTCGTGCAGCACGAACCGCACCTCTCGCAACGGAGCCTGATAGTTCATGCCAGTTCCCCCGCCACTTCACCGAAATGTTTGTTGCGGGCGCTCAATTGGCCGATCAGCGCCGCAGGGCGCCAGTGCTCACCCAGCACCTGCTGCAAACGTTCGAGGCGAGCGCCAATCGCGTTCAGCCCTTGCGAATCCGCCCAGGCCATCGGCCCGCCGATCTCGGCGGGGAAACCGTAGCCATTGATCCAGACCTGATCGATGTCATGACTGTTGGCAGCGATGCCCTCTTCAAGGATTTTCGCGCCTTCGTTGATCAGCGCGAGCAGGCAGCGCTCGAGAATTTCCTGCGCGTCGATGGCGCGGCGGCGATAGCCAAGGCCATGGGAAACCTTGAGCACCAACGCATCGACCTGCGGATCGTGCTCGGCCTTGCGACTGCCGGGAGCGTAACGGTAGTAACCCTGGCCGGTCTTCTGTCCCAGGCGACCGAGTTCACACAGGGCATTGTCGATTTGCACCAAGGGAGCCTCCATGCCCTGGCCGGCCAGTTGACGGGCGCGCCATTCCAGATCGATGCCGACCACGTCGTACATGCGAAATGGCCCCATGGCGAAACCGAATTGCTGCAGCGCCTCGTCCACCTCGTACGGCAGCGCGCCTTCGAGCAGTAATTTGCGCGCTTCGGCGACATAGCTGCGCAGCATGCGGTTGCCAATGAAGCCCGGGCAATTGCCGGCGATCACCGCCACCTTGCCGATGCGCTGGCCCAGGGCCTGCGCCGCGTGCAGCACCGCGCTGTCGGTGTGCTTGCCGCGCACGATTTCCAGCAGTTTCATGATGTGCGCCGGGCTGAAAAAGTGCAGGCCCAGGACCTGCTCTGCACGACCTGTCACGGCGGCGATGCTGTCGATGTCCAGTGCCGAGGTGTTGCTGGCCAGAATCGCCCGCGGCTTCAGATGAGCATCCAGTTCGCGGAAGATCGCCTGCTTGATTTCCAGATTCTCGTAGACCGCTTCAATCACAAGGTCGGCGTCGGCCAGGCTGGCGTAGTCGGCTACCGGCCGGACCCGGCGCAGATTGTCGTCAGCCTGGGCCTGGGTGATGCGTTGTTTATCGACTTGCTGCGCCCAGGTCTGCTCGATCATTGTCAGGCCCGCGTCGAGGGTGGCGGCATTGTTTTCCAGCCACAACACCGACAACCCGGCACTGGCGAGGCTGACGACAATGCCGCGCCCCATGGTGCCGGCGCCAATCACGGCGACCTGCTGGATTTCAAAAGAGTTACTCACGCGCGGCGCTCCTGCTTTTGTGAAAAAAGAACAGCCGTCACCCTAAGCAGGCATCAAGTATTTTTGAAATTTCATTTTCATATGCCATATATTCCCGACATGAATACATTGAATTTCGATCTGAACCTGCTGCGGGTCTTCGACATGCTCCTTCGCGAGCAGAACGTCTCCCGCGCGGCCGAGCGTCTGTCTCTGACTCAACCGACCGTCAGCAACGCCCTGGCACGCTTGCGTGATCAACTGGGCGACCCGTTGCTGGTGCGCGTCGGACGGCGCATGCGCCCTACTCCCCGGGCGCTGGCGTTGGAAGGGCCGATCCGGGCCGCCTTGCAGCAGATCGAGCAGACCCTGGTCATCGGCGATGCCTTCGAACCGCAACACAGCCAGCGCCAGCTACGCATCGCCGTCACCGATTTCGTCGAGCAGATGTGCATGCCGCCCCTGCTGGCACGCCTACAGGGACAAGCGCCATCGCTGCGAATCGATGTCGCGCACCTGACACCGGACCTGCCGGTCGAGGCGCTGGATCGCGGTGAACTCGACCTGGTGCTGGGTCGCTTCGATGACGTGCCGGCACGCTTCAGCCGGCATCTGTGGCGCCGCGAGACGTTGCGGATCGCGGTGCGCCGGGGTCACCCGGAAATGGGCAACGGCCTGACCCTGGACGCGTTCCTGCGGATGCGCCATCTGTGGGTGCATGGCGGTCAGACCCGCGGCATGGTCGATCAATGGCTGGCCGAGCAGAATCTCGCACGGCAGATCGTCTACACCACCCCCAACTACCTGCAGGCCGCTCATCTGGTGGCGGCCACGGATCTGTGCGCCGTGTTGCCCACGACACTGGCGCAACACTTCGCCACGCTGTTGCCCCTCGACGTTTTCGAATTGCCTTTTGCGCTGGAGCCCTTCGAGCTGGAGCTGGTGCACCTGACCCATCGTCAGCACGACCCTGCGCTGGCTTGGCTGGTGGAGCAGATCATGACGGTTGCAGCCCCCTGAGCCATCGCGCAACGCGATAGGTACCATGCCGCTCTGGTATTGGATGCCGTCCGGCGTGCTCCTTAGAGTGGATCGCCTCAACAATAACAAGGACCCTTCCATGCGCTTCACACAGCCTTTGCTGGCACTTGCCCTGCTGGCGCCGCTCGGCGGGTACGCCGCGACGCCCGCCAAAGACGCCACCGAGATCACCCGTCACAACAATCAGGCGTGGCTGCAGCGCCTGCCCTTTGCCGACACGGCCGACTTCGACGCGGCACGGCGCGGGCTGATCGAACGCTACGAGGGCGTCATCGCCAACGCAGGCGGCAAGACGGTCTGGGATTTGAGCCAATATGCGTTCCTCAACCAGCAGAATTCCCCTGCCACGGTCAATCCCAGCCTGTGGCGCATGGCTCAGCTCAACACCATTGCCGGTTTATTCCAGGTCACGGAGGGCATCTATCAGGTTCGTGGCCTGGATCTGGCGAACATGACCATCGTCGAAGGTGACAGCGGTTTGATCATTCTCGACCCTTTGTTTTCGGTCGAAACCGCCAGGGCCGGAATTGAGCTGTACTTCAAACATCGACCGCGCAAGCCGGTCACAACGGTGATCTACACCCATCCCCACGTCGATCATTTTGGCGGTGTACGAGGGGTGATCGACGAGGCGGATGTGAAGGCAGGCAAGGTCCAGGTCATCGCGCCACAAGGCTTCTTCGAACACGCCATCGGCGAGAATGTGCTGGCAGGGCCGGCGATGAAACGTCGTGCGCAATACATGTACGGTGCGCCCCTGCCACGCAGTGCACGCGGCCAGGTGGATGCCGGGCTGGGCAAGGGTGTGCCGGCGAACGCGACCGTCAGCCTGATTGCCCCCACCCGGGAAATCACTCAGCCGCTGGAGCGCCTGACACTGGACGGTATCGACGTCGAATTCCAGCTGACCCCAGGGACCGAGGCGCCGGCGGAGATGAACATCTATTTCCCTCGCTTCAAGGCGTTGTGCATGGCGGAGAACGCCACCCATGTGCAGCACAACGTGCTCACCTTGCGCGGCGCGCTGGTGCGGGACCCGAAAATCTGGGCACATTATCTGGACCAGTCACTGGTGCGCTACGGCCATCAGGCCGACGTGGTTTTCGCCCAGCATCACTGGCCCACCTGGGGCGGTGCGCAGATCCGCGATTACCTCGCCGACCAGCGCGACATGTACGCCTTCATCGACAGCCAGACCCTGCGCCTGATCAACCAGGGCCTCACGCCCATGGAAATCGCCGATACCCTGACCTCCCTGCCACCGCGACTGGCCAGCAAATGGTACAGCCGCGACTACTACGGTTCGCTGAGCCACAACGTGCGAGCGGTGTATCAGCGCTACATGGGCTTTTACGACGGTAACCCGGCGAACCTCGATCCACTGACACCCCAGGCAGCCGGCAAGCGTTACGTCGCAGCCATGGGCGGCGCCGAAAAGGTGCTGAGCCAGGCGCGCAAGGCCTTCGGCGAGGGTGATTATCGCTGGGTGGCGCAGTTGACCAATCACCTGGTGTTCGCCGAACCGGACAACAGCGAAGCTCGTCACTTGCAGGCCGATGCGCTGGAGCAGATGGGTTACCAGAGCGAGAACGCCACCTGGCGCAACGCCTACCTCAGTGGTGCTCAGGAACTGCGCGACGGCGTGGCCGCGGCGACCGGCAGCGGCGGCAATGTCGATGACATGGTGCGCGCGCTGACGCCCACGCTGTTCTTCGACTATCTGGGTGTGCGCGTGGATGCGCTCAAGGCCAGCGAACATGACCTGACGATCAACTGGCGATTCACCGACCTGGACCAGGACTACGCCCTGACCCTGCGCAATGGCGTGCTCACCCATCGGGATCTGACCCGGCATGGGCAGGCCGATGTCGAGATCAGCATGAGCAAGGCGACGCTGGACCGGATCGCGCTGAAGCAGACGGGTTTCCTGAAAGAAGCGACCGTGGGCGATATCACCATCAAGGGTGAACGGGTGAAATTCCTGCGCTTCATGGGTGGTCTTGAAGAGGCTGACGCACGATTCAATATCGTGACGCCTTGACTGCTGCGGGCGGCGCGTCAGGCGCCGCTCAACAGCGCAAGCATCGCGCTGACACTCAGCAGGCCAACCACCGCACCCAGTGCGAAGATCGCGCGGGGTGCCGGAGCCGCGCGTTCGACCTGCAACATGACCAACCCCTGTCGATACCGACGCCCCTGCCTGGCCAACAGCATTAACGCCGCGACGGCCCCCATCGCCGTGGGCAGCGGATCACCCAACCGCCCGGCAAGCACCACCACGGCAATCAGCGCCAGCAAAGTTCTTCGCCAGGCCAGTTCCGTGCGCTCGGCCTGTAACCCGGGATCACCCATGCCAGTGCCGCCAGAGCACGCCACCGACCAACACCGTGGCGACCACACAGCCCAATGCCAGCGACGGTGCCAGCGCCGGCAAAGGCAGCGCCCGACGCTGGCGCAGCGCACGCTCGACCCGCAGCCAGCGCACGCAGGCGCCCGCGCTGACCATCAGGCTCAGCACCAGCAGGCTCACCGCCATGACCATTCGCGGCCGCGCCTCGAACACCTGGGCCGTCAGTGCCTCGATGGCGATCCCGCCACCGAGCAACGCCAGCGATGTGCGAATCCAGGCGAGAAAGGTGCGCTCGTTGGCCAATGTGAATCGCGGGTCGGGCGACTCTCCAGGGCCCAGCAGAACGTCAGCCAAACCACGGCGCTTGGGCGGCATCCCCATCAGCGCACACCAAAACTGCGCAAGGCGCCCGGCGAGAAATACGAGAGGCTGGTGCGCAGGTTGAAGACGTAGGGCATGCGTTGTTCATTGATCAGGCCCGAGACGTGATAACGCCCGCTCTTCAAGTCATAGGTCGCCTCCATGGCATTGACCGCCGCCTCGCCGCCGGGGTGATAAAAACTGTGCGCCCCCGTGGTCCGCCACAGCGTTCCCTGTTGATCGTAAAGGTCGGCCTCGAGAATGGCCCAAGTGTCTTCGTCGATGTAGTAACGGCGCTTTGAGTAGATGTGCTGGGCGCCTGGCTTGAGCGTCGCGACTACTTCCCAAACTCGATGCAGCTCGTAGCGGGTGGGCACGGGATCGACGTGACCCGGGCGGATCAACTCGTTGTAACGCAGATCCGGTGATGCCAGGCGATAGCTGTTATAGGGCACGTGCAGCAACTTCTTGCCCACCAGCTGCCAGTCATAACGATCCGGCGCGCCGTTGAACATGTCGCGACTGTCGGCGGTGCGCAGTCCCCCCGTTCCCGGTCCGGTGGTGTCGTAGGCAATACCGGGCGCACGTCTGACCCGGCGCTGGCTGGAACTGTAGACCCACGACAGGCGCGGCTCGGCGACCTGGTCGAGGGTTTCATGCACCACCATCGCATCGGCGGCGAGCCGCGATGGCGCCGTCATGCGGTAGGTGAAGTAATAAAGAATGTTGTCGGCCCCCGCCTCCGGCAGTCCGTCCGGGCGGGCAAATTCCTGGCGCGCGCTCATCAGGGTGAAACGGCCGTTGCCCACTGGCGTGACACTGTCGGAGACCAGGCTGTAACTGGCGTTGCGGTTGCGCGTCAGATGATTCCAGATCACTTCCAGGCCGTTGTGCGGCACAGGGAAGGCGACGGCCCCGGCAAATCCGCGCAGGCCGTTGCCCTGGTCCGCCAGCTGCGCGTGGTCAGCATTGCGCGCGGCCGACGCGGCAAGTGGCGCCGGGATCGGGACGCTGCGATGGGTGGGGTAGACCGGCAGTTTCATCGTCTTGGGGTAACGCTTGAGCAAAGCGATTTGCCCGGCCGTCAGCTGGTCCTCGTACCGGGTGTAATTCTGCGCGGTGATCTCGTACAGCGGGCGCTCCCCGGCAAACGGGTCGACCGGCGTGCCGTTGCTTTCCAGGCGTTGCTGAGCGGCCGTGAGCCCGCCCTGCCAAGCCGGAATTCGCCCATCGGGTGAAGCACCGCGTTCGGCGCCTATGGGCGTCAGGTCCGGCGGCAATTGGCCCGTGGCCAGCGCGCCGGTGGCCCACGTCATCGCGAACAGCAGACAGCAGGAGACGGGCCTCAGGGACGGCCGGAATAAACCTCGAGTACGGGTTGTCATCACTCTTAACCTCTTATTGTGTTTATCAGAGAGTGAACAGCTGGTGGTCCCGGCGGATACCTTTGAAAGGCTGTCGGGACAAGGTGGCAAATCAATCTTCCCGGGTGTTCGGATAGCCTCAGGATGTGTATCAATGGATACTAAGTAGGCCCCTGGGGCCCGACAAATAGCGTCTTCAGATAGTTGCCATAGCACTTCGGCATAGCCAGAGATTTGCCCATGACTTTGAAACAGCTGCGTTACCTGATCGCCATTGCCGAAGCTGGAAGCTTCTCCAATGCCGCACGCCGGGCGTTCATCGCCCAGCCTGCCCTGAGCCGCCAGATCGGTTTATTGGAAAGCGAACTGGACATGCAACTGCTGGCCCGTCAGCACGACGGCATTGAGCTGACCGATGCCGGACGACAGCTGTACGAGGTGGCGCGGTCGGTGATTCAACAGATCGATTCGGTGAAGGACGAGCTCAAGTCCAGTCGCGGCAACCCGATGGGTCACGTCTCCATTTCCATTCCGGCCACCGCGTCCGCGCTGCTGCTGCCGCCGATCATCACCCAGGCGCAGGACAAGTTTCCGGGGATCAAACTCACGGTATGGGATGGTTTGAGTCGCGAAGGCGGCCAGGCGATCGAACTGGGCAAAGTGGATTTCGGCGTCGTGCCCAACGCAGAAGAACTCGATCATGTCATTGCCGAACCGGTCTTCACCGAAGACCTGTACTGGGTCGGCACCCCTGCCCTTGAGGCGGACGCCTCGCCGATCACCCTTGCCGAAGCGGCGGCCACACGGCTGGTGATGCCACCGCGTGCCCTGCACCTGCGGCGGCGGATCGAGCAGGCGGCGATGGAGGCCGGGGTATCAGCAGCCTGGTGCGTGCCGGTCTTGCGGCAACCATCAGCAACTGGCCGCCGCTGACCGAACTGCTGCAACCGATCTCGGCACGCCTGATTGTGGAACCACGGATCACCCGCACCATTTCCCTGGCCCATTCGCAGCACAAGCCGCTGTCGTTCGCGGCCACCTGCATGCGCGACCTGGTGCGCGGGCTATTGATCGAGGCGGTGCGCGATGAGCGCTGGAAAGGCAGCCTGATCGAACGCACGCTCGAGGATGAGTTGAGCACCAGTGATGAGTAAGGGCGCTGCATCGCGCAGCGCCCGGCGTTTTCAATTGACCCGCGGCTGCGCGACTACAACGACCTGATTGAGCCGCTCGCGGGTTTTCTGTGGGTCCATGCGCCACAACCCGATCAGCCCCGCCACCACCAGCACCGCGCCGCAAACCAAAAAGCCCTCGCCATAACCGGCCGGATGCTCGGCACCCGCGCCCTGCACCAGGATCCCGGTGACCACCGGCGCCGACAGACCGGCCAGAGAGGCAATGCCATTGCCGATCGCCAGAATGCCCGCGCGCTGGCTGCCCGGCGTGAACTCGGCGAGCATCGCCGGCCCCACCGAATACATCACCAGCGCCAGGCCGCCGCTGAAGGTCAGGCAGACGATTCGTTCAATGCTCGACAGCCCCGGCAGGAACAGCGCGGCGCTGAGCAGACCGCTGGCGATCAGGCAGAACGAAACGAACGCCCCTCGCGACCAGCGCGTCGCCATACCGCCGCGCATCAGGCGCTGCGAAAGCCAGGCCATGAACAGGCTCAGCGGCGTGGTGACCACGACGAACAGCACGAACACCCGACCAGTCATGATCGGATCGATGCCCAAGCCGTTTTCCAGATAGCTCGGCACCCAGGTCAGGGTCAGCGCCAACGACCAGTTGGCCGCGAAATGGCACAGATAGTTGCTCAGTACTGTGCTGTCGGTGAGCAACTGTCGATATGGCACACGCTCGTCGTCCTGCTTCAACTGACCCGGGCGGATGCGATCGAGCGTGCCTTCACGTCCCAGCAGCCACCACAGCACGCACCACACCGCGCCAATGGCGGCCAGCACGATGAAGTTCATGCGCCAGCCGTAATGCACGCTGATCCAGGGGATCATCGCGCCGGCGACCAGCAGGCCGAAGGCACTGCCGGTATGCAGCAGCGCCACCGGCAGGTTGCGTCGGTCGTTGGGAAACCACTTGTACAAGGCGTGGGTGGCCACCGGCGACGCCGGCCCCTCGCCGATGCCCAGCAGCACGCGACAGGCGACGATGGCCCACAAAGAGGTGACAAACAGCATCGGCAACTGGATCAGCGCCCAGAACGCGCCCATGCCCAAGAGCAGCGTGCGGGTCGGTCGGCGATTGGCCATGAAGCCACCGACCACGGCGGAAATCGCGAAGAACCAGTGCAAGGCGCCGCCCACCAGGCCGAATTCGGTCGGTGTCAGGCCAAGCTCTTTGGACATCGGCACCGCGACCAGGCCGATGACCACCTTGTCGAGGAAGTTGACCAGCATCAGCAGTGCCAGCAGAACCGCAACCATCCAGGCCGTGCCCAAACGTGCGGGGGTGTCAGAGTGAGTCATGGTTGTCTCTCGTTATTGTTCTTGTCTGAGCGTCCGGCCAGGTGCGGCCGGACGTGCGGCGGCACTGCTAGCCAGGCATCAGAACGCCTTTGGCAATGGTGTTGCGCTGGATTTCACTGGTACCGGTCAGGATGCGCATCATACGGGTCGCGCGGAAGATCCACTCCACCGCATTGCCGCGCAGCAACCCCGCGCCACCGTGGATCTGCACCGCACGGTCGGCGATACGGAAAGCGGTCTCGGAGACGAACAGCTTGCACATCGGTGCCTGCGTACGGATATCGCCGCCCGCGTCGTTCACCGCTGCGGTCGCATAAACCATGCTGCGTGCAGCATGCAGCTCGGTCGCCATGTCGGCAATCATGTGATTGATCGACTGGAACATTGCGATCGGCTGGCCGAACTGCTTGCGCGTGCGCGCGTAATCGATCGACAGGTTCAGCGCCAACCCCGCCAGGCCCAGCATCGTCGGGCAATGCAGCAGACGATTGAGCGTGATGCGCCCCATCGCCAGCTTGAACCCCAGCCCTTCCTCGCCGATGCGGTTGGCCACCGGCACGCGGACGTCGTCCAGGAAAATATCGCCGTGCGCGCCACCACCGGACATCACCGAGTAGTCGCTTTCGATCCGCACGCCTGGCGCCTTGAGGTCGACGAAGAATGCCGAGATGCCCTGGGCGCCGCTACCCGGCCCGGTGACAGCCAGCAGCACCGCGATATCGGCATAGGGAGCACCCGAGATGAAACGTTTGCTGCCGTTTAGGATGTATTCGTCGCCGTCGCGACGGGCACTGGTCTTGATCGCCGTGGCGTCGGAACCCGCCTCAGTCTCGGTCAGCGCGAAACATACGGCCTTCTCCGCGCGGCATACCGGTTGCAGAAAAGCCTCCACCTGGAACGGACTGGCCACCTTGAACAGATGGCCCACGCGCGGTGGACCGGACAACTCACCCAGAATATGCGGCGCCAGCATGGAGCCGGTCAGCACGGTGGCTTCCTTCACCGCGCACAGATCCGAAGCATTGAGCCCGGCGCCGCCAATCGCCTCGGGCAGCATGATGTTGTAGAAGCCCTGCTCACAGGAACGCTTCCAGACTTCCTGCAGCACCTCGCGCGGATGGGGCTCGGCCCAACTCAGGCCTGCACGCTGTTCAAGGGGCAGGATTTCGTCGCGAACGAATCCACCGATGGCCTCGATGATCTGGCTGGCCTTTTCACTTGGCTGGTACATGGTGATCTCCTGTTCAGATGCGACGGTCGCTGTGTTGCCAGTAGGCATCGCGGATAAGCCGGCGAACGACTTTGCCGTTGGGGTTTTTGGGCAGCTCGGTGACGAAGTCCACGGCGCGGGGTTTTTTGAATCCGGCCAGGGTCTGCGCGCAATGCTCGATGACCTCATCTTCGCTGAGCTCGGTACCCGGCTTGAGCACGATGACGGCTCGCACCGCTTCGCCCCACTGTTCATCCGGTACACCGACGACGGCGGCCTCGTAAACTTGCGGCAGGTTGTAGAGCACCTGTTCGACTTCGGTCGGGTAGATGTTGAAGCCGCCGGAGATGATCATTTCCTTCTTGCGATCGACGATGAACACGTAACCCTCATCGTCGACCGTCGCCAGATCACCGCTGAGGTAGTAACCGTCGCGCATCACCTCGGCGGTCAGCTCGGGTGCCCGCCAATAGCCCTGCATGATGTCCGGCCCTTTGACCACGATCTCGCCGATCTCGCCCGGCTTCACATCCTGGAATTCGTCGTTGACCACCCGCAGGTCGGTCTCGAAATAACAGCGACCGCAGGACGCCAGGCGCCGATAGTCGCCGTTCTCGCACAGATGGTCCTGCTCGGTGAGCACGGTGACCAGCGAACAGGTTTCACCGGCGCCATACCCTTGCGCCAGGATCGGCCCGAACACTTCGATGGCGCGCTTGACCAGCGACGGCGCCATCGGTGCGGCGCCGTACATGACCAGGCGCAGGCTGCTCAGGTCATAGCGTTCAACACCTGGGAAGTTCACCAGTCGGTTGATCATCGCGGGCACCAGGAACAACCGGGTGACACCTTCGCGCTGGATGGACTCAAGCAGCAATTGATCGTCGTAGCGTTCCAGCAGCAGGTTGCAGGCACCGACCGCCAGCAACGGCATCAACTGCATGCCGCTGGCGTGGGTGATAGGCCCGACATGCGCCATGACATCGCCAGGCGCCGCGCGCCGGGTGGGGCTGGCGATGCTCTTGCGGATCAGCGCCTTGCGATTGCCGACGCTGAGCATCGCCGCCTTCAACACACCAGAGCTGCCGGAGGTGTAGTGCAACACGGCCAGTGCATCGTCAGGCGGGTCGCAGCTGACCGGGTTGGTGTCACCCAGGTCAAGCAGCGTCGGGTAGGCGACGTCACCACCCTCCTCTGCCAGTGCCACCACCAGACGCAGCGCAGGCACCTGTGCCCGTTGCGCGGCCAAAGCCTGGGCGAACAGCGGCGTAGTGATCAGCGCGACGCTGCAGGAATCGTTGAGAATCTGGATGACTTCATCCAGCGAAAGGCGCGCATTGACCGGCACCTTGACCAGGCCGGCCTTGTAGAAAGCCACTTCGGCCTCGACCAGCTCGACCCGGTTCTCGGCAAGGATGGCGACGTGTTCGCCAGAGCCGATGCCCTGTGCCAGCAACGCAGAGGCCAGCTGATTGGTGCGCTGTTCAAGCTGGGCGAAGGTCACTCGGGTGTGACGATCGATGACGGCCGTTCGCTCCGGCCAGTACTTGGCACTTCGACTGATTATGTTTCCAAGGTTCACGTTGTTGTTCTCGTCGACAGTTAGGACTGGGCCGATCCTAAACAGCGTCGCAACGGCGAACGTAATACCAGTTCCTGATGCCGGGTATAGCTTTTTTAGCTGGGTGAATAGGGTGTGCCGGGCACCCGCGAGCGCCATGCCGAAGTGTTATGGCAACGATCCAGAGACGCTATTTGTGAGCCGATCCAACGCCTCCCTATCATCCCCTCGCAACCGACGACGAACCTGTTCGCTCGGCCTCTGTGCTTCATCCCCCTCACTCTCTAATAAACACAATAAGAGGTTAAGAGTGAACGCTATCGTTCCCGACCGGTTCCGGTCATCGCTGGTTTTACTGTCGTGCAGCCTGCTCGCCGCCCCTGTCGGCGCCATGCAATTCGAACTGGGCGAGATTGAAGGCCAGTTCGATTCGGCCCTGGCATTGGGCATCGGCGTCAGCACCGCCAATCCGGACAAACTGCAGGTGGCAGCCCCCAACGGTAATGACGGCAGGCGCAATTATCGATCCGGTGACGTGTTCTCGACGGTCTTCAAAGGCACACACGACCTGGAACTCAAACACGACAACCTGGGCATGTTCGTGCGCGGTACCTATTGGTACGACACCGCGCAGCGCGATCACAGCCAACGCTTCAAGGAGATCGACGACAACAACCGCAAAACCTCGGCGAAGACAGCCGGTTTCCAGTGGCTCGACGCGTTCGTCTATCGCTTCTACGACATCAATGGTGAGCCGGGCTCGACGCGCTTGGGCAAACAAGTGGTGAACTGGGGCGAGAGCATTTTCATCCAGGGCGGCTTGAACGTCGTGAACCCTTTCAACCAGGCGGCGCTGCGTCGACCGGGCTCGGAGGTCAAGGACGCACTGGTGCCGGTCAACCTGCTGTACGTGACCCAGAACATCAACGATGCGCTGTCCTTTGATGCGTTCTATCAGCTGGATTGGGAACAGACGCAGCTGGACAACTGCGCAACCTTCTTTTCGGGCAACGACTTCATTCCCGAGGGCTGCGAAAGCCTTGACGTCGGTGGCCGGCAGGTCAACCTCGCGGCGGCCAACCGAGGGCTGGGACCGTTTGGCGTGGTCATGACCGAGGAAGGTGTGCGTATCCCTCGAGCGGGCGACGAGGATGCTCGCAACAGCGGCCAGTGGGGTCTGTCGCTGCGCTGGTATGTGGCGCCGCTGGATGCCGAATTTGGTGTGTATGCCGCCAACTACCACAGCCGTTCGCCTTATCTGGGCACCGTCAGCAGCCCGTACTTCAGCAACAACGCTTTCGCCCCGCCGCTGTGTAGCAATCTCGGTGTGCCTTCGGCAGGTTGCGGCGCGTTTCTGGCGTCCAGCTCAGGCCAGTCCCTGGCCGGCGCATTGCGCATGGGAACTTCGCAGTATCTCGCGCAGTACCCTGAGGACATCCGCTTGTACGGCCTGACGTTTTCCACGAACCTGCGCACGGGCACGGCGCTTCAGGGCGAGCTCAGCTATCGACCGAACATGCCCGTGCAGCTCAACGGCACCGATGTGCTTCAGTCGCTGCTCAACGTCGACGGTCGCAGTCCGCTGTCCGAACCCGGCCTGCGCCCGACCACCGACTCCACGCTGTTCAACGGGTATCGGCGCAAGGAAGTCACCCAGGCGCAAGTCTCGGCGATGCATTCCCTTGGCCAGGTGATGGGGGCGAACCAGCTATTGCTGGTGGGCGAAATCGGCGCGACTTACGTCGGCGGCCTGGAAGGAAAAAACGGGCCACGCTATGGCCGATCCGGTGCCTACAACAGTGGCGAACTGGCCGACAACAGCGTTTGCCTGAGCATTTCCAACAGCCCCGAGTACTGCAATAACGAGGGCTTCGTCACGCCGTTTTCCTGGGGTTATCGACTGCGAGCGACCTGGAGTTACTCGAGCGTGATGCAGGGACTGGACCTGCGCCCGAACCTGTCCTGGTCCCATGACGTCAAGGGTTACTCGCCAGGCGACGGTTCGGCGTTCAACGAAGGTTCGCGCTCGGTGAGCCTGGGCCTGGATGCGACATTCATGAGCAAGTATTCGCTGAGCCTCTCTTACACCGACTACATCGATGGCAGCTATGGGACTCGCGGTGATCGCGACTTCGCGGCGATCAGCGTCGGCGCCTCTTTCTGACTCTTATCAAAGGAATACCGATCCATGCGCATTCATTGCGATTTTGCCAAAACCACATCCCGGCTGGTGCTTGGGACGGCGTTGCTGCTCAGCACGGCTACCGCTTCTGCCGTGGCGGCCGGTGACGGCGTCATGCAAGGATTTCCACCTGCCCAGGAGTTTCGTGTGAACAAAGCCAACGCCTTTCAACCGCCCTTTCTGCGCTGGTCGATACGCCATGCGCGGGAAGTGTCTGCGACGCGCAACATCGCTCGCGCCGCCCAGCCGTTGCCATTGACAGGGGAAGAGCCTCGACAGCTTGACTCTGTCGAGTTCAAAGCCGGCGAGGCGAACCTGACACTTGCCCAATACCTGCAGGACACCACGACCGACGGATTCATCGTGCTGCACCGCGGCAAAGTGGTGTTCGAGCGATATCTGGACGGATTCGAGGCTAACCAGCCACACATATGGGCATCGATGACCAAGTCGGTGACAGGTCTGCTGGCGGCGCAGTTTATCGCCGAAGGCACGCTCGACCCCCTGGCCAGGCTGGCCAGTTACGTCCCTGAGCTGAGTGGTACACCGTTCGGCGAAGCCACGGTGCAGGCCAATCTTGATATGCAAGTGGCTGTGGCCTATCCCGAAGCGGTGCCGCCTGATCTGGGCCTGTTTGCCGCCACCGGATTGATCCCGCGCAACGCAGCGATGCCGGCCGATATCTACTCATTCCTGCAGGTCGCGCAGAGAGCCCCCGGTGAAAGCCGTTTCTTTTATCAGAACGGTTCACCCGAGGCGCTCGCATGGGCATTGCGGCGGATCTCCGGATTGAACTGGGCACAGCTCGTGCAGCAACGCATCTGGTCGCGCTTCGCCCAGGAAGACGCCTATGTTCAAATCGATGAGCTGGGTACAGAGATGGCCAGCGGCGGCATCAGCGCCAACCTTCGCGACACCGCGCGTTTCGCTGAAATGGTACGCCGTGAACTGGCTCGCGAGCTCAGCGCCGACAGCTTCAATCGCGCCGTACACAGCACCTTTCAAGCGGGCGATGCGACGGTTTTCGCACAGGGCAACCTTGCGCCGGGCCGCCCCGGTTATGCCTACCGCAACTATTGGTTTCAGCGAAATGACGGGCAGGGTTCGGTGGAAGCCAGTGGTCGTTTCGGGCAAAAAATCTACATCAACCCCAAGCGCGAAGTGGTCATCGTGAAATTGTCTTCCACGGCCGATCAAGCCAGGCGCGCCACCAGCGCTGAAGGTGAAGCGAAGGTGGCTGCACGGGCGATTGATTCACCGGGGACGTTCAACAGCATGGTCGATTCGGTACTGGTGCAATTGAAGGAGTGAGATGGAGGTTCATACAGCCGCGGGGCATCAGACAGCCAGCGTCATCGTTGACCACCATTCGCGGGCAAGCCACGCTCCCACAGAGGATTTGTGGATGGCATTCGCCCACTGTGGGAGCGAGCCTGCTCGCGATGAATGCCCAGGCGACGCGTCCTACCAGGCAGCCCGCGTCATCGTTGGCGTCCATCGCGAGCAGGCTCGCTCCCACAGGAATTGCGTCCTGCACAAAACCTGGAGTTGCCGAAGGCTGCGATCTTTTAAAGCCTTCGAATCAGGCCGGCACAGCCAGAATAATGTGAGACGCCTTGATCACCGCCGTAGCGCTCACCCCCGGCTTCAACCCCAATTCCGACACGGCATCACGGGTCACGATCGAATAGACATTTGACCCACCGGCCAACTCGATGACCACCTCGGAATTGACCGCCCCGTCATTGACGCTCAGCACTTTGCCCTTCAGGCAGTTACGCGCGGAGAGGCGGATGTCGTCGGACTCGGTCATCAGCATGACCCAGGGCGCCTTGATCAGGGCGATGGCTTCCTTGCCCACGGCAATCGGCAGGTTGCGGACGCTTTCCAGGGTCACCACGGCGACGAGTTGCTCGCCGCCGGACAACTTCAAGCTGACTTCTGCATTGACCGCCCCTTCCTGGACCTGGATGACCTGGCCTTTGAGGACGTTGCGTGCACTGACTTTCATGAGGAGCTCCTGGCTTGTGTTCGGGTTGGTTGGAACAACCTTGAGACCGTCCAATACAAGCCATCCGACATTCCGATCAGATGAGCAAATCCTCGTAAAACGCACCAAACGCCCGCTCGGGATGGGCGAGCTGGATTTCCAGAATCCACAGGCCGTTGTTCGGGTACTGATCCAGGTCGCCGAGATCACCGCCGCGATAAATCGCATGGGGAAAGTCGCTGACCCGATGGCCCTTGATGTCGAGGTTGAGCTTCCAGCCCATGGCGTTTGCCTGGGCGGCGGCGAAATCGTATAGCGCCACGCCGGAGACCCGCTCGCTGCGCCAGAAGCGCTCGACGCGATCGAACAACTCCTTGGCCGCCGCGGCGCAGGCGGCCATTTGCGGATCGGAGCCAGTGGTGAAGGTCGCGCCGGCATCCCCTTCATGCCCCTGCCAGACCACGCCCATGTCGATGAAAAAAATGTCGTGTTCGCCCAGCTCGGGATCGCCCTCGGAGCGCTGCTTGAAGGTCTTGAGAGTATTGGCGCCGAAACGCACCAGCAGAGGGTGCCAGATACGGTCCATGCCCAGTTCCGCCAGGATTTCCTTCCCGCGCAGCTGCGCCTCGGATTCGCGCATGCCGGGCGCGATGACCGCGGCAATGCGCTCGATGGCGTTCCAGGTCATCTGCTGGGCGTAACGCATGGTTTCCAGCTGGTAATGCTCACCGACTGCTTCTTTGTTTTTCAGGACCGTATTCATCATTCCTTCCCTTGGTAAGAAAGCGCAGGCCAAGCGCTATATATTTTTGTATATTGCGACACTCAATAACAAAGATAAAGCCGCGATCCAGGCTCGAACCCGACATGATGAACATTTCCAGCACCCAGATCGGCGATCCCTCCAGCGCGCTGGACCAGTTCCTGAAGAAGCCCAGCATCCGCCAGAAAAACCATCTGCTGATCCTCAAGGCTGCCAGCGAAGAGTTTTCAGTGTCCGGCTTCGACGCCACCCAGACCCGCGATATCGCGGCGCGCGCCGGTATTCCCAAGGCCAACCTCTATTACTACTTCCAAACCAAGGAAAACCTCTACGCCCACGTACTGCTGAGTTTCGTCGGCCCGCTGCTCAAGGCCTCGGCGGCGCTCAGGGAAAGCGATGATCCGGCGGTGGGCCTGCAGGCGTATATCAAGGCGCGGATCCGGATCATTCAGGAGAATCCGCTCAGCTCGAAGGTCTTCAGCCACGAACTGTTGTTCGGCGGCAAGCACCTGCCCGACAAGTACAAGCACCTGCTGCACGAAGAGGCCCAGCGCAACATCGATCACCTGCGAGGCTGGATCGAACGCGGCCTGATCGCGCCGGCCGATCCTGAACACCTGATGCTGTTCATCTGGTCGGCGACCCGGACCTATACCAACCTGGGGTGGCAGATGTCGCTGATCCGGGGGGCGGACAAGCCGGATGATGCGGATTATGAGCGCGCGGCGGGGACGATTACGCGGATGGTGTTGGGTGGGGTTGTGCCGAATATTGGCGTGCCTTTTTGATCATGTCAGCTCCATGCATCAGGCCGGCTTGCAAATTACATTAGCGCTAATGTAACTTCCCCTCCACGCCTTGTGGAGTAACGCCATGAACAGATTGAACGAGCCCGGCCTCGGCGAGCTTCTGCGTTATGTTTCGGAACTGGTGGAGGTCGGCGCCGAGGAGCATTACCAGCAAATGGGCCTGACCTACCGGGCGCGCTACACCCCGGTATTGCGTGCGATCCGCTCCGGAGCCCAGACCGTCACCGAGATCACCACCCGCACCCACCTGACCCAGGGTGCGATCAGTCAGACCGTGAGCCAGATGGACGCCGACGGCCTGATTTCCCGCCAGCGCGGCGTCGATGGCCGCAAGACTGTCATCCAGCTGACCCCCGCCGGCAGTGCCGTGGTGAAGCAATTGAAATCCCACTGGTTCGCCACCTTCGAAGCCATCGAGCATCTGGAGGAGGAAATCGGCTATCCGTTGCGCCGGGTCCTGGAAGAAGCGGCGAAAGCCCTTGAAAACCGCGGATTCTCCGAGCGCCTGAATCAAGCCAAACAGCAACTCACAGCGGACGTTGCCCACCATGAATAATCTCAACCGTGAATCGAGGAACTGGTTCGACCAGGGCGGCCAGGCCTACGCCCGCTTTCGCCCGGAATACCCGCCACAACTGTCGGCGTATCTGGCGTCACTCGCGCCCAACACGTTCCTCGCAGTCGATGTCGGCTGTGGCAACGGCCAACTGACCAAACAGCTTGGCGGGCATTTCCGCGAGGTGATCGGCTTTGACCCAAGCGCCGAACAGGTTAATCACGCCCAGCCACAAACCAATGTCAGCTACGCCTGCGCCCAGGCCGAAGACCTCCCCCTCCTGAGCCGCAGCGCCAGCCTCATCACCGCCGCACAGGCGGCTCACTGGTTCGACCTGCCAAAGTTCTACGACGAGGTCCGCCGCGTGGCCGAGCGCGACGCGATTCTCGCGCTGATCAGCTATGGCGTGCTGCGCATGGACGGCGGACTCGGTGCCCGCTTCGAGCAGTTCTACTGGAACGAAATCGGCCCCTTCTGGCCCGCCGAACGCAAGCTGGTGGACACCGGATACTCGACCATCGACTTCCCCTTCACCGAGCTTGAGCCCCCCGAGATCGCCATCCACCTTGAGTGGAACCTCGACGAATTTCTCGGCTACGTCTCCACCTGGTCGGCGATCCGCAGCGCCAGGGAATCGGGCCGAGAGGATCTGCTTCACACCTTCGCCACCGACATCGCCAATCTCTGGGGCGCCCCCGAGACCCGGCACGCGATCACCTGGCCCATCAACATGAGGATCGGGCGGCTATGAGCGACATACGTTCAAGTGGTCGATCACAAAACCAGTAAACACCCAAAGCCCTGTGGGAGCGCGGCTTGCCCGCGAATGCGTCAGGTCAGCCAGCATCATCATTGAACGTGCCGGCCTCTTCGCGAGCAAGCTCGGCTCCTACAGCCTGTGAACCACAAGGTATGGGGTAGGTTTGCACCGTGAGCGAACCATCCTCACTGTCCCACACCTCGAGCGCCCTATTGACCATATCGCCAGGCATCACATCGAGTGCATGCTTGAAAAGCGCTTGTTGGCGAAGCATGCCCAGACCACGGCCATGACCATTCAGGCAAACCAAACCGGCATGCAGTGTTTCGCGTGCGTGCAGCCCGGCCACAGGACCGCCAGCAGGACCACGAAAGTCGCGGGAATTGATTGTTACCAACGTGTAATCACCCTCAATGACCCGCACCATCAATTGCTGGTCCGTCAGCCCGTTCCACCCCATATCGCGGACCGACGTGGCGACATGGCCTGCCATGTGGGCAATCGTCGCGAGCGAAGGTGACAGGCACTCATCGATCAGAAAGCGGAAACTCATTCAGGCTGCTCAGACCTGCGCGGGCGGCCTCGACGCGGGTGGGTCTGCTGATAGAGACGGGCGTGTTCGATCATTTCCGGAGTGAGGAATGGATAGTCGTCCTGAATAATGTCGAACGGCACGCCTTCGTCGACCGTAGCCAGCAAACTCTCAATCGGCAGGCGTGAACCCCGGATGACCGGCAGGCCGCCGAGAATTTCTGGATCGCAGATCACGGTTTCGTGCACTTGAAGGATTTTCTTGAGGCGATTGGCCATACGCCCCATTGAATCCTCAAGGTTGACGCTTAGCGTGCCCATGTCAAATGAGCTGACTGCCGTTACCACATCGTCAGATATTGTTTTTCCTGGCAGCTGATACTCAGCGAGCAGCACGCTGTAATGACTCTCCATCCACGTTTCAATGGCTACCTTTCGTGCATTACGAGTCAGCAGGTGCTTGAGATCGTGGTTTATGGTCACTGAGACCGAGGTGCCGACCAGATCGAACTCTCGACGCTGGCTCCGCTTGCAAAAGCGTGATGGCAGCATCCCGTCGTCGACAAGGCGGTCGACCTCGGATTCCGATGTCTGGGTTACAAAGGCCACCTCGGAGCTGGGGGACCATGCGATCTCAGAATTGGTCATGAGAAAATGTTTCCGTGTTTTCGGGAACATTATTCTCTGCCTCATTTCCCGGGCATGCAATGGCTCGTAAGGCCCCTGCTCCAGCCTCGCGACGAATTGAGCCGAGTGGGTAACGGAGTGCTTCAAACCCTGGTCGCGTCACCCAAGACCTTTGAGGAAAGGAGCCGACGCCAATGGAATGCACGCATGAGCGATAGAGCCGTGCGCTATATGATCACCAGCGAGCAATCGCTGAACGCCGCCAGAGATGTTCATCTCAACCGCATGGCCTTGATGGATCGTCAATACAAGGTGTGCTCGATTAAGCCGGAATGCTGGGATGTACCGGCTAAAAAGTGATGCTGTCTGAATGGTTTTTTGTCAGGAAGTGCCCTTGGATAAGGCCGAAGCTCGCAGCCAATTGATGCGTCTACATGTCGAGCTGGCTGCGCTGGGCTTGTATCACCTGCATCTCAATCATGCCGGTGCTCCTCAAGGCCGGATCGATGGTTGCCTGAACGCGTCACAGCGCCGTAAGGTAATTGCCTGCATTCATTGAGAATTGCCATGCCCATCCGCCCTTTCAAACTGGCCGTCACAGATGCGCAGCTCAACGACCTTCGTCAGCGGCTATGCAATGCAAAGTTGGCTGAATCCTTGAAAACCGACAGCTGGGAAGATGGAACCAGCCCGGCTTTTCTTCAGCGTGTTCTTGAATACTGGTGTGACCGCTTTGACTGGCGAAGCCAGGAACGGCGCATCAATCAGTTGCCGCAGTTCATGACCGAGGTCGACGGCCAAACCATTCATTTCCTGCACCAGCGCGGGAACGGGGACAAACCCATGCCATTGGTTATCACCCATGGCTGGCCCGGTTCCTTCCTGGAAATGCAACGCTTGCTCCCCTTGCTCACTGACCCGGCCGCCCACGGTGGCGACGCCGCTGATGCCTTCAATGTGGTAATTCCATCTTTGCCAGGTTATGGCTGCTCACCCGCGCCGACACAGGCCGGCATCAGCTCAAGACAAATTGCCGGCATGTGGAAAGCGCTCATGGGGCAGCTCGGATACGAACGTTTCGGCGCCCAGGGAGGAGACATCGGCGCAGGCGTTTCAATGTGGCTCGCCCGAGATCATGGCCCGCACATCACAGGTGCTCATCTCAATTACATTCCCGGCAGCTATCGGCCACCTCTGGGTGACGGACAAGATGCCTTGAACGAGGCGGAACAGGATTTCCTGAATCGCAGCAGCCAGTTTGCTGCCACCGAAGGTGCGTATGTTGCGCTGCAGAGCACGAAACCACAAACCCTGGCTTTCGCACTGACGGATTCACCGATAGGTCTCGCAGCCTGGATGCTCGAAAAGTTTCAGGCCTGGGTCGATCATCCCGACGATCTGGAACAAGTCATATCGCTCGATACTCTTCTGACTAATATCGCGCTGTACTGGTTTAGCGGGAACGTCCATGCAAGCTTGCGTTTGTATAAGGAAAACCGACAAAACCCGCTGGCGTTCGAGCCAGGCGAGCGAGTCGATACGCCGTTGGGCGTCTCCCTCTTTCCAAGGGAAATCCCCATGCCGCCCCGTAGCTGGGTGGCACGCGTTTTCGATGTGCATCGCTGGGAGCACATGGCTCGCGGAGGTCATTTCGCGGCGCTGGAGCAGCCGCAGATTCTGGCTGAGGAAATCCGGGCGTTCTTCAGGCCGTTTCGTGTTTAGCCACGCGAAGAGAAGAGCAAAAATGGGGTTGGATTTGTTCTAGAGAAACAGTTCGGCCCCCTTGTTTCGTCCCAAAAAGCCTCGGCAAGTATGATCCCGCCTCAACAACTGCCCCACGAATAAGGAAATCCCATGGCCACCGCTCACGTTTTCATCGCCACCAGCCTGGACGGCTTCATCGCCAGACTCGACGGCGACATCGACTGGCTCCTGCAGCGCGATGATCAAACCGAAGACCACGGCTACAACGACTTCATCGCCGACAAGGACGTCATCGTCATGGGCCGCGGGACCTACGAAAAAGTGCTGACCTTCGACACCTGGTTCTATGACCGGCCCGTCGTGGTGCTCTCTGCACAACTGACCGACACACCGGTGCCCGAGACCCTCAAAGGCAAGGTGCGATTCTCCAGCCTCTCGCCTCGGGACGTGATGGACGAATTGACGAAACAGGGAATGCACCGGGCGTATGTCGATGGCGGGCAACTGGTGCAGTCATTCCTGCGCGAGGGACTGATCGCCGAGATGGTGATCACCACAGTCCCCGTGCTGATCGGCTCGGGAAGGCCCCTGTTCGGCACCCTGCCCCACGACGTTGATTTGAAGCTGGTCTCCAGCCGTTGCTTTGCTTCGGGGTTGGTGCAGTCGACTTATCGACTGATCCAGTAATCCGATGCCGGAGACTGCAAAACCTGTGGGAGCGAGCCTGCTCGCGATGACTTTGAACGATAACGCCTCCATAACTGGATGAGCGCGGTGATCCGGAGTCCATCGCGAGCAGGCTCGCTCCCACAATTTACGGGGCATCGATTTGAAACCGTGGCAGCCCCACCTTCTCTTCTCTACTTCTGCGCCGATAAGGAAGTCGCGATGTCACCCAACAAAACGTGTCCCGTGATGCTTTCGAGTACACCTGAGCCGCGCATCCTGCTGTTTCGCCATCCACTGGCAGGTGTGCAATTGGTCAAAGGCACCATTGAGTCCGGCGAAACACCTGCGCAGGGCGCACTAAGGGAGTTGAGAGAAGAGTCCGGTATCCACACAGCTTTCCTTGTCCGCGATCTCGGCTGTTGGAATGCCGGCCACCTGAATCAGATCTGGTCGTTTCAACTGTGTGCATCGCATACGTCCTTGCCGGAGCAATGGACGCATCAAACACTCGACGACCATGGTCACATCTTTAGTTTCTTCTGGGCTTCTTTTGATGACCTGCCATTTGCAGAGTGTCATCCAGTCTTTCAGCGGGCGCTGCGGTATTTGACCTCAGTGATATCGAAGGGCGACTTCCTGCTGGCTGATGATCAGCACCTGAGTTAGTTGCCCTGCACCCTCGGCTATTAAAGACAGCTTTCCGGGGTTGCCGGCAAGCTTTCGAGAAAAGCAGCAATCTGCCGGCGACCTCGTAAATGCACAGTAGGTACATGAGGACCCGTGCGTTTGCGCACCGCTTCGATACCGGGCCGGTAGCCGTGATCAAAACTCCACACGAACTTCAGAAAGGTCATGAACACCCGGTTAATTTTTTCTGAGCAACCTGCCGGAAGGTCAGCACGCGGTCGGTTCATGAAGTTGCGCCTGATCACCCGGCTCAAACAAATGAGCCGCGGCGTATCAATCCAGATGATCAGATCGGCGCGCGGCAAGCGCAGGTCGAATGTTCGGCGGGCATAGTTGCCTTCGCAGATCCAGGAGCCCCCTGCGACAGCCTCGCCTACACGATTACGGAATTGTTCGGCATCCGGCTCGACCCAACCGGGTTCCCAGAACAACGTGTCGAGGTGTACGACGGGCAGGCCAAGGCGCTCGCCGAGAATGCGAGCCATTGTGGATTTGCCGCTACCGGCATTGCCCAGAATTACGATGCGCTGCATGGTGACTTCCTGTCAGAAAAAGGCCGGCGATTTTGCGGTTTTTTGCCTAGGGTAGGAAGCCCTCCCCGATACTTTCGAAGCGAACAATGGAGGCACCTAGTAGGCAACGCCGAACAGTTAGCAATGAACTACTCGGTCGTTGGAGTAAAAGGGCAAACAATCTTATGAAGAAGTTTTTCCCCATCCGATTCAGGAATAGAATCGCCACCCACTTTCCAACAACACTCGCTTTCAACAAGGAAATCTCATGACAAGGATGGTTGCTGTTTTAACCCTGCTTGGTTGCATCACGTCGGCCTCGGCATTGGCGGCGTCTGATTGTCCGTTTCCGCAGGGAATGCAGGCGTCCATTGGTGCGTCGAAAGAAGCTATCGCGGCCAGGCAGGCCGGGGTCGCCAAGGATGTTTTGCTTGCCAGGATTACCCCCTCTGCCGACGGACAAATGTCTCGGATGCTCAAGAATATCGTCGACGAGGTTTACGACTATCCGGCGTTGCGCCCCGAGGTATATGCGGCCTACCGGTTCGAGCATTGCTTCGTTTCGCAGCAGCACGCCGAACAGGTGTCGGCAGTGAAGTTTGCCGACGTCTATCCGCTACTGAAAAAATGTGAACAGATCGATCCGGAAGGGGCGCGAGCGCCTTGTGCGATGCGTGTCGTGCACACCGTAACAGGCATTCCCGAGTAAGCGGTTGGCAGAAAAAAACGAAGGAAAATGAAGTCGGCACGCCAGATCCTCAATGTTGACTGACCCACCGCCTTCGCGGGCAAGCCCGCTCCCACAGTGTCTGGTGTCGTTCGCAATTTCTGTGCTCGACAAATAAACCTGTGGGAGCGGGCTTGCTCGCGAAGAGGTCGGCACATTCAACATTGATGGCGACTGATACACCGCTTTCGCGAGCAAGCCCGCTCCCACAGGGGTTCTGGGGTGGTAACAAATATCGCGCCACCACCGACCACTGTGGAGCCTGCTCGCGATGATCCTGAAAGGATCCTCTGAAGGCTCACGCCGATTTCAACGCAAACCGCGAAACCGGCCGACTCAGTCCGTAATGTTCACGCAGCGTCGTCCCCGCATATTCCTCCCGAAACAGTCCCCGCTTGCGCAGGATCGGCAGCACTTCATCCAGAAAAACCTCAAACCCTTCAGGAAACGCCGGTGGCATGACGTTGAAGCCATCGGCAGCCCCACTGCGGAACCACTGTTCTATCAGGTCGGCGATCTGCACCGGCGTCCCCACCGGCACCCAATGCCCGCGGGCGCCGGCCAGTCGGTTGATCAGTTGGCGCAGGGTGGGTTTTTCGCGGTCGACGATGTCGATGATCAGTTTGAAGCGGCTGGCCTGGCTTTCGCCGCCGTCGAAGTTGACCAGGTGCCGCGGGAATGGCGCATCCAGGTCCTGATCCGACAAGTCAACGCCCAGCAAGCGGCGCAGTTGCCCCAGGGCGACGTGAGGCAATACAAGCTCGTTGAGTTCGTCGAACTTGCGCTGGGCCTCGGCTTCGGTGCTGCCGATGTAGGGGCTGATGCCGGGGAGGATTTTCAGCTGGCGGGGATCGCGCCCCACTGCCCTCGCGCGGTTGCGGATGTCGTTGGCGAATTCGATGGCGCTTTGCAGGGTCTGGTGTGCGGTGAAGATGGCTTCGGCATGGCGGGAGGCGAAATCCCGGCCGTCCTCGGAAGATCCTGCCTGCACTTGCACCGGCCTACCTTGCGGCGAACGAGGCGAGTTGAACGGACCCTTGACCCGATAATGCGTGCCAACGTGGTTGATCGAATGCACCTTGGCGCCGTTGGCAAATACGCCTGCGGTCTTGTCCAGCACCAGCGCATCGTCCTCCCAGCTGTCCCACAGGTCGCCGACCACCTGCACGAATTCCTCGGCCTTGGCGTAGCGGTCATGGGCCGGTGGATGCTGGTCCAGGCCGAAGTTGGCGGCTGCGGCGGCCAGGGAGGTGGTGACAATGTTCCAGCCGGCGCGGCCCTTGCTCAGGTGGTCCAGCGCGCTGAACGAACGGGCCAGGTTGTAAGGTTCGCTGTAGGTGGTACTGGCGGTGGCGATCAGGCCGATGCGTTCGGTCACCGCGGCAATCGCCGCCAGCCAGGTGATGGGCTCGAATCGAATGCGCAGGCCTTCACGGTCGCTTTCGGCCAGGGACGGCGAGTCGGCGAAGAAGATCGCGTCCAGCTTTTCCCGTTCGGCGCGTTGCGCCAGTTGCTGGTAGTAGCCGATGTCCATGGACGCTTCCGGCACCGACTGCGGGTGGCGCCAGGCGGCTTCGTGGTGACCGTTGGGGTAGATGAACAGGTTGAGGCTGAGCTGGCGTTCGGACATTTCCGTTCCTTAAAAATGACGATTAAAAAGATAAGGCGGTGCGCCTCAGTGCAACTCGGCAAAGTCGCTCAGCACGTCATCGCGCAGGTTGATAAAGCGGCTGTCACTGCGATTGCGCGGACGCGGCAGATCGATGTCGAGGATGCGGCGAATGCGCCCGGGATTGGGCTGCATGACCACCGCCCGATCGCCGAGGAACACCGCCTCGTCCACGTCGTGGGTGACCAGGATCATGGTGATTTTTTCCTTGGCCCAGATGTTCTGCAGCTCGCCCTGCAGGCGCGCGCGGGTCAGGGCGTCGAGGGCGCCAAGGGGCTCATCCAGCAGCAACACGCTCGGCCGATTGACCAGCCCGCGGGCGATGGCCACCCGTTGCGCCATGCCGCCGGAAATCTGATGCGGGTAGGCCTCGATGAAGTCCTGCAGGCCCACCAGTTCGATATGCTCGCGCACGGTGTCGCGTTTCTGCGCGGCGCTCAGGGGCGAGTTCTTCAGGCCCACGGCAACGTTCTGCTCGACGTTGAGCCATGGGAACAACCGGTGGTCCTGAAACACGATGCCGCGCTCAAGGCCCGTGCCCTTGATCGGTTTGCCGTCGAGCAGGATGCGCCCGTCGAACTCCTCGTCCAGGCCGAGGATCAGCCGCAGCAGCGTGGATTTGCCGCAACCGCTGGCGCCGACGATGCTGATGAATTCGCCGGGGGCGATGTCGAGATCGATGTTATCCAGCACCTGCAACTGCGTCGAACTGCCCGGTCGCGAGGTGAAGCGCTTGCTGATGTTTTCCAGGGTGAGGCTGTTGTTCATGCTGTGATCCTTTTCAATGTTTCAATCAGCGAGGAGAGATGCCATACAAACGCTGCATCCGCCGCTCAAGACTCCGGGCCAACGCGTTCAGTCCCCATCCCACCAGGCCGATAATCACCATTCCAAACAGCACCAGATCCATCATGAAATGCTCGCTGCCATCGATCAGCGTGTTGCCGATGCCCTCCCCCGAGACCAGCAGATATTCGGCGCCGATGGTCGCCAGCCAGCTGTAGACCAGCGCCAGATACAGCCCGGTGAAGATCGACGGCAAGGCGGCGGGTAGCATCACGCCGACGATGGTTTGCCAGCGGCTGAAACCGTAGACCCGCGCCACTTCCAGCAAATTCGGCGGGACGTTGCGCAAGCCGTCGCAGGTGTTGACCACCACCGGCACCAGCGCGGCCAGCGACAGGAACACCACCTTGGCCACGTCGCCCAGACCGAACCACACCGAGATCAACGGAATCCAGGCGAACAGCGAGATTTGCTTGAAGGTGTTGAAACTCGGGCCAACCAAGCGCTCGAAGTGCCGCGAAAGACCCAACAGGCAACCCAGCACCAGGCCCAACGCGGTGCCGATGAAAAAGCCGCTGAGGTTGCGCGCCAGACTCGCGGAAATCGCCCGCCAGAATTTTTCCGAGGTGATCTGATCCCAGGCCGTTACCGCGACTTTTTCAGGTGAAACCAAAAGCCCCGATTCGCTCCAGCCCAGGTTCGACGCCAGCCACCACAGGGCGACCACGGAGATCGGCAAGACCCATCCGCGATAGCGGTGGCTGCCATTGGAAATAGACAGAGTCGCGCTCATCACCGCTGCCCTCCGAGGATTGGCCGACCACGATTGAGGCGCTTCTCGGCGTAATCGAAACCGCGATCGATCAGCAGCCCGAGGGTCCCCACCACCACTACAGCGGCCATGACCAAATCGAGTTGAAACAGCTGACGCCCATAAACGATCAGGTAACCCAGCCCTTCACTGGAGGCCACCAACTCGACCACCACCAGCGACAGCCAGGCCTTGGTGAAGCCCAGGCGAAAGCCGGTGAACAGGGTCGGGATCGCCGCCGGCAAAACGATGGAGGTGACGCTTTGCCGACGGCTGAAACCGTAGGTCCGACCGACTTCCAGCAGGTTTTTCGGCGCCTGCCGGAACGCCTGCAAAGTGCACAGGGTGATCGGCACCAGGGCCGCCTTGGCGATCAGTACGTACTTGAGCGTCTCGCCGATGCCGAACAGCAGCAAGGCGAACGGCAGCCAGCCCAGCACCGGAATTTGCACCAGCGCGTTGAAGGTCGGCAGCAGATAATCCTCCAGCGTCCGCGACAGTCCCATGGCCAGGCCCAGCGCTACACCGAGCAAGGCGCCAAGACCGAATCCGACCACCACCCGCTGCAGGCTGGCCGATGCGTTGAGCCATAGATCGCCGCTGCTGACCAGGTCCGACAGCGCCTGGTAAACGTAGGCCGGTGGTGGCAGTACCTGCTCCGACAGCCAGCCGCGCTCCACCCCCAGATACCACAGGCCCAGCAACAGCAGCGGCAACAGCCAGGGCAAGGCCTTGTCACCCAGGTTCAGGGACCAGGCCGAAGTGCGCGGCGCCTCGACCTTGCGCACCGGGCGCACGGGTGACGGTGGAAGACGTTTGACGTTGTCGCTCGGCAATGCCGGCGCCCCATACTTCTCAAGTCTTGCGGTCTGTGCCCTGGCCATCTGCTTAGCTCCTTTATTTGGCGGTCGTCGTGGCCGCTACTGCATCACCCGCTGGCTGTTTGCCGTCCGGGCCGTAAGGCGTCCAGTAGCTTTCCAGTCCTTTGGCCTTGAGGGATTTCTGCAGGTAACTGGTCTCGAACCAGCCATCGATGCTGATCGGCCGGCGGATGAGTTTTTCTTCCTTGGCCTGCTCCGCCACCGCCTGATAGCGGCTGATCAGGAAGTTGTCGACCAGAGGCGATGCCCTGTCCCTGAGGGTGACGCCGGTGAAGTCGGCACGCAGTGAATCCGCGGGGTCGTTGCTCTTGGCCCACTCGGTGAAGACCGCGTCACGATTGCTCTCGTCCGACGTCCATTTCGCCGCGTCCACCAGCGTATCGACGACCTTTTGCACGTTGGCCGGGTGTTCCTTTTCATAGGCACCGCGCACCACCAGCGCCGTCTGCCGGGTGTAGCGCACGTTCTGCTCAGGGTTGTCGTAGACGATGTCGATCAGGCCTTTGTCCCGCAGCTTGAACAACTCGCGACCACCGAAGGCGGCATCCACGCCATTGGAAATCAGGGCCGCCTGGGAGCTGCCGGTATCGAGGTTGATGACCTTGATATCACGCTCGGTGAGACCGTGTTCCGCCAGCAGATTGATCATCACCAGATGGCCGTTGGTACCGCGGAAGATCGCGACTTTCTTGCCCTTCAGATCCTCGATGGTTTTGAGCGGCGAGCCTTTGGGTACCGCCAGATAGAGGTTGGCGCGCACGCCTAGGGCGGCCAGCAACTTGGTGTCCAGTCCATTGGAACGCCCGACCACGGCCGGCAGATCGCCCTGATAGGCGAAGTCCAGCTGCTGATTGGACAGTGCCTCGTTGACCGCAGGCCCCGCGCCCTTGAAGAAGAACCACTGCACTTCGGTGCCGGTTCCGGCGAAGGCTTTTTCCAGCAGTTGCTGATTGCGCACGATGCCCAGAGGCGAACCGCTAAAGGTCACCGGATCACCGCCACCGGCTGTCGCGACACCGATGCGCAACACATCGGCCTCAGCCACGGGGATCGCAAGTACCGCAGCCAGTGCCGCAGCGATGCTGCCTTTTTTGAACAGACGAATGCCGTTGAGCTTCATGTGAGCCTTCCTTGTATCGATGAGACTGGCCTGTCAGGCGGCGAGGTGTTTTTTGTCGGCTTCGGTTTTTGGCGAGCGCGCGTCCGGGCTCGGTTTCAGCGCTTCGCTCAGGCGCCCGTCCACGCCCACCGGGACATCGCCGTCGATGGTGGTGCGACGCACGATGCGCTGGGCATCGCCGTAATCGTTGATCGCGATGTGCTGCGTGGCGCGGTTGTCCCAGATCACCACATCGCCTTCCTGCCAGCGCCAGCGCACGGTGTTGTCGACATGGGTGATGCGGTCATGGAACAGGCGAATCAGTTGTTTGGAGTCGTTAGTGTTCACCCCCTGGATCTGTTTGACGAAGTGCCCCAATAACAAACTTCTTTCACCGGACTCCGGATGGACTCGTACTAATGGATGTTCGGTTTCGTAGATCTCGGCAGTGAACTGTTCGCGATAACGCTTGAGCCCGGATTCGTCGGTATTACGCGGTGCGGCGTAGTCATATAAGTTTGTATGAAGAACCCGAAGATTATCGGCGAGTTGTTTTAATGGCTCGGGCAAGTCGGCGTAGGCCGTTGCGGTATTGGCCCATACGGTGTCACCACCGTACGGGGGGATAACCACACCACGCAAGATGGACACTTTCGGGTAGTTCGCGACAAAGGTGACGTCGGTGTGCCAGGAGTTGGCGCGGGTTTCCTTGGCGTCCAGGTGCAGGATCGCGGCGCTCTGCTCCGCGGATCTTACGGTGGGATGTGGGACCTGATCGCCGAAACGGCGGGAGAAGGCTTCATGCTCGGCATCGTTGAGATGCTGTTCGCGGAAGAACAGCACTTTATATTTTAGAAGTGCCTGGTTAATGAATTCGAAGTCCTCGGCGCTGATATCGCCGCCCAACTTTACGCCTTCGAGTTGTGCCCCAATTCGACCTGCAACCGGTTTGATTTGAATAGTCATCGAGCTACCTCCTGTCTCACGAGTTGTTGTGGGACAGATCATAAAGACATAAAAGCAGTGATGACTAATCACAAATTATTCTAAAGATAGAAGTTAGGCCATATAACAAATGAGCGATGTGATTTAATAAAAAGACATAAGTTGTTAGTTATTACGTAATAACTAAACATGCCCTCCTGTAGGAGCGAGCATGCTCGCGATGGAGGGACAGTCACCGCGGGGTGTCAGACAGCCAACGTTATCGTTAACGACCATCGCGAGCGTGCTCGCTCCTACAGGGTCAGGGGTCATTTGAAAAAATGACTGGGCGTGGTGCCGAACTGTCTTTTGAACATGGTGCTGAACGCACTCGGGCTGTCGTAGCCCAGCACTCCGGCCACATCGATGATTTTCTCGCCCTGCGCAATACGCTCCAACGCCGAGAGCAACCTTGCCTGCTGACGCCACTGGCCGAAAGTCATGCCGGTTTCCTTGTGGAACAGGCGCTGGATGGTCTTGGCATCCAGCCCCAGTCGCGCGCTCCAGTCCGACAGGGTCGAACTGTCTCCGAGGTCCTGGCGCAAGGCGTCGCAGATGGCCTGGATACGCTGATCGACCGGTTGCGGCAAATGCAACGGCAAGGTCGGCAGCAGCGTCAGTTCATCGACGATCAGACGCATGATTCGCGCTTCCCGGGAGTCCTCGTCGACAGGGCCGGCGATGCTCACCGAGGTTTTGATCAGCTCGCTCAACAGCGCTGAGATACTCACCGCCCGGGTCTCATCCGGCAGTTGCGGAAAACATTCCTGTCGCACGAAGACGCTGCGCATTTTCAACGCACCCACGCAGCGGATCGAATGCACATGGCCGCTGGGCATCCAGATGCCGCGACTCGGCGGAACTGTCCATTGGTTCAAGCCTGAATGCACCACCATCACGCCCTCGATGGCGTAGATCAGCTGATGCTTGATGTGGCTGTGGGGCTTGATGAACCAGTTTTCCGGGTAATCGGTCGCGCTGGTGCACACCGGCCAGTCCACTTCGTCCATTGCGAGCACAAATTCTTCGAGTGATTTGTCCATGATGCCCTTTTTACGAAAGTCAGCGCCCGAATCGCGCGAGACAGGCAATTTCGCGAAATCTAGCATAGCGGCTGATCTACGCAATGCTCTTACTCAGCCTGGATGACGTGCAATGTCCTCAATGACGACCCCTTCTGCGACCGCTTCGGCGGCCAGCCAGACCAGCCCACTGGTCATGCGAGTGATCGGTGCCTGCGCCCTGGCGCACCTGATCAACGACCTGATCCAGGCCGTGCTGCCTTCGATCTACCCGCTGCTCAAGGCCAGCTACGGCCTGACCTTTACCCAGGTGGGTCTGATCACCCTGACCTTCCAGCTGACCGCATCGCTGTTGCAGCCGTGGGTCGGTTATCACACCGACCGTCATCCCAAGCCCTGGCTGCTGCCGGCCGGGATGGTCTGCACGCTGATCGGCATTTTGATGCTGGCGTTTGTTGGTAGCTTTCCGGCGATTCTGGTGGCTTCGGCGTTGGTGGGGATCGGCTCTTCGACCTTCCACCCGGAAACCTCGCGAGTGGCGCGTCTGGCGTCGGGTGGTCGTTATGGTCTGGCGCAGTCGACCTTCCAGGTGGGCGGCAACGCCGGCACCGCTTTCGGTCCGTTGCTGGCCGCGGCGATCATCATTCCTTACGGCCAGGGCAACGTGGCCTGGTTCGGCCTGTTTGCGGTATTCGCGATCCTGGTTCTGTTCGGCCTGAGCCGCTGGTACCGCGCGCACCTGAACCTGTTCAAACTCAAGCAGGGGGGCAAGGCGACCCACGGCCTTTCCAAGCGCCGCGTGACCTTTGCCCTGGTGGTGCTCGCGCTGCTGGTGTTCTCCAAGTACTTCTACATGTCCAGCTTCACCAGCTACTACACCTTCTACCTGATCGAGAAGTTCGATCTGTCGGTGGCCAGCTCCCAGCTGTACCTGTTCCTGTTCCTCGGTTCGGTGGCAGCGGGCACTTTCTTCGGTGGGCCGATCGGTGACAAGATCGGCCGCAAGAAAGTGATCTGGTTCTCCATCCTGGGTGCCGCGCCCTTTACCCTCGCTCTGCCCTATGTTGATCTGTTTTGGACCAGCGTGCTGAGTGTGTTCATCGGCTTCATCCTCGCCTCCGCGTTCTCCGCCATCGTGGTGTTCGCCCAGGAACTGGTGCCGGGCAACGTCGGCATGATCGCAGGTGTGTTTTTCGGTCTGATGTTCGGTTTCGGCGGCATCGGCGCCGCGCTGCTGGGGCATCTGGCGGACATCCATGGCATCGAATACGTGTACACGCTGTGCTCCTTCCTGCCGCTGCTTGGCATCATGACCATTCTCCTGCCGTCGACCAAAGGGATTTGACGAGGACGGGCCACCTTCGGGTGGCCTATCCTGATGATTCAACCCATCAAGCCGGTCGCTCCCATGTCCTCCCCGGAATCCAGCCTGCTGCAGAGCTGGCAGCACAACGCCCAAGCCTGGATCGAAGCCGTGCGCAGCGGCGCTATCGAAAGTCGTCAGCAGGTGACTGATCGGGCGATTTTGCTGGCGATTCAGAGTCGCCAGCCTGAGCGTGTGTTGGATCTCGGCTGCGGCGAAGGCTGGCTGTTGCGGGCGCTGGCGCAACGCGGGATCGAGGCAGTCGGGGTGGATGGCGATTCGACGCTGGTGGCGTCGGCGCGGGCTGCGGGCGCTTCGCAGGTGCATCTGGCGAGCTATGAAGCGCTGGCCGAAGCACAGGTGGATATCGGCAGGGATTACGACGTAATCTGCGCCAATTTCGCCCTGCTGCACCAGGACATCATTCCCCTGCTTGCCGCGATGAAAGTCCTGCTCACCCCCGGTGGCTCGATTGTGATCCAGACGCTGCATCCGTGGACCGCAGCGGCGGGCGATTATCAGGATGGCTGGCGCGAAGAAACCTTCGCCGGGTTCAAGGGCCAATGGCAGCCCATGCCGTGGTACATGCGCACCCTTTCCAGCTGGATCAGGGCGCTGGACATGGCCGGGCTGCGCCTGGCCGAACTGCAGGAGCCCCAGCACCCGCAAAGCCCCGTCCCGCAGTCTTTACTGCTAGTGGCCACGCCCCAAACCCTGTAGGAGCGAGCACGCTCGCGATGGTCGTCAACGATGACGTTGGCTATCTGACACCCCGCGGTGTCTCTACCACCATCGCGAGCAGGCTCGCTCTCACAGGAAGCGGACCCAGATCCAACCAGGAGATCACCATGCGCAAACTCATCGTCGCCGCCTTCATGTCCATCGACGGCGTCATGCAAGCCCCCGGCGGCCTCGAAGAAGACCGCAGTGACGGCTTCCGCTTCGGCGGCTGGATCGTGCCCTACGCCGACGAAGTGTCCGGCGAGGCCGTGATGGATCTGTTCGCCGAGCCTTTCGAATTACTGTTGGGCCGGCGTACCTACGACATCTTCGCGGGCTACTGGCCGCAGATAAAACCCGAAGCCGAAAACCCCATCGCCGACCTGTTCAACGCCGTGCCCAAGCACGTGGCCACCCATCGGCCGGATTCGCTGGATTGGCATAACAGTCGGGTGCTGGACCCGGATGTCGTCGGAGCCGTGCGCGCGCTCAAACAACAGAACGGTTCACAGCTGCTGACCCAGGGCAGCGGCGATCTGGTGCGTCAGTTGTTGGCGGCGGGGTTGGTGGATGAGTTAAGGCTGATGATTCATCCCGTTCTGCTGGGGAGTGGCAAGCGGTTGTTCGGGGATGATGCGCAGGCTTCGGCGTTTGTTTTGGAGCATTCCATTACCACGCCCGGTGGTGTGCTGGTGGCGCGGTATGTGCGTAGTGGGGAGGTGCAGACTGGGACGTTCGGGTAAACACGATTACCCAATACATCGCTACCCCTGAGGCAATGGAGATTACTTGTGGCCAGGAAATTTACGAAAACGTCGCACCGCCAAGTCGGGCTGCGCCGCAGCATCGCTTTTGTCGGCCCCGTCCCGCAGTCTCTATCAGCGCCCCTGATGTACCATTTCATTAACGCAGCACAAACAGCCTGTAGGACTTTTAGAATTCCCCGCTGCGAAATTTCCTTTGACGAAATATTGGACCGACCCGTCGCCCATCCCGGCCGGCTAGCGCTGTACCGTAGTGACCTGGACCGGCGCGAGCCGGCGCCGATATAAGAGTTGAGTATGGGAAAAGGAGAACGTTGAAATGCCATTGGAGAATCTGATTGGCGTGGCAATCATCGCGTTGGGCATGGTCCTGACGCCGGGACCGAACATGATCTACCTGACGTCCAGAGCGATTTCGCAAGGACGCATGGCCGGCATGATTTCGCTGGCAGGGGTCGCGCTGGGCTTCGTCTGTTACCTGGTTGCTTCAGGCCTTGGTCTGGCGGCACTGTTCAAGGCCGTCCCGATGGCCTATGACGTGGTTCGCATTGGGGGCGCGTTCTACCTCGGCTATCTGGCCTGGAATATGGTGACAGGTGCTTCGCCGTTCGAGGCGCGCGAACTATCCCCTCATTCACCTCGCAAGCTTTTTACCATGGGGCTGGTAACCAACTTGCTGAACCCGAAAATCGCACTGATGTATTCAGCACTGATCCCCCAGTTCATTGATCCTTCGACAGGCTCGACCCTTCAGCAATACATGCAGTTGGGGCTGGTGCAGATAACCATTGCAATTACCGTGAACGGCCTGATCGTCCTGGCTGCCGCGCGAGTTAGTCGCTTCCTTACCACTCGACCGAAGGCCATGCGGGCGCAACGCTGGGTATCGGGTACGGTACTGGGGGTGTTCGCGATCGATATTCTTACGCGTAAACCTCTAGCTTGAGCCCGCTTTGCTGATGTTGTGACTACACAGCGCTGGGTTGGGCTGCGAAGCGGCCCCCTGCACTCATTCAGACAAACCGTGCATTCAGGTTTTACGACGGCTGCGCCGCCGAACGGGGATAAATCCCCTCACCACAGGGTTAAATGTCAGGCCGGAATGTCGAGCAACGAAATCAGACGCGGCTCAAGCGCATCAGGTTTCACCTCGAGCACCGCCACCGTCACCGGCAACCTGAACCGCCTCGGCCCCGCACTCCCCGGATTAAGAAACAACCGCTCCCCCCGCCATTCAATCACCGGCTTGTGCGAATGACCGGTAATCACCAGCCTCGTCCCCTCCTCCAGCAACGCCGGCACATCCGCCATGTCATGCACCAGCAGCACCTGCCACCCCTCAAGCTCGAACCGCAGATGATCGGCAATCCGCCCCGCCCAAGGCAGCTTCAGGTCATTGTTCCCACGGACTACATACAGCGGCGCAATGGCCTCCAGTTGCTCAAGAATCTCCGGCTTGCCAATGTCACCGGCATGAATGATCCGCTCACAGCCCTGCAATGCCTCAAGGGCCTCGGCGCGGAGCAAACCATGGGTGTCGGAGATCACGCCCACTTTCATGCAGAACTCCATGACCGATTCAAAAACATGCCCTGATTATTCGTCTCGACTTAGCATCCTGCAATCACACAAAAACCTGTGGGACCTGAGTACAGCCGGGTAAACCTAGTCGGCTATCAGGCCGCCATCGCGGGCAAGCCCGCTCCCACAAGGGTTTGTGCCGACCACAAATTTTGCAACCGACACAAAAACCTGTGGGAGCGGGCTTGCCCGCGAAGAGGGAGTGTCAGTGCCGTAGATGCTGGCTGACACACCGCTTTCGCGAGCAAGCCCGCTCCCACAATGGGACTTTCTGTACATCTGGGGAATTTGGTTGGCTACAAGGCCGTCTTCGCGGGCAAGCCTTGCTCCTACGGGGTTATGCGTCAGGCCGAGGGACGCATCAGAATCGCCCAGGCCTCGGCCGTAAAGCTGTAACTCTTGTCCGCCTGGTAATCGATGACCCGCTCTTCGCACAAGCGCTTCAACACCTCACGCACGCTGATGAACGAACATTCCACCGCCGAGGCCTCAAGCCAGGCGTGGGTGCCGTTCACACCGATGCTGCGGCCTTCCCGGGCGGCGACCAGCAGGGCGTCGATGACTTTGAGGCGGATCAGGCTGGTGCGCAGGCCGTAGAACTCCAGCAGTTCGCGGATCGGTTTGTTGGTGCGTGGAGCGATCGGGGCCTGAAGGTGGTACATGCGAACAGTCCTTTTCGAAAACGTTTGGCATTTGAATTGGTGATGTTGTTTTTGACGTTTTTTTACCAATTGCTCCGTTAGAGTGCCTGCATCGGTCACACAGGTAACGGTTGATGAAACCCTCTAACCCTCAAGATTCAGAAGACGAAATCCTCACTCAGGCAGCGAACTGGTGCCTGCGTCTGAATGATGAAACCTGCACCGCCGAGGAGCGGGCGGCGTTTCAGCAATGGGTCCAGGCCGATCCGCGGCACGCGTTCGAGTACGCGAAGATGCTGGAGATCTGGGATCTGAGCGACGAGCTGCCGAACGACCCGCGCACCGCGAAAAAGCTGCTGACCGATCCGCCCTCCCGTCACCACGGTGTGCGCAAGATGTAACCTGCTCACAACACACCTTCCTCGACCTTTACCGAGCGACGCTTGCGCAGCCGTTCGGCCAGGGTCAGCACCGAAACAAAGAACACCGGCACGAACAACACCCCCAGCACCGTCGCCGCCAGCATCCCGCCGATCACCCCGGTGCCGATCGCCCGCTGACTGGCAGCGCCCGCACCCGTGGCCAGCGCCAGCGGCACCACGCCAAGAATGAACGCCAGCGACGTCATGACAATCGGCCGAAAGCGCAAGCGCGCCGCCTGAGACGCCGCCTGCGCTAGGCTCGCACCCTGCGCGTGCAACGCCTTGGCGAACTCGACGATCAGGATGGCGTTCTTCGCCGCCAGGCCGATGATGGTGATCAGCCCGACCTTGAAATACACGTCATTGGGCATGCCCAGCACCGTCACCGCCGCGACCGAGCCGAGCATGCCGATGGGCACGATCAGCAGCACGGCAAAGGGAATCGCCCAGCTCTCGTACAGCGCCACCAGCACCAGCAGGACCATGGTCAGCGACAGGCCCACCAGCATCGGCACCTGGTCGCTGGCCTGCTGCTCCTGCAACGACAGCCCCGACCATTCCAGGCTGAAACCGGCCGGCAACTCCCGGGCGATTCTCTTCAATTCCGCCATGGCTTGCCCGCTGCTGTACCCCGACGCCGCTTCGCCGGAGAAACGCAGCGACGCCGAGCCGTTGTAGCGGCCGATCTGCAGTGGCCCCACCTGCCACTCGAAACGGCTGAAGGCTTCCAGCGGCACCAGTTGGTTTTGCCGGTTGGGCACTTGCAGGCGCAGCAGCGCTTCAGGCGTTTGCCGACTGCTGCCATCGGCCTGGACGATCACCCGCTGCATGCGCCCCTGATTGGCGAACTCGTTGATTTCCTCAGAGCCCAGCGCCGAGGCCAGCGCGGCGCTGATCACATCGAAACTCACGCCCAGGGTCTCGGCCTTTTCCCGGTCGATGGTGACATTGATCTGCGGTGCATCGGCCAGTGCATCCTCGCTCAGATGCCCGATCACCGGCGAAGCCTTGGCCGCCGCCAGCAACTGAACGCGCGCCTTCTGCAGCGCCTCGTGTCCCTGCCCCGCCAGATCCTGCAGGCGCAGGTCGAAACCGCTCGCGGTGCCGAGGCCGTCCACCGGTGGCGGCACTACGCTGTACAGCGTGCCGTCGGGCACGTCTTCAAAGGCATCGTTCGCCTTGCGCGCCACCGCCTTGCTCGACTCGCCGCTACCGCGCTGCGACCAATCCTTGAGGGTGAGATAGGACATCGCAGCGTTCGCGCCTTCCCCTGAAAAACTGAAACCCAGGATCGCCAGCACATGATCCGTCGTCGGTTGTGCCAGGGCATATCGCTCCCAGGCCTGCAGCGTTACGTCGGTGCGCGACGCTGAAGCGGCCGGCGGCAGCTGGATATCGGTGACGATGTAACCCTGATCCTCGGACGGCAAAAATGAAGTCGGCAGCCGCGCATAGGCAAACGCCAATACCAGCAACAACAGCAGGTACAAACCCATGCTGCGGGCGCTGCGCCTGACCCAGGTCGCGCCCAACCGCTCATAACGTTGAGCCAGTGCCTCGAAGCGTCGATTGAACCCGCGCATCCAGCGGTTGCCATGGGGTTGATGCGCCGGGTCGAAAGGCTTGATTACCGTCGCGCACAGCGCCGGCGTCAGGGTCAGCGCAAGGAACCCGGAAAACAGGATCGACACCGACAACGCCATGGCGAACTGCTGATAGATGATCCCCACCGAACCACCCATGAACGCCAGCGGCAGGAACACCGCCGACAACACCAGGGTGATGCCGACAATCGCCCCGCTGATCTGCTTCATCGCCTTGCGGGTCGCGGCCTTGGGCGACAGATGCTCCTGGCGGATCAGGCGCTCGACGTTCTCCACCACCACAATGGCGTCGTCCACCAGAATGCCGATGGCCAGCACCATGCCGAACAGGGTCATCATGTTGATCGAGAAGCCCAGCGGCGCCATCACCGCGATGGTCCCCAGCAGACACACCGGCACTACCACCGCCGGAATCAGCGTGTAGCGCAGGTTCTGCAGGAACAGCAGCATCACCAGAAACACCAGGACCATGGCTTCGATCAGGGTGTAGATCACCTGATGGATCGCCACGTCGACGAAGTACGAGGTGTCGTAAGGCACGCTGACGGTCATGTTCGCCGGCAAGGTGCTGGACAGTTGCTCGAGCCGCAACTTGATCGCCTCGGCGGTTTCCAGCGCATTGGCCCCCGGCGCCAGCTGCACGGACATGGCCGCCGCCGGCTTGCCGTTGAGCCGCGCGTCGAAGCGGTAATCCCTGCGCCCCAGCTCGACCCGAGCCACATCGCGGATGCGCACGCTGGAGCCGTCGTCGTTGGCGCGCAGTACGATGTTGCCGAACGCGTCCACCGATTCCAGCTGCCCCTGCACCATCACCGTCGCGGTGATCTGCTGGTCGGCCGGCCCCGGTCGTTCGCCCATGCTGCCGGCGGGCACCTGGGCGTTCTGCGCGGCGATGGCCTTTCCGACATCGGCCATCGACAGGTTGTAACCCACCAGCTTCGCCGGATCGACCCAGATGCGCATGGCCCGTTCGGAGGTGTACATCTGCACCCGCCCAACCCCGTTGACGCGGCGGATTTCATTGTTGACGGCGCGGGCCGCGTAATCGGCCAGGCCGATGGAGTCCTGCCGATCGTCGGTGTAGGACAAGGCGTAGACCAGCAGGAAATTGGAGCGCGCCTGATCGACCTTCAGGCCTTGCTCGATCACTGCCCGGGGCATGCGCCCGATCACCCGTTGCAGGCTATTCTGCACGTCGACCTGTGCCAGGTCGGCATCGGTGCCCGGCTTGAAGGTGATGGTGATGCCAGCCCCGCCGTTGGCGCTGTTGGACTCGTGATAGATCAGGCCCTTGAGGCCGTTGAGCTCTTCTTCGATCAGACTGGTGACGTTCTGGCTGACGATCTGTGCCGAGGCGCCGGGGTAGTTGGCGCTGACGGTGATTTGCGTCGGTGCCACGTCCGGGTATTGATTGACCGCCAGCGTCCCGAGGGTCAGCAACCCGGCGAGCGAGATGAACAACGCGATGACCCAGGCGAAGTTCGGACGATTGATGAAAAATTCCGGCATCGAAAACTTCCGTCAGTTGCGGGCCTGTTGCCCAGCCAAGGTGATGACGTTGACCTGCATGCCGGCGCTGACTTTGTCGACGCGCTCGACCACCACCTGATCCCCGGCGGACAGCCCCTGGGTGATCTGCCAGTCCGAGCCCTGCATCGCGCCGGTGCTCACGATCCGCTCGCGCACCACGCCACCGGCGTCCACCAGCATCAACCGCGCCTGACCATCGGTACCGCGCTGCACCGCCTGTTGCGGGACGAACAAGGCTTGCGGATCGACCCCGGCCGGCGCCACCACGCGCACGTACAGGCCTGGCAGCAGCAGATTGTCGGGGTTGGGGAATTCGCCGCGCAGGGTCACCTGACCGGTGCCGCGATCGACGGAAATATCGGAGAACATCAAGCTGCCGCGACGAACCTTCGGCGGATTGCCCACCTGCAGCGTGACCTCGGCGGCGCCTTGACCGTTGAGGCGCCCACTGGCCAGAGCCTGTTGCAAAGCCACCACCTGATCGGCGGACTGGGTGAAGTCGGCGTAGATCGGGTCCAGTTGCTGAATGCGCGCCATCTGTGTCGCCTCGTCCTGCCCCACCAGCGAACCTTCGCTGGCCAGCGCGCGGCCGATCCGGCCGCTGATTGGCGCGCGCACCTGGCAGTAACCGAGGTTGAGTTTTGCCGTGGTCACATCGGCCTGGGCCGTCAGGCGATTGGCCTGGGCGCTCTTGAGGTCGGACATGGCATCGTCGAAGGCCTGCTGGCTGACCGCGTTGATCTCCACCAGTTGCTTGAAGCGTTGGACCTGGGCATTGGCGCGATAGGCATCGGCCTCGACCTTGGCCAGTGCGCCTTCGGCGCGCATCAGCGCAGCTTTGAACGGCGCCGGGTCGATGCTGAAGAGCAATTGGCCGGCCTTGACGTCGCTGCCCTCCTGAAAGTGCCGGGTCAGCACCACCCCGGCCACCCGCGCGCGCACCTCGGCAATGCGCACCGGCTCGATCCGCCCCGGCAGATCGATGGTCATGGCAAAGGCCCGTGGCTGCACCGTCAGGGTCTTCACTTGCGGCACCGCCGCACTGGCGGCGGGCGGTTTTTGTTCACCACAAGCGCTTAATCCAAGCACCGCCATCAACAGCAAGGCGGGCTTCATGGAGGCGAAAACCTTGTGCATTGTCACTCCCTGTCCAATGAAAAAAGGCCTGCCGATTGCGGTCGGCAGGCCCCTCTGTCGCAGTGCATCAGCGTAGCGGACGCTCGTTGATCGTGCTGGCCGCGCGGAACAGAATCTGCGCGACGAAATCGATCTCCTGTTCGGTGATGATCAACGGCGGCAGAAAGCGCACGGTGGCGCCGTGACGACCGCCCAACTCGACGATCAGCCCGTGTTGCAGGCACGCCTGCTGGAAGGCCTTGGCCCGGGCGCTGTCCACCGGTGGATGGCCTTGGGCATCTCGCTCGCCCTGCGGATCGACGATCTCCATGCCGAGCATCAGGCCACGGCCACGCACATCGCCGATCCAGGTGAACTCGCTCTGCAACGCCAGCAATTGTTTGCGCAGGTGCGCGCCAACGCTTTCGGCGTGGGCCACCAGGCCTTCATCGCGGATGAAGCGCAAGGTCGCGGTGCCGGCGGCCATCGCCAGTTGGTTGCCACGGAAGGTGCCGGCGTGGGCGCCCGGTTGCCACACATCGAGGGAATCGTTGTAGACCATCACCGACAACGGCAGGCCGCCACCAATGGCCTTGGACAGAGTGATCACGTCCGGGGTGATGCCCGAGTGCTCGAAACCGAACATGCGGCCGCTGCGGGCGATGCCGCACTGGATTTCGTCGACGATCAGCGGAATGCCGTGGGCCTGGGTCAGGCGTCGCAGTTCCTGCATCCAGCGATCCGGCGCGGTGATCACCCCGCCTTCGCCCTGGATCGGCTCAAGGATCATTGCCGCTGGCGCGGTCACGCCGCTTTCCGGATCGCTGAGCAAGTGTTCGAGGTAACGCACATTCAGGGTCACGCCCTGTTCGCCGCCCACACCAAACGGGCAGCGGTATTCGTGGGGGAATGGCAGGCGTTGCACGCCGGCCATCAAGCCGCCCAATGCATTTTTTGGCGAGAGGTTGCCGCTGATCGCCAGCGTGCCCAACGTCATGCCGTGGTAGGCCCCTTCAAAGGCCACTACCGAATGCCGGCCAGTGGCGGTGCGGGTCAGCTTCAGTGCGGCTTCCACCGCATCGGCGCCACTGGGGCCACAAAACTGGATGCGCGCATTTCGCGCAAAGTCGGCTGGCAGGCAGCCGAAGATTTCCTGGACGAAAGCGTCCTTGACCGGGGTCATGAGGTCCAGGGTGTGCATCGGCAGACCCGAAGCCAGGACCTGGGTGATGGCCTCGACGATTACCGGATGGTTGTGCCCCAGCGCCAGGGTGCCGGCACCGGCGAGGCAATCGACGAACACCTGTCCGCGACTGTCCTGCACGTAGATGCCATGAGCCCGTTCCAGCACCAGTGGAATGCGCCGCGGGTAGCTGCGGGCATTGGATTCCTGCTGTTGCTGACGTTCCAGCAGCGGGGTCGGATCAAGGCAGTACGGGTTCGACAGACCGGTGTGCAACAGGCGTAGCTGTGGCGCGCCACCGGATGTGGCATTCGAAAAAGCACTCATGATTTCCTCCACGGAGGCTGGGTTTGGACAGGACCAGAACGGCCTGAAAGCGAAAGCTTTCAGGTAACGAAAGCCTTGAGACCGGATGCGGGGAATCCTTTCCCCTTGTCCATGATTTACCGGGGTTGCGTTACATGTCGTAGCGCAGGATCAGGCCGGCAGTACGCGGTGCGCCAACATCGATGATGTCGCCGCTGCGGTTGTTGGTGACGTATTCCTTGTCGAAGGCGTTTTTCACGTAACCGGATACCGAGACGTTCTTGGTGACCTTGTACTCGGCGTTGAAGTTGGCCAGCCAGTAGTTGTCGGCCTTGCGCTCATTGATGACCTGACCGGCATCGTTGAACTCGTACTCGGACGGGGCGGTGCTCTGCCAGACGACGTCAGTGTTGAGGGTCACACGCTCGTTCCAGCGATAGGTGGCGCCCATGGTCATCTTGTACTTCGGCGAGAAGAGGAAATCTTCGCCGCTCATGTCGCGACCGTCGCTGGTTTCGAAGTCCTTGTACTTGCCATCGGTTACCGAGGCACCGGCGTTCAGGGTCAGCTGTTGACCAAAGTCTTTTTCAACGGAAACTTCCAGACCCTTGATGTCGCTGCGGCCGGCGTTGAACACGTCGAAGAACTCGGTTTGCGGGTTCACGACGCTGACCTGCTGATCCTTCCAGTCGGTGTAGTAAAGGTTGGCGCGGGTACGCAGGGTCTGATCCATGAACGAACCACGGTACGACAGCTCGTAGTTGGTGGTGTATTCCGGATCGTAGGAGGTGTGACCGCTGCCGGCACGGACGTTGACGCCGCCGCCGCGATAGCCACGTTGCACCATGAAGCCCACGAACTGATTGTCCGCCAGCTCGTAGTCGATACCCAGCTTCGGCAGCACGGCATCGGACTTCTGAGTGTCTTTGCCAGGCTCGGAGAAGTCATCGGCTTCCACGTCGGTGTGGTTGCTCTCGTGGTCGTAGCGCAGGCCGGTGATCAAGGTCCAGCGCGGGGCGAAGGTCCAGTTGACCTCACCGAACACGGCGCTGTTCTCGATCGAGGTATCGCCCTTGACCGTACCCAGCAGACGCGAGCCGTTGAACAGGCGGTCGTGGAAATTGTTGGTGTTGTGGCCGTAGTAGAGACCGGCGAAGCTCTTCACGTCGTCCGAGTTGTAGTTCAGGCGCAGTTCCTGACTGAACAGGTAGCCATCCTGCTTGCGCAGTACCACCTGGTTGGCGGTGGACGACTGATCGAAGTCCAGGCGCGCGTCGTAGTCGGAGTCGGTGTTGGCGGTGAGGCTGGTGATGGACCAGTCGTCATTGAGGCGATAATCGACCTTGGCGCTGACCGTGTCCTGCTTGAGCTTGTCGTAGGCTTCGGTGTTGGAGTCGATCTTGTAGTAACGGATCCGGTCGCCCTGGCGAACCACCGAGTTGTCGCCCTTGCGGCTTTCACCGTGGGCATAGGTCAGCAGCACGTCGGTGTCGTCGTTCGGCAAGATCAGCAACTTGCCGCGACCGTTGGCGGTGCGGGTCGGGTTGGCGTCATCACCGTTGAACAGGTTGTCGATGTAACCGTCGCCTTCCTGGTAATCCAGGGCGATACGGCCGGCAATCTTGTCGTCGACGATCGAACCGCCACCGGCGATCGCACCACCGCGTTCACCATAGGTGCCGCCGTTGGCCTGCGCCGAAAGGCTCGGTACGAAGGTCGGGTTCTTGGTCTGGATGACCACCGCACCGGCCAGCGAGTTGCGGCCCTGGGTGGTGGATTGCGGGCCGAGGAACACTTCGACCTGCTCGACGTCCCACAGCGGCATCGGGCTCAGGGTCAGCGCGCGGTTCGGTTGCACGGCGCCGTCGACGAATACCGACACGGCACCATTGAGTGCGGCGGGGCCCTGGTCATCGAAACCGGAAACCGGCACGCCACGGATACCCCAGTTTTCGTTGCCGGAGGTGTTGTAGATACCCGGTGTGCGGGCGAACACATCGACCAGGCTGTGGTCTTCCTTCTCGCGGAGTTGCTTATCCGTAACGACGGCTACACTCGTCTGGGTTTGCTCCAGGGTACGGTTGATTTTTTCACCCGTGACCGTGATCGGAGCGATCTCCATGGAGGTCGATTGTTCGGCTGCCCATGCACTGTTCGTCAGGCAGAACGCCGACCCCACAGCCAGTGCAATTGTAGTTTTTTTGTAATTCACGCCCCGCTCCCCTGCGACAAAATTTGGTGTTTTTCTCAATGTCCAGAACGCTGTTTTTCCCCAGCCGGCGGGAGTCTAATCCAAAAAAAAATTTAAAGAAATAAGATTGATAACGGCTCTCATTTGTAATAAATATGCCTCATTGTATCGGTGACAATACATTTCAGCGGCGCCCCTCAGCGCAACCAGCGTAGCCACCTTTGCCCGGTTTTCCAGGTGGTGAACGCCCTTTTGCTGGACTGAAAAAGATAAAAAAGGATGCACCCGGATGACATCAATCGAACCCCTCAGCGTGCGTTCCGAAGCCTTGTCCCCTGCTCCAGTCGTCGACCATTCGTCGACGCTGCCGGTGCTGATCGAGGGCAGACCGGGACAATCGATCCATGATCTGGACGCCTCGATTCGCGCCACTCTGGATCAGGCGCTGACCACCGTTGGCGGCGTCCTTTTTCGCGGCTTCAACGTGCCCACTCCCATCGATTTCAAGCGTTTCGCCGCCAGCTTCGGCGCGCCGCTGGCCAGCTACGAATTCGGCTCCACACCACGCAGCAAAGTGTTCGCCGGGGTCTACAGCTCCACCGAATATCCGGCCCACCAGTTCATCCCCCTGCACAACGAACAGGCCTACACCCGGCCCTGGCCTTCGCGCATCTGGTTCCATTGCATCAAGGCCAGCGAGACCGGCGGCGAAACACCGATTGCCGACAGCCGCCTGATCTACCAACGCATGCCTGCTGAAATCCGCGAGATGTTCGAAAGCCGCGAGCTGCTGTATGTGCGCAACTACAGCGGCGCGCTGGACCTGCCATGGCAGAAAGTCTTCAACACCGAAGACCGCGCCCAGGTCGAGCGCTACTGCCAGGACAACGATATCGAGTGGGAATGGAAAGCCGACGGCGAACTGCGCACCCGCCAGCGTTGTGCGGCGGTGCTGCAGCATCCCGATACCGGCGAGTGGGTGTGGTTCAACCAGGCGCACCTGTTCCATGTCTCGGCCATCGAACCGTCCGTGCGCGAAAGCCTCCTGGCTGCGGTGGGCGAAGAAAACCTGCCGCGTCACGTGTATTTCGGCGACGGCTCGGCCATTCCCGATGCGGTGCTCGACACCGTGCGCGAGGTCTATCGCCAGACCGCCATCAGCTTCCCTTGGCAACCCGGCGACGTCCTGATGCTCGACAACCGACTGGTCGCACACGGCCGCAATCCTTACACCGGTGACCGCAAAGTCATCGTTGCCATGGCGTGAATTGCACATGTTTTCTTTTGAACACTGGATCGAAGTGCTGGAAACCAACGCCCGGCATTTTCCACAGCGCGCGGCCCTGCACTTTTTGCCCGATGGCGTCGAGATCGGCGAAACCCTGACCTTCGCCCAACTGCACGAACAGAGCCAGTCGCTCGCGGCGGCCTTGCAGGCGCGTTATGCGCCGGGTGACCGGGTCCTGCTGATGCTGCCCAGCAGCCTCGACTACGCCCGCGCCTTCTGCGCCTGCCAGTACGCCGGGATGATTGCCGTGCCGCTGTTTCCGCCACCGTCGCGCAAACCGCGTCATCTGGATCGCGTGCGCAATGTGGTGGTGGACGCAGAGCCGGCGCTGATCCTGGCCCCGGCCGATCATTGCGACAACCTGCGCGAACTGGTCGAAGGCCGGGTCGATGTGTCGACGGTCGAGGACCTCGGCGTGCCGCCTGCCAGCCAGTGGAAACGCCCGGATATCGACGGCGCGACCGTATCCTTTCTGCAATACACCTCCGGCTCCACCGGCACGCCCAAGGGCGTCGAAGTGCGCCAGCGCAACCTGATCGCCAACGTCGAGCTGATGCGTCAGGCCTACGGCTTCGATGAACACGGCGCCATGATCAACTGGTTGCCGCTGTACCATGACATGGGCCTGATCGGCGGCATGCTCGCGCCGCTCTATAGCGGCATGCCGTGCTACCTGATCGCCTCGCAGACGTTCGTCAACGCGCCGTCCACCTGGCTCCAGGCCCTGAGCCGTTATCGCGCCACCGCCAGCTTCGCGCCTAATTTCGCCTACGCCCTGTGCAACCGCGTGGTCAGCGACAGCCTGATCGCCCAGCTCGACCTGAGCGCCTGGCAGCACGCAATCAATGGCGCCGAGCCGATTCACCCCGGCACCCTCGACACCTTCGCCCAGCGCTTTGCCGCCTGCGGCCTCAACCCGCTGGCGATCAGCCCCGGTTACGGCCAGGCCGAAGCGACCCTGTGCGTCAGCGCCACCCCGGCCGATGCCCTGCCGGTGGTGTTGCGCCTGGACAAAGCCGTGCTGGAAAGCGGCCGCGTGGCCCTGGCGGCGGACGATGCCCCGGCCGTGGAGTTCGTTGCCTGCGGTTATCCGCAAGCCCTGCACAGCATCGCCATCGTCAATCCGCACAATCACGAACGCTGCGCCGCCGATCAGGTCGGCGAAGTCTGGCTGCAAGGCCCGAGCAACGCCGAGTCCTACTGGAAGAATCCCGAAGCCAGCCGCGAGGCCTTCGAGGCCTGCATCGTCGGCGAAGAGGGCCACTACCTGCGCTCCGGCGACCTGGGTTTCATGCACGAAGGCCAGGTGGTGATCTGCGGGCGGGTCAAGGATCTGCTGATCCTCAACGGCCGCAACCTGTATCCCCACGACATCGAATTCGCCATCACCGACGCCGAGCCGGGCATCCGCACCGGGCGCATCGCCGCGTTCTCGGAAATGGACCCGGTGCTGGGCCGCGAGAAGCTGGTGATCGTCGCCGAGCCGCATCGCAAATACGTCAAGCCGGCGCAGCATCCGGCACTGTTCGCATCGATGCAGAGCGCCGTGCGTGAAGCCGCCGACTGCGGCATCGACCAGATCGTGCTGGTGGAAGCCGGGACCATCCCGATGACCACCAGCGGCAAGATCGCCCGCCAGGGTTCGCGCAAGCAATTGGCCGCGGGCACCTTGAGCATCATTGCCCAGTACGGTGGCGCGACGGTCGACGACGCCGAACAGATCGAGCGCGTACAACTGCTGGAACGTGTTGCCCTGGGCGATGAAAGCGCCCTGCCCGCCTGCCGCCAGTGGCTCAAGCAGACCCTGCGCGAGGTCAATCCATACCTGGCGGTGGACTTCGACCACAGCCTGATCAGCCTCGGCCTGGACTCGATTGCCGTGGCCGACTTTGCTGCCCGTCTGCACCGGGATCTTGGGTTGAACCTCGACACTCAGCGTCTGTTCGGTGAACAGACGCTGGCCGATTGGGCTCAGGCATTGCTGGATTTCCTCACCGAAACCGCGCCGCAAGCCACGGCCTCGACCGAAGACTCCGGCGTCGACAAGGATCACGGCCGCCAGTCCTTCGCCCAGAGCCGTCTGTGGTTCCTGCGTCAACTCGATCCCACCGACACCCGCCATAACCTGGTGCTGCATCTGCGTCTGGAAGGCACGCTGGACACCGAAGCACTGGCCTCAAGACTCAACGCCCTGATCGACCGTCACAGCGTGCTGCGCACCGTGTATCAGGACGACGTCGCCGGACCGCAACAGCGAATCCTACCGGCAACAGCGGTGCCGCTAACCCTGCACGATTTGCGCGATCAGCCGTCCGACATCCAGCAAAAAGCCCTCGCCGAGCGTCTGGCCGAAGAACACGCCACCCCTGTCGATCTGCAAAACGGCCCGTTGCTGCGCGCCGTCTTGCTCAGCCGCGACGACCAGCAACACGACCTTTTGCTGACCCTGCACCACATCGCCTTCGACGGTCGTTCGACGCAACTGTTGCTGGCTGAACTGGCGGGCGCCAACACGGCAGAACGTCCGCAGCAGTATCTGGATTTCGCCCGCTGGGAAGCCGCTCACTGGAGCGCCGAACGCATCGCCGCCGAACAACAGTTCTGGCACGAGCATCTGGCGAACGTGCCGCAAACCCTGGCCCTGGGTGGCAGCGGAAAAAATCCGGGCGAGCACCACCTCAACTTCACCCTGCCCCAGGCCGCTTGCGAGCCGCTGACCGCACTGGCCCGCGAGCAAGGCATGACCCTGTTCATGCTGTTGCTGGCCAGCTATCAACTGGTGATCCGGCACATCGGCGGCCAGCAGCAGTTCCTGCTGGGCACCGACGTCAGCGGCCGGCCACTGGCGGCGCACAACGACGTCATCGGTTTCTTCGTCAACCAGCTGACCCTGCGTTGCGACCTGAGCGGCGAACCGACCCTGGCCGGTTTCTTCGCTCAAGTGCGTGACGAGGCTCGACTGGCTTATGCCCACCAGGGCCTGCCGTTCGATCTGGTGGTCTCGGCCCTGGCGCCGCAACGTCGCGCCGGTCACTCGCCGCTGTTCCAGGTCAAGCTCAACTACCAGCCATCACGGGTGAACCCGACCGCCATCGCCGGCGCGCACATGTCTTCGCTGGTATCGGCCCAGGATCCGGGGGATTTCCATCTGGTGCTGGACCTGACCCACGGCAGCGCGGGCATCGAGGCGAACCTTAAATTCCGCGGCGAGTTTTTCGATCAGGACCGCGCCCTGCGCCTGCAACACCTGTGGACGCTGCTGCTGGGCGAAGCCCGTGATCTGCTGGACTTGCCGTTGCCGGCACTGGCCGAACGCCTCGAAGCCTGGGATCAGGCGTTCCAGCGTGAACGCCAGCAGTCCCAGGCCTCGGCCGGCCGCGCCCAGATGCTGCAAACCAAACGTCGCTCAATGCCCCTCTAACCGAGTTGGATGCCTTTATGTCTATCGTGCCCCCACCGTCTCGCGCCCTCGGCGGCGTGCGACGCAAAGCCATGAACGTCTCGGAACGGCAACTGGTCAGCGAGCGCCTGTTGAACCCGGATCACGCCCTGCCGCTGGTGATCGAGCCTGCGGTGGCGGGCGTGGATCTGGTTGCCTGGGCGGCCAGCGAACGGGAAAACCTGGAGAAGAAACTGCTGCAATACGGCGCCCTGCTGTTTCGCGGCTTTTCCGTGCAGTCGGTGGAGCAGTTCGATCAGGTGATCGCCGCGCTCTCCCCCGGCGCCCTGGAATACATGTTCCGCGCCTCGCCGCGCACCCGGGTCGGCGGCAACATCTACACCTCGACCGATTACCCGGCCGACCAGATGATTTTTCCGCACAACGAACACTCCTATTCCCCGCGTTTTCCGTTGCGTCTGTTCTTCTACTGCCACCTGCCGTCCGAGACCGGCGGCGAAACCCCGATCGGCTCGACCCGCGCGGTGAAGGCCGGCATCAGCCCGGAGATCGAAGCGCGTTTCCGGGAAAAAGGCGTGATGTACGTGCGCAACTACGGTGACGGTTTTGGCTTGCCGTGGCAGAGCGTGTTCCAGTCCGAGGACCGCGCCGAGGTGGAGGCCTACTGCGCCAGCGTCGGCATCGAAGTGGAGTGGAAAGACAATAACCGCCTGCGCACCCGCCAGCGTGGGCCCGCCGTGGTCCGTCACCCGAGGACCGGCGAAGAAGTCTGGTTCAACCACGCCACGTTCTTCCACATCAGCACCCTGCCGCCGAGCATTCGCGATTCACTGCAAAGCAACTTCGGCGATATCGACCTGCCCACCAACACCTTTTACGGCGACGGCGAGGCCATCGAGCCACACGTCCTGGAATCCCTGCGGGCCGCCTACCTCGATTCACTGGTGCGGTTCAGCTGGCAACAGGGCGATGTGCTGTTTATCGACAACATGCTCGCGGTCCATGGCCGCGAACCCTTCACCGGCAAGCGCGCGATCATGACCGGCATGGCGGAAGCCCTGCTGTCGAGTGACGTGGCGGTCTGATTTTTCAACGGGTGCCTTTCAGTTGATCACACAACTTTCTGCCGGCGTCAGCCAGTGGGTTGGCGTGGCGCTGTCCGCACCCTGGTTCAAGCCCCTTTTTCAGTCGAGTTGAACATGAGCGGACTCCAAGGTTTTCGTATCTCGCCACAGCAGGCGTCGGTTTATCAGCACACCAACGGCGTCGCCGAACACCCATTGAGCTGCCGCTTGCAGTGGTCGGTCGCTTCGCCCGTCACCGTCGACGTGCTCAATCAACGCCTGCGCGCCCTGGTCGCCGACAGTGAAATCCTGCGCACTCGCCTGACACCCGTGCCGGGCCTGCGCTTTCCGGTGCAGGTGATTCACGACAGCGTCGAGCTGCCGGTCGCGGTGCAGGATTTGCGTGGCCTGGATCAGAACCAGCAAAACGCAGCCCTCAACCAACTGGCCACTCAAGCGCGGGACTGGACGCTGCCGCTGGCGGTGACCTTGGTACAACTGTCGGACACGCAAGCGGTGCTCGACCTGGCCGGCGCCAGCAGCCACTTCGACCTGGGTAGCCTGAAACTGCTGGCGATCGCGCTGCTGCAAGACGGCAATCCGGCACTCACCGAAGCCCTGCAATACGCCGACTACGCCGAGTGGCGCTGGAGCCTGACCGAAGACGAGCCGGATCATCCGGGGGTGAGTTTCTGGAAACCGCTGGCCGAGAGCGAACAGCCGGCCCTGCAACTGTCGCTGGAATCCCCGTCGGCTGATGGTTTTGCGCCGCAGCGCGTTGACCTGACGTTGCCACCCATCCTCGCCGCCAATCCGGCCCTGACTTCGAACCTGATGCTCACCGCATGGGCCGCCCTGCTCAGCCGACTCGCCGGGCAACAGCAGGTCGCGCTGACCGTCGTCCACGAAAGCCGCGGCCCGGAACTGGAGAACGCCCTGGGCCTGTTCGAACAGTGCCTGCCGGTGCGCTTCGATCTGGACCCGCAAACCAGCCTGCTGGAACAGAGCAAGAGCATCGCCGCCAGCGTCGAACTCGGCGCCGGCTGGCAGGACTACTACACCCACGACCTCAATGGCAGTTATGGCTTCGCCTGGCGTCAGGCCGATGTCCGCGAGCGCCACGCCAGCGCCGTGCTGAACCCGGTCAAAGCCTGCCTGAACGTGCAGCAGAGCACGGACGGCATTCGGGCTCACCTGATTTACGACCGTAATGCCCTGAGCGCCAACGCCGCCGCGTGCCTGGGCGAGCAATGGCTGCAACTGCTGCAAGGCGCGCTGGCCGAGCCGCAACTGCGCTGGGCGCAACTGCCGCTGAGCGGCCCGCTGCAAGTGCGGACCATCGACAACGCGCCGACTTCGCCTGCGATTGAACCGGTCACGCTGGTGGAACTGATTGCCCGCCAAGTGCAGCAGCAACCGAACGCCATCGCCCTGAGCGACAAGGACGGCGACCTCAGCTACGCCGCCCTCGACGCCTGCGCCACGCGCCTGGCCCATCAATTGCGCGAGGCCGGCATCGATGCCGGTGTACCGGTGGGCATCCTGTTTGCCCGTGGCAACGCCGCCATCGTCGCGATGCTCGCGGTGCTGAAAGCCGGTGGCGCCTACGTGCCGGTCGACCCGACCTACCCGGCGGACCGCCGCGCCTACATGCTCGCCGACAGCGCCATCGCCCATATCGTGGTCAGCGCCGAACTGGCCGACAGCGTGCCGGCCAGCCTGCGACGCTTCGTGCTCGACGATCTGAGCGTGCCTGATAACAGCGCCCTGTCGCCGCTGCCTTTGCCACAAGCGGACGATCTGGCCTATCTGATCTACACCTCCGGTTCCACCGGCGCGCCGAAAGCCGTGGAAATCAGTCACGGCGCCCTGAGCTATTCGACCCAGGTGCGCATGGCCGCCTACGAAACGCCGGTGCGCGCCTACCTGCTGCTGTCGTCGTTCGCCTTCGATAGCTCCGTGGCGGGGATTTTCTGGATCCTGGCCCAAGGTGGCCGTCTGGTGCTGCCAGCCACCGGCGAGGAACTGGAAATGCCACGCCTGGCGCAACTGATCGCGCAGCACCGGGTCAGCCACGGCCTGTCGCTGCCGTCGCTGTATCAGGCCCTGCTCGACCAGCTGCAACGCAACGCCGACAGCACAAGCCTTGAATGCTGGATCGTAGCTGGCGAAGCCTGCCCGCCTGCCTTGATCGCCCAACACAGCCAGGCCCTGCCCAACGCGAAGCTGGTCAACGAATACGGTCCCACTGAAGCCACGGTCTGGGCCAGCTTCGAAGTGCTCGACCCTAGCCGCCCGCTGAGCATCGGGCGACCGATTGCCGGCATGGACCTGCGGGTGCTGAACGAACACGAAGCGGCCTGCGGCGTCGGTGAGCCGGGGGAAATCGTCCTCGCCGGCCCGACCCTGGCCCGGGGTTATCGCAACAAACCGGAAGAAACCGCCAAGGCCTTCGTGACCCTGGCCGACGGCACCCGCGCCTACCGCACCGGCGACCTGGCCTGCTGGCTGGCGGACGGGCGCCTGGCGTTCCTCGGACGCAAGGACCATCAGGTCAAGCTGCGCGGCTACCGCATCGAGCTCGGTGAAATCGAGCGCCAGCTGTGCAGCCACAGCGATGTGCGCGAAGCGGCGGTGATCGTTCAGGAACACGCCGCCGGCAAGCGCCTGCTGGCCTACGTGCTGGCGGCCCACGGCTATGCGCCGGACTCGGACGCGATCAAGGGTTTCCTCGGCGAGCGCCTGCCGTCGTACATGGTCCCGGCCCGCGTGCTGACCCTGCCGAGCTTCCCGCGCACGCCCAACGGCAAGCTCGACCTGCGCCAGCTGCCGGACCCGGACCAGTTCGACGAAAGCGCCTTCGTAGCCCCGCGCAACGCCATGGAAAGCACCCTGCAGGCCATCGTTGCCAAGGTCCTGAAGCTTGAAACCGTGAGCGTCACCGAGAACTTCTTCGCCATCGGCGGCGACTCGATCCTCAGCCTGCAAGTGGTGGCCCAGGCCCATGAGCAAGGCATCGCCCTGTCCGCCAAGCACGTGTTCGAAGGCCAGACCATCGCCGCCATGGCCGAAGTTGCCCAAGTGGTGACCGCCGAGAACGCGAAGCCGCAGGACGCAAGCACCGCGTTCAGCGCCTCGGGCCTGTCCGATGACGAGATGCAGGCGTTGATGGCCGAGCTCGACGAAAACGAATTCTGACCCGCCGCTGCCTTTGCCGCGCCGTCGCCCCTTTTAGCAGGACGTTTTTGATGACCACCGAAAAGAACAACAGCAACCCGATCGAAGACATTTACCCGCTGTCGCCGTTGCAGCAAGGCATGCTGTTCCACTCCCTGCTGCACGAAGATTCCGGCGTATACCTGATGCAGGACCGCTACCGCATCGGCGGGGCCATCGACGAAGCGGCGTTTCTCGAGTCCTGGCGTCAAGTGGTGGCGCTGCACCCTTCCCTGCGCGCCAGCTTCCAATGGAAAACCCAGAAGCAGCCGGTGCAGGTGATCCACCGCGAGGTCAAGGTGCCGCTGGACACCATTGACCTGCGTGGCCTTACTGCGGACGAGCAGGAAGCGCGAATCCGCACCTTGCTTGCGGACGAGCAGAAGGTCGGCTTCAACCTGTCCAAGCCGCCACTGATTCGTTTTCGTCTAGTGCGCCTGGGCGATGAGTCCTACGAATTCATCCGCAGCTTCCACCACATCCTGATGGATGCCTGGTGCATCTCTCTGGTGACGGTGGACTTCCTCAAGGTCTACGAAGCGCTGTGCAATGACCGCGAGCCGCAGCTCAAGGCACCGCGTCCGTTCCGCGACTACATCCAGTGGCTGCAACGCCAGGACGCGAGCAAGGCCGAGCAGTTCTGGCGCGGCCAGTTGCAGGGGCTCAACGCCCCGACGCCGCTGACCGTGGACAACGGCGCGACCCGCGACCGCTACACCGATGCGGTGCTGGTGGACGATCAACTGGTGCGCCTGAGCGAGCAGGAAACCCAGGCCCTGGCGACGTTCTGCCGGAGCAACCGCATCACCCCGAACACTTTTTTCCAGGGCGCCTGGTCGCTGCTGTTGTCCCGCTACAGCGGCCAGCGCGACGTACTGTTCGGCGTCACCGTGGCCGGCCGTCCGGCGGAGCTGACCGGCGTAGCCGAGATGATCGGCCTGTTCATCAACACCCTGCCGTTGCGGGTGTCGGTGGACCCGGACGCGAACCTCGGCCTATGGCTGAGCGCATTGCAGGGGCTCAACGTCGACATGCGCGACTACGAGCACACCCCGCTGACCGACATTCAGGGCTGGAGTGATTTCCCGCGTGGCGAAACCCTGTTCGACAGCATCCTGGTGTTCGAGAACGCGCCGATCGACGAGCAGATTCTGGAAGGCGGTTTCCAGTTCAGCCTCGACGGCATGGACCACAGCGTGCACACCCACTACGGCCTGACCGTGGTGATCCTGCCGGAAACCGAGCTGGGCATTCGCGTGTCCTACGACCGCGAGCGTTTCGACGCCGCCACCGTAGAGCGCGTGCTCGGGCATCTGGCCAGTCTGGTGCGCGGCATGCTCGCCGCGCCGAATGCCACACTCGGTAGCTTTGAACTGCTGGCCAGCGACGAGCGCCAGCAGTTGCTCGGCGAATGGGCGGTCAACCCCCACGAATTCCCGCTGGGTAAAAGCTACGCGCAGCTGTTCGCCGATCAGGTCGCCCAGCGCGGCGATCAGGTGGCCGCGATCTGCGACGGCGAGTCCCTGACCTACGCCGAACTAGATCGCCGCGCCAACCGTCTGGCCCACGCCCTGCGCGAAGCCGGTGCCGGCGAGGATCAATTGGTGGCGCTGGTGGCCCCTCGCGGCCTGCCGTTGCTGACCATGATGATCGCGGTGTTCAAGGCTGGCGCGGCGATGTTGCCGCTGGAAGTCAATCATCCGCCGGAGCGCCTGCGGGAAATCCTCAAGCTGTCCCAGGCACCATTGCTGGTGGCCAGCGAAGGTTGCAGCGGCTTGCTCGACCAACTGCTCAGCGGCCTTGATCAGGCACCGAACGCGTTGTTCGCCGAAGCCTGCTGGCAGGCCGGCAACGATGCTCCGCTGCCGCTGCTCGGCGGCCCGGACAGCCTGGCCTACGTGCTGTTCACCTCCGGTTCGACCGGGACGCCCAAGGGCGTGATGATCGAACAACGGGGCATGCTCAATAACATCTTCGGCAAGGTGCCGGCCCTGGGCCTGAGCGCCGACGACCGCATCCCGCAGACCGCCTCGGTGGCCTTCGACATTTCCGTGTGGCAGTTCCTCGCCGCGCCGGTGCTGGGCGCCACGGTGCAGATCCTCCCGGACGAAGTGGCCCACGATCCGCAACGCCTGCTGCAAGTGCTGGCCAGCGAACGCCTGAGTGTGCTGGAAATCGTCCCGAGCCTGATGCGCACCCTGCTTGCGCTGTGCCCGTGCGACTTGCAACTGCCGGACCTGCGCTGGGTGCTGCCCACCGGTGAAGCCCTGCCGCCGACCGTGGCCCGGGACTGGTTTGCGCGTTTCCCAGGCATCGCCCTGATGAACGCCTACGGCCCGGCCGAATGCGCCGACGACGTGGCCTTCCAGCCGATCTTCGAAGCGCCGGATGCCGATGTCAGCCACATGCCCATCGGCCAGCCAACCGCCAACAACCGCCTGTACGTGCTGGACGAGGCCCTGCGCCCGGTGCCGGTGGGTGTGGCCGGGGAAATCTGCGTGGGTGGTGTCGGCGTCGGCCGTGGCTACCTGCACGATCCGCAACGCACAGCCAATGCCTTCATCGATCATCCGACGCTGGACGGGCGCATCTACCGCACCGGTGACCTGGGTCGCTGGCGCGCCGATGGCGTGATCGAATACCTGGGCCGTCGCGACCAGCAGGTCAAGCTGCGCGGTCATCGAATCGAACTGACAGAGATCGAACACCGTCTGGCCCAGCACTCCAACGTGCGCGAGGCCGCGGTGCTGCTGCGCGAGAACAGCGTTGGTGAGGCCTGGCTGGTTGCCTACTGGTCGGCCCACGATGAGGCTCTCGGCAGCGACGGCCTGAGCGAACACCTGCGCGGGCAACTGCCGCCATACATGGTGCCAGCGGCGTTCGTCTGCCTGGAGCGCCTGCCGCTCAATGCCAACGGCAAGGTCGACCGCAAGGCTCTGGCCGCCCAGGAGCTGAACTGGCAGGCCGAGACCGAAGAAAGCATCGCCCCGCGCAACGAACTGGAAGCGGCCGTGGCCAAGGTCTGGGCCGAAGTGCTGGGTCGCGACAGCGTGGGCGTGGAAGACAACTTCTTCACCCTCGGCGGTCACTCGCTGCTGGCCACGCAGATCGTTGCGCGACTGCGGGCACACTTCAAACTGGAGCTGCCGCTGCGGGTGCTGTTCGAACAGCCGACCGTGGCCCTGCTGGCGCTGGCGATCGCCGCGCGCCAGGCCCAGGCCACCACGCCGCAATCGGCCACCAGCCAGGGCCCGAAAGCCCAGCCACGCCCGGCCGTGCTGCCGCTGTCGTTCTCGCAGCAGCGCCTGTGGTTCATCGAACAACTGACGCCGGGCACCACGCTGTTCAACATTCCGTTCGCCCTGCAACTCAAGGGCGAGCTGAACGTCGAAGCCCTGCACGCCAGCCTCAACGACCTGCTGGCGCGCCATGAAATCCTCCGTACCGGCATCCGCAGCGCCGATGGCGTGCCGTGCCAGCACATCAGCGCGGCACTGAACATCGAGTTGCCGTTCGACGATCTGTCCGCTCTGGCGACCACCGCCCGCGAAGGCGCGCAATTCAACGCCTTGCAAGAGACCTTCGAGCAACCCTTCGACCTGAGCCATCCGCCGCTGCTGCGTGCCCGCCTGCTGCGCCTGGCACCGGACGAGCACGTGCTGGGCATCGCCCTGCATCACCTGGTGTCCGACGCCTGGTCGGCGACCATCGCCCTGCGCGAACTGGCCCTGGGCTACGAAGCCCGCTGCAATGGCAAGGCCGCCGAGCTGCCGGCGTTGCCGGTGCAATACGCCGACTTCGCCCTGTGGCAGCGCGAACACCTGCAAGGCGCGGAACTCAAGCGCCAGCTCGACTACTGGACCACCACCCTGGACCGCAGCAACAGCGACAGCAGCCCGTTGCTGGCGCTGCCAACCGATCTGGCGCGGCCATCGGTGCAGAGCTACCGCGCCGGCATCGTCCAGCGTGAGCTGAGCAGCGACCTCAGCGCCCGGGTCCAGGCCTTCGCCAGCCGTCTGGGCACCACGCCGTTCACCGTGCTGTTCGCAGGCTTTGCCGTGCTGATGAACCGCTTGAGCGGCGATGCCACGGTGCTGATCGGCACCCCGGTGACCCACCGTGAACAACCGGGCACCGAAGGCCTGCTCGGCATCCTGCTGAACAACCTGGCCATTCGCGCCGACTTCGCACCGCAAGCCGATTTCACTGCCCTGGTGGAGCAAGTGGCCAAGCGTCTACGCGAAGGCCTGCAACATCAGGACCTGCCGTTCGAGCAACTGGTCGACAGCCTGCAACTGCCGCGCAGCCTCAGCCACGCGCCGCTGTATCAAGTGATGGTGGCCCAGCAACTGGCGATGGAATCGCGCCTGCGCTTCCCGGGCCTGGATTTCGAAGCCCTCGACACTCCGATCAAGCAGTCCGAATGCGACCTGGACCTGCACGTGCTGTGCCCGGCCAATGCGCCGATCCAGCTGGAGCTGATGTTCGCCCTTGACCTGTTCGTTGCCGACAGCGCGCGCCAGACCCTGGCCCGTCTGGAGCACCTGCTGGAACAGATGCTCGCCGAACCGCAACGCCCGGTGGCGGCCCTGCCGTTGCTGATGGCGGAGGAATGGCAGCGCACCGTGGTCGAGTGGAACCGCACCGAGATGCAGGTGCCGCAGCACCTGACCTTCGCTCAGCTGTTCGAACAACAGGCCGAGCGCACCCCGGATCGCGACGCCCTGACGTTCGAAGGCCAAAGCCTGAGCTACGCCGAACTCAATCGCCGGGCCAACCAGGTCGCCCATTACCTGCGCGCGCAGGGAGTGGTGGCCAACCGTCCGGTGGCGCTGTGTGTCGAGCGTTCGCTGGAACTGCTGGTGGGTCTGCTGGGCATTCTCAAGTCCGGTGGCGCCTATGTGCCGCTGGACCCGACCTACCCGGTGGATCGCCTGGCCTACATGCTCGAAGACGCGCAACCGGCGCTGTTCCTCGGCCAGCAAGGGCTGCTGGAGCAACTGGGCGCCGGGCTGCCACGCCTGCGCCTGGACAGCGATGCCGCGCTGTTCGCCGATCAGCCGGACGGCAACCTGTCGCCCGTGGCCGGTCCCGACGACCTGGCGTACATCATGTACACCTCGGGCTCGACCGGTAAGCCCAAGGGCACCCTGGTCACCAATGGTTCGGTGGTCAACCTGGCGTGGGCGCGTATCCACGGCCTGTACCGTCGCTACACCGACCAGCCGATGCGCACCAGCTTCAACTACTCGTTCGCCTTCGACAGTTCGGTGGCCGAGCTCATCCTGCTGCTCGACGGCCACAGCCTGTACCTGACCCCGGAAGAAGTGCGCTACGACCCGCAAGCCCTGGCGCAATTCTTCAGTGACACCCGCCTGGACGCCTTCGAATGCACCCCGGCACAACTCAAGGCTCTGCTGGAAACTGACGGCGTGCGCCGTGGCGAGGTGTACCTGCCGCGCTTCGTACTGTTCGGCGGCGATGCGGTGGACGCGCAGCTCTGGCAGCGCCTGCCGTCGATTGCCGGCAGCCGTTTTTTCAACACCTACGGCCCGACCGAATGCACCGTGGACGCCACCGGTTGCGCGGTGAACGACTTCCCGGCCCGGCCGATCATCGGTCGCCCGATCGCCAACGTGCGTACCTACGTGCTCGACGCCTGGCTGAACCCGATGCCGGTAGGCGTGCCCGGCGAGCTGCACATCGGCGGTGCCGGTGTGACCCTGGGTTATCTGAACCGCGCCGAACAGACCGCCAAGGTGTTCATCGAAGACCCGTTCTCGTCGGTGCCCGGCGCGCGCATGTACAAGTCCGGCGACCTGGTGCGCTGGCTGCCGGACGGCCAGCTCGAATACCTGGGACGCATGGACCATCAGGTGAAGATCCGCGGCTTCCGTGTCGAGCTGGGGGAAATCGAAGCCTTGATCGGTGCCCAGCCGGGCGTGCGTCAATCGGTGGTGCTGGCCCGTGAAGACGTGCCCGGCGACAAGCGCCTGGTGGCCTACGTCACCTGCGATGCCCAGGCCGATATCGACGGCTGGCGCAAGGCAATCGGCGCCGCCCTGCCCGACTACATGGTGCCGTCGGCCTTCGTGGTGCTCGACGAGCTGCCGCTGACCGACAACGGCAAACTCAACCGCAAGGCCCTGCCCGCCCCGGACATCCAGGCCGCGCCGGACGCCCAGGACCCGCCGCGCACCGTTGCCGAACAGCAACTGGCGGCGCTGTGGTCCGAACTGCTGAACGTGCCGCTGATCCAGATCGGTCGCGACAGTCACTTCTTCTACCTGGGTGGTCATTCGCTGCTGGCGGCGGTGCTGTTTGCCCGTCTGCGTCAGCAGTTCGCCACGGTGCCGGCGCTGCGCTCGGTGTTCGAGCATCCGACCCTGGAAGCGTTGGCCGCATTGCTGGGCGAACCGCTGCAAGCCCCGGCCGCGACCTGGGCCAAGGCCGAACGTCCGGTGCGCCTGCTGCTATCGTTTGAACAGCAGCGCCTGTGGTTCCTCGAACAACTGAGCGCGGGGGGCGGCGAGTACAACGTGGTCAGCGCCGTGCAGTTCGATGGCGAGCTGAACGTGCCGGCCCTGCAAGCCGCGCTGAATGCGCTGGTCGCGCGGCATGAAAGCCTGCGCAGCCGCATCGTGCGTGATGCCGAAGGTGAGCTGACGCTGGTCATCGAGCCGCAAGCCGAGGTCGCCCTGCGTCTGGCGCCGTTGGATGCCGCAAGCAATGAGGCTTGGCAACAGCTGACCGACGTGGCGATCCATGCCGAGACCGGCCACCGTTTCGATCTGGCCAACGACCTTCCACTGCGCGCCACGCTGATTCAGCGCAGCGGCCAGCCTCAGGCGCTGTTGCTGCTCAACGTGCACCACTGCGCCACCGATGACGCCTCCAGCCAGAACCTGCTGGATGAATTGGCGCTGCTTTACACCGCGCAGTGCCAGGGCTCGGTGGCCGAACTGCCGAACCTCGCCCTGCAATACCCGGACTACGCGCTCTGGCAGCGTGAACCGGCGCAACAGGCCTTGTTCGGCGAGCAGTTGAACTACTGGCGCACGCAGTTGGAAGACGGCGATTACCTGCTGGATCTGCCGACCCGTCAGGCCCGCCCGCACCAGCTCGACCCGGTCGCAGGCGCCGTACAACTGCAATTGCCGAAAGAGCTGGCGAACCGCTTGCGTCAGTTCGCCCAGCAACGCGGCGCCACCTTGTACATGCTGATGCTCAGCGCCGCGCAGTTGCTGCTGGGGCGTCATGCCAACCAGCGCGACGTACGTTTCGGCAGCCCGGTGGCCCAGCGTCCGCTGGCCGAGCTGCAGCCGCTGATCGGTTGCTTCGTCAACACCGTGGTGATGCGCAGCGATCTGGACCCGGCACTGGATTTCGAAGGCCTGCTCGGTCAGGTCCGCGACCGCGTACTGGATGCCCAGCAGCATCAGGACGTGCCGTTCGATCAGGTGGTCGAAGCCCTCAATCCATCCCGTAGTCTGGCGCAGACGCCGCTGTTCCAGGTGCTGTTCGTGATGCAGAACGCCGACGCATCGGCCAGCCAGTGGCCGCAGTTGCAGGTGCATGAGCGCGCGGTGACCGCGCAATCCACCAAGTACGATTTGAACTGGGAAGTGCACGACGGCGAGGTGCTGTCGGTGCTGCTCGAATACCGTGCCGCGCTGTTCAGCGAGAGCACCGTCAAGGGTTGGCTGGATCAGTGGCAGCAGCTGCTGGAAGCCATGCTCGATGCGCCGCAGACGCGTCTGGGTGATTGGTCGCCGTTGACCGAAAACCAGCGTCAGCAGCAGTTGATCGAGTGGAATGCCACCGAGCGTCTGTACCCGGGCCCGACCAATCTGCACACGGCCTTGAGCCAGCAGGCGGCGCTGACGCCAAATGCTCCGGCACTGGTGTTCGAAGGCCAGCGTCTGAGCTATGCCGAGCTGGATCAGCGGGCGCAACAACTGGCCCGCGCCCTGCGCGCTCAAGGCATAGGTCGCGACAGCATCGTGCCGGTGTGCATGGAGCGTTCGGTGGAAATGGTCGTCGCCCTGCTTGGCGTCGTGCATGCCGGTGCGGCGTGGTTGCCGCTGGATCCTGAACTGCCGGTGGCGCGTCTGGCGTTCCTCATCGCTGATGCCGACGCTCGTATCACCTTGACCCAAGCGCAGTGGCTGTCGCGTCTGCCGGCCGGGCACACTGCCTGGACCCTCGACAAGTTGCCACAGGCGCCAGCGGGCGAACCGTTGAACGTCGAAGCCAGCGACCTCACTTACGTGCTTTACACCTCTGGCTCCACCGGCCAGCCAAAAGGCGTGATGAACGAACACGGCGCCCTGATGAACCGCATCTACTGGATGCAGGACGCCTTCCCGATTGGCCCGAACGACCGCGTATTGCAGAAGACGCCATACAGCTTCGACGTGTCGGTGTGGGAGTTCTTCTGGCCGCTGATCACTGGTGCCACGCTGGTCGTGGCCCGTCCGGACGGCCATCGCGACCCGGCTTACCTCAGCCAGCTGATCCAGCAGGAACAAGTCACCACCCTGCACTTCGTGCCCTCGATGCTGCGCGCCTTCGTCGAAGAGCCGAGCCTGAAAAACTGCCACAGCCTGCGTCAGGTGTTCGCCAGCGGCGAAGCGTTGCCGGCGGATCTGGTGCGGCGCTTCATGGGCCAACACCCGGCGGCGCTGGTCAACCTGTACGGCCCGACCGAAGCGGCCATCGACGTCTCGGTATGGCGTTGCTCGATGGATGACCTGATCGTGCCGATCGGCAAACCCATCGCCAACCTGCGCCTGTACATCCTCGACACCGCCATGCAGCCACTGCCAATCGGCAGCATCGGCGAGTTGTACATCGGCGGTGTCGGCGTCGCTCGTGGTTACCTGAAACGCCCGGACCTGACCGAGGAACGTTTCCTCGCCAGCCCGTTCATCCCAGGTGATCGCCTGTACCGCACCGGCGACCGTTGCCGCTTCCTCGCCGACGGCAACATCGAATACCTCGGCCGTCTCGACCATCAGGTGAAGCTGCGCGGCCAGCGTATCGAGCTGGGTGAAATCGATGCCGAATTGCTGAATCAGGCCGGCGTGCGCGATGCCGCGACCCTGCTGCTCGATCAACGTCTGGTGGCGTTCTGGTGCGGTGACGCAGAGGAAAGCGCACTGCGCGCGGCCTTGAACGACAACCTGCCAACGCACATGGTGCCAAGCCTGCTGGTGCAACTGGACAGCCTGCCGCTCAACAGCAACGGTAAGCTCGACCGCAAGGTACTGGCTGCCACGGCGCTGCCGGACATCCGTGGCGACCGTTCACAGGTCGCACCGCGCAATGCCACCGAGATCGTGCTCTGCGAGCTGTTCAGCGAACTGCTCGAATGCGGCCCGGTAGGCATAGAGGATCACTTCTTCCAGCTCGGCGGTCATTCCCTGCTGGCGACCCGTCTGGTGGCAAGAGTGCGTGAGCGTCTAAACGCTTCGCTGCCGCTGGCACTGGTGTTCGCCCAACCGACGGTGGCGGCACTGGCCGGTCACCTGCAGGCGGCCACACCGGGCGAACTGATCAGCCAGCAACCACGACCAGAACGCTTGCCGCTGGGTCTGGCGCAACTGCGCTTCTGGATGCTCAGCCGCCTGGTGCCGGAATCCCGCGAATACCACATGCCGTTTGCCCTGACTCTGCGCGGTAAGCTCAACACTGATGCATTGCGCGACGCGTTCGAACAGGTCAGCCAACGTCATCTGGTCCTGCGCAGCCGCATCGTCGAAATCGAAGGCGAAGCGCAACTGCTGATCGACGATCACGGCCCAGCGCTGGTCATCACCGAAGTCAGCACTCAGGACTGGACCTCAGCCTGCACCGACGCCGAAACCGCGCTGATGGCGCCGTTCGACCTGGCCAAGGCCGCCCCTTGGCGCGCGCACCTGCTGCAACGCCGGGACAGCGACGAAAGCCGCCTGCTGGTGTGCCTGCACCACAGCGCCACCGACGGCTGGGCCATGCAGTTGCTGATCGACGAACTGAGCGAGGCCTACAGTGCCGACCTGCGCGGACAGGCGCCGGACTGGACCGCGCTGGAGATCGACTACGTCGACTTCGCCCTGTGGCAGCAGTACCCGGACACCCAGGCCCGCCGCAGCGCCAGCCTTGATTACTGGAAAAACCATCTGGGCCAGGACGACTACCAACTCGACCTGCCGCTGGACCGTCCACGCGGCGCCGAAGCGGAGCGTCGTGCCGGGCAGTTGACCCTGCGTCTGGGTGCCGAGCGCGCCGAGGCCATTCGCCAGTTCGCCCGGCAACGCGGCACCACCGCCTATGTGGTGCTGGCCAGTGCCCTGAGCGCCCTGCTCGCCCGCTACAGCGGCCAGCGCGAGATCCGTCTCGGCACCCCGGCCGACCAGCGCGAGCAGCCGCAAACCCAGGCGCTGCTGGCGTGTCTGGTGAACACGTTGGTGATCCGCAGCGAGATCGACCAGCAGGCCCCGGCGGCACAACTGCTGACCAGCCTGGAAGCCGATCTGCGCGCGGCCCAGGCCCACGCCGACCTGCCGTTCGCCACCCTGGTGGGCGCCGTGGCCCAGCGCCGCGACCTGAATCGCACGCCGCTGTTCCAGGTGCTGTTCTCCCTCAACCACGGACGCCTGGACAGCCGTCAGTGGTCGGGGCTGAACATCGAGGAACAGATGCTGCCGGTGATCGACGCCAAGTTCGAACAGAGCTGGGAAGTGCAGGACGACGGCAGCGACATGACCCTCGCCCTCGAATACCAGGCGGCGCTGTTTGATCAGCGCACGATGCAGCGCTGGAGCGAGCAATGGTGCGCCCTGCTCGACGCGCTGGTGGCTGCCCCCGAGCGCTCGCTGGTGGAGCTGTTCCCGCAGCAGCAGGATCAGCAGCAACTGGATCGCTGGAATGCCACCGAGCGTCTGTATCCGGGCCCGACCAATCTGCACACGGCTTTGAGCCAGCAGGCGGCGCTAACGCCAAACGCTCCGGCACTGATATTCGAAGGCCAGCGCCTGAGCTATGCCGAGCTGGATCAGCGGGCGCAGCAACTGGCCCGTGCCCTGCGCGCTCAAGGCATCGGTCGCGACAGCATCGTGCCGGTGTGCATGGAGCGTTCGGTGGACATGGTCGTCGCCCTGCTCGGCATCGTGCATGCCGGTGCGGCGTGGTTGCCGTTGGATCCGGAGCTGCCGGCGGCGCGTCTGGCGTTCCTGATTGGGGATGCCGATGCGCAGGTGACGTTGACCCAGGCGCAATGGCTGTCGCGTCTGCCGGCCGGGCACACTGCCTGGATCCTCGACAAGTTGCCTGAGGCACCTGTTGGCGAGCCTTTGACCGTTGATGCGGGTGATCTGGCCTACGTGCTCTACACCTCCGGCTCCACCGGTCAGCCAAAAGGCGTGATGAACGAACACGGCGCCCTGATGAACCGCATCTACTGGATGCAGGACGCCTTCCCGATTGGCCCGAACGACCGCGTATTGCAAAAGACGCCGTACAGCTTCGACGTGTCGGTGTGGGAATTCTTCTGGCCGCTGATCACCGGCGCCACCTTGGTGGTAGCCCGTCCGGACGGCCATCGCGACCCGGCTTACCTCAGCCAGCTGATCCAGCAGGAACAGGTGACCACCCTGCACTTCGTGCCTTCGATGCTGCGCGCCTTCGTCGAAGAGCCGAGCCTGAAAAACTGCCACAGCCTGCGTCAGGTGTTCGCCAGCGGCGAAGCGCTGCCGGCGGATCTGGTGCGGCGTTTCATGGGCCAGCACCCGGCGGCGCTGGTCAACCTGTACGGCCCGACCGAAGCGGCCATCGACGTCTCGGTATGGCGTTGCTCGATGGATGACCTGATCGTGCCGATCGGCAAACCGATCGCCAACCTGCGCCTGTACATCCTCGACGCAGCCATGCAGCCATTGCCAATCGGCAGCATCGGCGAGCTCTATATAGGCGGTGTCGGCGTGGCCCGTGGTTACCTGAAACGCCCGGACTTGACCGAGGAACGCTTCCTCGCCAGCCCGTTTGTTGAAGGTGATCGCCTGTACCGCACCGGCGACCGTTGCCGCTTCCTTGCCGACGGCAACATCGAATACCTCGGTCGTCTCGACCATCAAGTGAAGCTACGTGGCCAGCGTATCGAACTGGGTGAAATCGATGCCGCGCTGCTCAACCAGCCCGCTATCACCGGCGCCTGCACCCTGGTGCTGGATAACCGTCTGATCGCGTTCTACAGCAGCAACGCCCCGCAATCGGACCTGGGCGCACTGCTCAGCGCCGAATTGCCGGCCTACATGGTGCCGGCGGTGTGGGTTGAAGTGCCGGCCCTGCCGCTGACCACCAACGGCAAGATCGATCGCAAGGCCCTGGCGGCGATGCCATTGCCGCAAAGCCAGGAAGCCCGCGTCGCTCCGCGCAACGAACTGGAAGCCTTGCTTTGCCAGCTGTTCGGCGAATTGCTGAGTGACATGCTGAGCAGCGGCCGCGAGGTCGGCACCACGGACAGCTTCTTCGCCCTGGGCGGTGATTCGATCCTTGGCTTGAAATTGATTTCGCGCCTGCGGGAACAGGGTTACTCGCTCACGCCAAAAGACCTGTTCCGCTCGCCGACCCCGGCAGCCCTGGCCCAGGTGGCCAGCCCGTTGCTGACTCTGGCCGAACAGGGCGACGTCACCGGCAGCCTGCCGTTGATGCCGCTGCACCAGTGGTTCTTCGACCTGCAGCAACCGCAAGCGGCGTACTGGAACCAGTCGGTGCTGGCCGACAGCGACCGTCGTCTGGAGCCGGCGTTGGTGCAGGCGACCCTGAATCGTCTGGTGGCGCACCACGACGCCCTGCGCCTGCAGTTCAACCAGGTCGATGGCCAATGGCAGGCGCAGATCGCGCCCGTTTCGCCAGCCCGATTTACCGTCTGCGATCAGCCCGAGCAACTGCAACAGGTCGCCGAAAGCCTGAACCTGCAACAAGGCCCGCTGTTCGCCGCCGCCCTGCTGCAAGGCGAACCGCAACGCCTGTACCTCGTCGCTCACCACCTAGTGGTCGATGCGGTGTCCTGGACGCCGTTGCTGGAAGATTTCCAGCAGCTGTACCAGGGCCTGGAACGCGGCGAGAACCCGACGCTGCCGGCGAAAACCACCTCCTACAAACAATGGGCCGAGCACCTGCGCGCCCACGGCGACAAGGTCGGTGCCGAGCAGCGCTACTGGAACGCCCAGACCGCCGCGAACCCGGCCCCGCTGGCCACGGTCGCCGAGCGCCAGACCCTGTCCGCCCGTTGGGACGCCACGCACACCCAGCAATGGCTGACCGAGTCCCACGCCGCCTACCGCACGCAACCGGAAGAGCTGCTGATCGCCGCCCTCGCCGCGACCCTGGCGCAAGCCGAGAAGCGCGAGGAAATCGTCGTCGATCTGGAGCGCCACGGCCGCGATGCGCCGTTCGAAGGCCTGGACGTCAGCCGCACCGTTGGCTGGTTCACCACCCTGTTCCCGCTGCGGGTCAAATCCAGTGGCGCTCCGGCCGAGCGTGTGCGCGAGGCCAAGGAAGCCCTGCGCGCCGTACCGGGCAATGGCCTGGGCCACGGCTTGCTGCGCCAGCGCGGTGAGTTGCCGGCGAGCCGTGGCGATGTGCTGTTCAACTACCTGGGGCACGAGCAAACGCCGGAAGGCTGGTTGCGCGCCAGCAGCCTGAAAGCCCCGGCGGAAGTGGCCGCGATCAACAAGGTCAGCCACGGCCGTGAAGTGGTGGCCTGGCTGGAGGGCGGCGTGCTGCACATCGAGTGGCACAGCGTCACGCCGGATGCCGACAGCCGCTTGCCGGCGCGCCTGCTGGAACATTTGCAGGCGCTGGTCGCCCATTGCCTCGATCCGCAGTCCGGCGCGCTGATGCCGTCGGACTTCCCGCTGGCCAAGGGCATGAACCAGAAGTCCCTGGACATGTTGCTGAGCAAGCTCAAGACCAAACCGAATCCCCAAAGCTAGCGGGCGAGCCGGCGCGTGGGTGGAACTCGACCCACGCGCCCCTGCCTTCGCTCAATACGTTTTCAAGAATTAGCTACGGACCCGTCAAAGCATGAACAACATCGAAGACATCTACTCCCTTTCGCCAACTCAGCATGGCCTGTTGTTCCATAGCGTCCTCGAGCCGGATTCGCGGGTGTACTACCAGCAACTGAGCCTGGAAATCCAGGGTCCGCTGAACCTCACCGCGTTCCGTGGTGCATGGCAGGCACTGATGCAGCGCCACGCGGTGATGCGCAGCGCGTTTCTCTGGGAAGACCTGGACGACGCCTATCAGGTGGTGCAGCAGGACCTCGCAGTGCCGCTGAGCCTGCTGGACTGGCGCGAGCGCGACGATCAACAAATCGCGCTGGAACAATTGGCGCTGGAGCAGCGCGCCGAACCGCTGGAACAGAACGACGCGCCGCTGATGCGCGTGTCCCTGGTGCGTCTGGACGAACAGCGCTTTCACCTGACCTGGACCTTCCATCACATTCTCATGGATGGCTGGAGCGTGGGCATCGCCATTCAGGAATGGCTGGCGCTCTACTACGAACAGGCCCTGGGCCGCGCCGCCAACCTGCCGGCGACCCGCCCTTACCGCGACTACATCGCCTGGCTCGCGGAACAGGACATGGCCGCCACCGAAGCGTTCTGGCGCGAGCAGTTGCAGGACCTCAACGAACCGACCCCGCTGCCGGACTTCGCCGTGCGCCTGGCGCCACCGTCGGGCGCACCGTTCGCCGAGCGGGAAAGCCTGCTGGAAGCTGGCGAAACCGAGCAGCTGTCGAGTTTCGCCCGTCGCCATGACCTGACCGTCAACACCCTGATCCAGGGTGCCTGGGCGCTGCTGCTGGGCCAGCACGCCGGGCGCGATGACGTGGTTTACGGCGTGACCGTGGCCGGCCGCCCGGAGAACCTGAGCGCAGTCGAAAGCACCGTCGGCCTGTTCATCAATACCCTGCCGCTGCGGGTGCAATGGGCCGACAGCCCGACGCTGGTGGACTGGCTGCAACAGTTGCAGCAGGCCAACAGCGACCTGCGTCACCACGCCTACCTGCCGATCGGCAAGCTCAAGTCGATGAGCAAGATCGCCGCCGAGCGGGCGTTGTTCGATTCGATCCTGGTGTTCGAAAACTTCCCGGTCACCGACGCGCTCAATCAAGACGCCGACGGCCTGAGCTTCATCGCGCCGTCCAACGACCAGCAGGTCGACGGCATCACCCACACCCAGGGCCGCAACCACTTCCCGCTGTCGCTGATCGTGGTGCCGGGCGAGCAGCTGAACTACCTGTTCAGCTACGACCGCAAACGCTTCAGCGATGCAGAAATCGCCATGCTGTCGGCGCAATTGCGCGCGATCCTGCTGGCCATGACCGCACAGCCGCAATGCCAGGTCGCCGAACTTGACTGGCTGAGCACTGAAGAACAGCAGCAATTGCTGGTCAAAGGCAGCGGCACAAGCCTGCCGGTGCCGGAGCAATGCCTGCACCAGCGCTTCGAACAGCAGGTCGCCGCGAACCCTGAGCAACTGGCGGTGCGCGACCGTCAGGTCGCCCTGACCTACCGTGAACTCGATCAGCGCGCCAACCAGCTCAGCCAGCACCTGCGAGCCCAAGGCATCGGTGCCGACAACCTGGTGGCCCTGGCCCTGGACCGCAGCGCCGATTTCGTCATCGCCCTGCTGGCCACCCTCAAGGCCGGCGCGGCTTACTTGCCACTGGACCTGAAACAACCCGCCGGACGCCTGGCCGATGTGCTGGTGGACAGCCGCGCCGCGCTGGTGATCGGCGCCGCGCCTTCGGCTCAGCTGACCCGTCTGGCCGAGCACACCCCGGCGCTGTGGCTGAGCGAGGCCGCGGCTGCGATCGCCGCGCAACCGGACAGCGCGCCTGCGGTGACGCACAGCCCGGATGCTGCCGCCTACGTGATCTACACCTCGGGTTCCACCGGCACGCCAAAGGGCGTGGTGGTCGAACACCGGGCCATCGTCGACTACGTGACTGCCGTGCAGTCGGTGCTCAACCCGCCGCAAGCGGCCCGTTACGGCCTGCTGTCCAGCGTTGCCGCCGACCTCGGCCACACCCAGTTGTTCGGTGCCCTGTGCACCGGCGGCAGCCTGTTGCTGGTGGATGACGACAGCGGCTTCAGCCCGCTGGCACTGGCCGAGCTGTTCAGCCAGCACCCGATCGATGTACTGAAAATCACCCCGAGCCATCTCGGTGGCCTGTTGCAGGCATTGCCCGATGCTCGTCTGTTGCCGACCACGCTGCTGGTGTTCGGTGGCGATGCCCTGAGCCCGGCGCTACTGGACAAGGTCAATGGCCTGGCGCCGCAACTCAAGGTGTTCAACCACTACGGACCGAGCGAGGCCACGGTCGGTGCGATTGCCACCGAACTGCCGACCGGCCTGCGCAGCATCGCCCTGGGCCGTCCCCTGCCCAATCGCCAACTGCGGGTAGTCGATGGCAACGGTCAAGCAGTGGCGACCGGCGTGTCCGGCGAGCTGCTGATCGGCGGCGCGCTGGCTCGCGGTTATCTGCATCGCCCCGACCTCACCGATGAGCGCTTCATCGTCGACGCGCAGCAACAACGCTGGTATCGCACCGGCGACCGTGTGCGCTGGCTGGTCGACGGTCAACTGGCGTTCCTCGGCCGGGTCGACAGTCAGGTGAAGATTCGCGGCAACCGTCTGGAACTGGGCGAAGTCGAAGCGCAGATCAAGCGCCTGTCGCCCTTGATCGAGCAGGCGTTGGTGCGTGCCGTGGAACTCGATGGCGGCCTGCGTCTTGTCGCCTGGCTGGTATCCAGCCAGTCGCTGTCGCCGGCCAAGCTGCGCGACGATCTGGCGATGCGCGTGCCGGACTACATGGTCCCGGCGCACTTCATCACCCTCGACGAACTGCCGCTGAACCGCAACGGCAAGGTCGACGCCTCGCGCCTGCCGCTGCCGCAGAAAGCGGCCGACGACAGTGCCAGCCATATCGCCCCGCGCAACGAAGTCGAAGCGTTGCTGGCGCAGATCTGGCAGGAGGTGCTGAAGCTCGATCGCGTGGGCGTGCAGGACAACTTCTTCGCCCTGGGCGGCGACTCGATCCTCAACCTGCAGATCATCGCCCGCGCCAACCAGCAAGGACTCAAGCTCACCCCGCGCCAGCTGTTCGAAAACCGCACCATCGCCGACATCGCCCGGGTGCTGGGTGCCGATGCCAGCAACACCGTGGCCGAGAACCTGGCCGATGGTTATGAACTGCCCCTGGGCTCTGGCCAACTGGCACGCGTGGAACAAGGCTCGCTGGACGCCACCTGGCGTTGCGTGGCCCTCAGCCAATCCATCGACAGCGACCTGCTGAGCCAGGCGATCAGCGCCCTGCAACAGCACCATCAGGCCCTGCGCCTGGCACTGCAAATCTCGCCTGAAGGCCAATGGCAGCAGCGCGTGATGGTGGCGGCCAAGGCGCCGGTGATCAGCCGTCAGACCCTTGAAGACCTCGACCAGACACGCCTGCAAACCCTGGCTCAGGCCGGTGTCGATGCCCTCGAACTGAGCGCCGGACAAACCCTGCACGCCAGCCTGCTGGAGCATGGCGACAAACACTGCGTATTGCTCGCCGCGCACCCGCTGTGCGTGGACGAAGCGTCCTGGTCGCTGCTGCTGTCCGACCTCAACCTGGCGCTGGCGCAACTGCTGTACCAACGACCGGTGCGCCTGGCCTACAACGGTGGCGACTTAACCCAATGGACCCGCCACCAGCAGAGCCATGCACAAGGCGACGCGCTGGACGAGGCCTGGGAACACTGGCTGCAATTCGCCGGCATGGACGTGCTGCAACTGCCGGACAGCCAGCAGTCCAGTTCCGTGATCGAACATGCGTTGCCGGCGGACACCTCCAGCGACCTCAAGCGCCTGGGCGACGTGCTGCAACTGGACTGGAACAGCCTGTTGGCCAGCGCCGTGGCCGAGCAATGCCGCGAAGTCGCCGGCGCCGGGCTGATTGCCCTGAATCTGCACGACGCCCGCCCGGCAGCCGATCGCCTGCCGGTCAGCGCGCCGATTGCCGTGGCCGACCTGGACCCGGCACGCATCATCGGCGCCCTGGAACTGGCGGTGCCGTTCTACCTTCAGCCACAGGGCGAAACCCTGCTGCAGCGCTTGCAGGCCACCGCCTCGCAGCTGCGCGCCTACCCGCAACACGGCGCCGACTATGGCGCCCTGCGTTACCTGTCGGACAACACCTACCTGCAGGAACCCCTGCGCGACCTGCCCGCCGCCCCTGTCGCCATCCGCTGGCTGGGGGACCGTGACGGCCATCGCGAACAACGCGCGATCCTGAGCCAGGTCGAAGCGGCTCATCAGCCGTCAGCACCCAGCTGCGCACTGACCCTGGACGCGAGCTGGCAGGACGGTCGCCTGCACCTGCGCTGCGAAGGCGCGCTGGCCGCCGACTGGGCACCACAACTGGTGCAACGTCTGACCGACCTCGCCGCCCTGCTCGCCCAGCCCGAGTTGCGCCCTGCCAGCGCGGCCTTCCCGCTGTGCCACAAGCAGGCGGCGACCCTGGCGGCCGAGCCGCTGGACTGGCCGAACATCGAGGACCTCTATCCGCTGTCGTCGATGCAACAGGGCATGCTGCTGCACACACTGCTGCAACCCCACAGCGGCATCTACCTGATGCAGCAACGCTACAGCTGGGACGGCGCCCTGCAACGCCCGGCCATGGAAGCGGCCTGGCAGCTGTTCCTCGACCGCCACCCGATGATGCGCACCGCGTTCTGGTGGCAGGAAGACCACGCGCCGCTGCAATGCGTGTTCCGCAAGACCGACCCGGCGTTCGACTGGCAAGACCTGCGCCACCTCGACGCCGAGCAGCAGCGCCTGGCCATGGATCAGGCCCTCGAAGCCCAGCGCCAGCAAGGCTTCGACATGGCCCGCGCGCCGTTGACCCACCTGCGGATTTTCCAGCTCGACGAACGTCGTTTTGCCGTGGTGCGCAGCTTCCACCACATCCTCACCGATGCCTGGTGCTTCGGTTTGCTGATGGAAGACCTGCTGGCGATCTATCAGTCGATCGTGCGTCAGGAGCCGGTGGCCCGTCCGCTGTTCCGTTCGTTCCGTGGCTACATGAGCTGGCTGGAGCGCCACGACATGGCCGCCGCCCTGGCCTTCTGGCAAGCGGATCTGGCGGGTTTCAGCGAGCCGACGCCGTTGCACGTGGACAGCTCGCCGGCCCGGGCCGAGCAGGCGCCGGAAGCGGTCGGCGATCAGGACCGCACCCTGAGCATCGCCCAGACCCAGCGTTTGCAGCAGCTGTGCCAGCAATACCAATTGACGCCCAACACCTGGATTCAAGGCGCATGGGCCCTGTTGCTGTCGCGCTACAGCGGCAATCGCGACGTGCTGTTCGGCGTCACCGTGGCCGGTCGCCCTACCGATCTGGCCGGGGTCGAGGAAATGGTCGGGATCTTCATCAACAGCCTGCCGCTGCGGGTCGACGTCGACCCACAGGCGCTGGTGTCCGATTGGCTGCAGGCCCTGATGTCGCACAACGCGCAACTGCGTGAACACGAAAGCACCTCGCTGGTGGACATCCAGCGTTGCAGCGGCGTGCCGCGCGGCCAGCAACTGTTCGACAGCCTGGTGGTGTTCGAAAACGCCCCGCTGGATATCAGCAGCGTGCAACTGGACAACTTCAGCATCGACATCTACGAAGACCGGGTGCACACCAACTTCCCGATGACCGTGGTGCTCTACCCCGGCGATCGCCTGGGCATTCGCCTGTCCTACGACAACCAGCGTTTCACCGGCGAGACCGTGCAGCGCATGCTCGGGCATCTGGTGCAGTTGCTGACCAGCATGCTCGATGAGCCGCAAGCCCCGCTGGGCAGCCTGCACATGCTGCCGTCGGCCGAGCGCCAGCAGTTGCAGGTGGAATACAACCGCAGCGCCGTGGATTTCCCGCTGGAGCGTGGTTATGCCGCGCTGTTCGCCGATCAGGTGCGCAACCGTGGGCAGCACATCGCCGCGGTCTGCCAGGGCGAATCGCTGACCTACGCCGAGCTGGACCGCCGCACCAACGGCATCGCCCGCGCGCTGCAAGCCAAAGGTGTCGGCCCGGAAACGCTGGTGGCGCTGTTTGCCGAACGCGGTCTGGCGCTGTTGACCATGATGATCGCCACCCTCAAGGCCGGCGCCGCGTTCCAGGCGCTGGACATTCAGCAACCGCCCGCGCGCCTGGCGGAACTGCTGGAACTGGGTGAAGCGCCGGTGCTGCTGGTGTGCGAACACGCCACGGCTACTCTGGACAACGTCCTGCCGCAAATGGCCAAACAGCCGACCTGCCTGATTGCCCAGACCCTCTGGCAAGGTGCCGAGCAGCCGGCGGTCAGCTACGTCCACAATCCGGACCAACTGGCCTACGTAATCTTCACCTCCGGCTCCACCGGCAAGCCCAAGGGCGTGATGGTCGAGCAGCGCGGCATGCTCAACAACAAGTTCGGCAAGGTGCCGTCCCTGGGCCTGGGTGAGCACGACCGTATCGCCCAGACCGCCTCGGCGGCCTTCGATATCTGCGTGTGGCAGTTCCTCGCCGCGCCGCTGTTCGGCGCCACCGTGCACATCCTCCCGGATGCCCAGGCCCACGATCCGCTGGCCCTGCTCGATGCCGTTCAGGCACACGGCCTGACCCTGCTGGAAACCGTACCGGCGCTGATTCGCGGCATGCTCCAGGAAAGCCAGGCGCAACAAGATCTGAGCAGCCTGCGCTGGTTGCTGCCGACCGGCGAAGCCCTGCCACCGGCCTTGGCGCGGGACTGGTGCGCGCGCTTTCCGAACATCCCGATGATGAACGCCTACGGCCCGGCCGAGTGTTCGGACGACGTGGCTTTCCATGCCATCACCCAGGCACCGGACGCCGATTGCCTGCACATGCCGATCGGCACGCCGACCGCCAACAACCAGATGTTCGTGCTCGATGCCGACCTGCGCATGGTGCCGATCGGTGTTCCGGGTGAAATTTGCATCGGTGGTGTCGGTGTCGGTCGCGGTTACCTGCGCGACCCGCAACGCACCCGCGAAGCCTTTGTCGATCATCCGTTCGAGCCGGGCGCGCGCCTGTATCGCAGCGGTGACATCGGCCGGATGCGTGCCGATGGGGTGTTCGAATACCTCGGTCGTCGCGACCAGCAGGTCAAGATCCGTGGCTTCCGTATCGAGCTGGGCGAAATCGAAAACCGCCTGATGCAGCACCCGGCAGTCAGCAGCGCGGCGGTACTGGCCCTGCCCGACGCCCGTGGCGCGCTGCAATTGGTGGCCTGGTATGTGCTCGACAGCGCCGCCGAATTCACCAGCGAATCCGCGCAACAGGTGCTCAGTGCCTACTTGGGCCAGCAACTGGCGGCCTACATGGTGCCGGCCCGCTGGCTGAACCTGGCGCAACTGCCGCTCAACGCCAACGGCAAGGTCGACCGCCGAGCCCTCGCCGCCCTGGACGTGCCGCTGGCCGTGCAGGATCAACAGCAGCGCGTGGCGCCACGTACGGAAACCGAGAAAGTCCTGGCCGAACTCTGGCAGGACATCCTCGGCCTGGACAGCGTCGGCGTGCACGACGACTTCTTCGCCATCGGCGGTCACTCCCTGTTGGCCACCCAGGTGCTGTCGCGGATTCGCCGTCGCCTGGAGGTCAATCTGCCGCTGCGTATCCTGTTCGAAGGCGGCACTCTGGAGCAACTGGCCCAGGCGGTAGATCGCCAGCGCGAGGCGCAGAACGGGCTCGACAGCGAAAGCGAAATCGTCCCTGTCCCGCGTGACCAGATGCTGCCGCTGTCTTTCGCTCAACAACGGCTGTGGTTCCTCGACCGCTTCGAAGGCCCGAGCGCGGCCTACAATATGGGTTCGGTGGTGCGACTGCGCGGTGCGCTGGACATCGCCGCCCTGCAAGCGGCGTTGCAATCGGTCCTGGAGCGTCACGAATCGCTGCGTACCGCCTTCCAGCTCAAGGGCGACCAGCCTGTCCAGGTCATCAGCCCGGCACCGACCGTCGACCTGACGCCGACCGATCTCTCGGCACTGGCGGGCGATGCGCAGATGCAAGCCCTGCAACGCCTGATCGACGAGCAGGCCGCGCGTGCGTTCGACCTGCAACAGGCGCCGATGCTGCGCGCCAGCCTGCTGCGCCTGGGTCAGGACGATCACGTGCTGCAAGTGGTGCTGCACCACATCGCCACCGATGCCTGGTCCATGGGCATCCTGATGCAGGAGCTGATCACCGGCTATCTGGCCTACAGCAACGGTGCGACGCCGGTCTTCGCACCGCTGCCGATCCAGTACGCCGACTATGCCCACTGGCAACGCAGCGAACCGCAACAGCGTCTGTTGGCGCGCGCCATCGACTACTGGCGCCGTCAGCTGGAAGGCGCGCCGCCCCTGATCCCGCTGCCGCTGGACGCCCCGCGTCCGACACGACCGGATTATCACGGCGCATCCCTGCAACAAAGCTTCACCCCGGCCCAGACCCGAGTGCTCAAGGCTTACGCTCAGGAGCAAAAGGCGACGCTGTTCATGGTCCTGCTCAATGCCTTCAACAGCCTGATGCAGCGTGCCACCGGCGCCCACGACTTCATCGTCGGCACTGACCTGGCCAACCGCGAACACCCGGCGGTGGAGAACCTGATCGGCTTCTTCGTCAACGTGCTGCCGATCCGCGCGCGACTCACCGAAGGCGAGGGATTCGACGCCCGCCTGCAACGCCTGCGCGACGACTGCCTGTCGGCGTTCCAGCACCAGCAAGTGCCGTTCGACAAACTGGTGGAAGCGCTGCAACCGCCGCGCACGCCAGGGGTCAATCCGCTGGTGCAGGTGCTGTTCGTGATGCAGAACACACCGGGCACCAACGCCAGCCTGCCGGGCCTGGACATCGAGGAACATCTGCTGCCGGGTCAGGAAAGCAGCAAGTTCGACCTCGCGGTGTTCGTCGAGGAAGACGACGAGCAAGGCTTGAACGTGCGCTGGGTCTACCGCACCAGCGTGCTCGGCGCACCGACTGTCAATCGCCTGGAACAAGGCTTCGAAAATCTGCTGGAGCGAATCGTGACTGCACCTGAACAAGCCCTGCAAGACTGGTCGTGGCGCCTCGAGGGCAGCTCCTCTGCAGCGCCTGCGCCATCCGAAGCGCCATCCGAAACACCAGCGGACGACGCCGCCGCGCGCAGTGCCCGCAAGATGTCGAAGATGAGCAAGCTCAAGCAGACCCGTGCCTCTGGCGTAAGTCAGCTGGCCCATGAGCAGGTGCGTACCCGCACGCTGATCGACGGCCAGGCGCTGCCGCTGGTGATCGAACCGTTGCTGGGCGATCTCGACCCGGTGCACTGGGCGCTGCAAGCCCGGCTGTGGATCAACGAACAGCTGCGCACCCACGGTGGCCTGCTGTTCCGCGGTTTCAACCTGCCCGACGCCGCGGCCTTCGAGCAGTTCGCCCAGGCCATCGAACCGGACCTGTACGGGACCTACGGCGACCTGCCGAAGAACACCTCCGGCAAGAACATTTACCATTCGACGCCGTACCCGGAGCAGCACATGATCCTGTTCCACAACGAGAGCTCGCACCTGCCGCAATGGCCGTGCAAGCAGTGGTTCTTCTGCGAGATCCCTGCGCCGCGCGGCGGCTGCACGCCCATCGTCGATTGCCGTCAGGTGCTGGCGCGCCTGCCCGAGGACATCGTTGCGCGCCTCAAAGCCAAGGGCCTGCTGTACGTGCGGCATTTCACCGACAAGCTGGATGTGCGTTGGCAGGACTTTTTCAAGACCGAAGTACGCGAAGAAGTGGAGCGTCAGTGCCGCGAGACCGGCATGCAATGGGAATGGCTGGGCGCGGACAACCTGCGAATCGCCCAGCACTGCCCGGCCATCGTCGCCCATCCGGACACCGGTGAACTGTCGTTCTTCAATCAGGTGCAACTGCACCACTCCGCCTGCCTGGAGCCTGAAGTGCGCAGCAACCTGATCAATCTGTTCGGCTTGGGCAACCTGCCGCGCAACGTGTACTACGGCGACGGCAGCGTGATCGAAGACGAGGTCATGCAGGTGATCGGCGCCGCCTACGAGGAGTGCGCCGTGCGTTTCGCCTGGCAGAAAGGCGACATGGTGATGCTCGACAACATGCTGGTGGCCCACGCCCGCGATCCGTTTGAAGGCGAACGCAAGATCTGTGTGGCCATGGGGCAGATGATGAATCGTGAACAGCTCGACGCCGAGGTGCAGGCATGACCGCTTTCGAACAACGCGAAGACGCCTTCGCCCTGTCGCCGCAGCAACGCAGCCAGTGGTTGGCCGGTTTGCCGGCGGCGCGCCTGGAACTGGAGGTGGCCGGCGAGCTGGCGCTGGACCGTTTGCAGGAACGGCTGGCAGCTTTCAGCGCGGCCCACGAAGCCTTGCGCCTGCGGGTGCGGCCGGAGCCGGGCTTGCAGGTGCCGTTGCAGGTCGCAGCGGCCGCAGCACCTGACGCCATCGGCGTTGAGGTGGAAAACCTGGCGAACAATCTATATCGGGTGACCTTGCAACTGCCGGCATTGGGCGCCGACCGTGGCACCCTGCTGCGCCTGGCCGAAGCGCTGGGTTCGGCGTCTGTGCCGGCGTTCGATGAAGAGGCCATGACTTACACCCAGTACAGCGCCTGGCTGCAGGATTTGCAGGCTGATGAAGATGCCGCGCTGGGTCGGCAGTTCTGGGCGGGCCAGGCACTGGATGAGCAGGCTGGCGGTGAGCTGCTTTATCGTCAGGTGCGCAGCGATCAGGCCGATGCGCCTTTTACGACTCGCTTGATGGCCAGCACCCTTTTGAGCACGGCACTGGACAGCTTTTGCCAGCGTCACGGCGCGTCCCCCGAGCAGGTGTTGATGACCGCCTGGGGCGTGCTGCTGCAGCGGCTGAGCACCGGCGACACGCCCGCTTTGACACTGAACTGGGTCCATGACTGCCGCGACGATTACGAAGAACTCGCCGACTGTTGGGGCCTGTTCGCCAAGGCCCTGCCCCTGCGCTTTGAACCAGCCAGCGACAGCCGCTTTGTCCAGGCGTTGACGGATTTGCAGTCGCGCTGCGAAGGGGCCACGGAATGGCAGGAGTACGGCGGCGCGGCCGAGGGTTCCCGTTATGGTTTCCAGTGGAGCGCCAGCCTGAGTCAGCGCTTCGATTGGCTGGGCAGCGACGCTGCGTCTTTCACAGTGCAGGACGCTCACGCCATACCACCGGGCATCGAGTTGCTGCTGGTGGCCGAAGCCGTCGAGGGCGGCCATCGCCTGAACCTGTGCCATCTGCCGAACCGCTACAGCGAGCAGGCGGCTCTGGTTTTGCTGGAACAGTTGCAGTCGCTGGTGATCGATGCCGTCGGTGATGCCGGCAAGACTCTGGCCGAGCTGTCGCTGCATTCGCCGACCTTCTCCATGACCCTGGCTGAACTGCACGGCCCCGCTACGGCGCAGGCTTTTGTCAGCGTGCCGGCGGGCTTCACTCGTTGTGCTGCCCAGTTCCCCGATCACCTGGCGCTGCGCGACCAGACTCAGCAAATGAGCTACGCCGAACTGGACGCGCGCAGCAATCAGCTGGCGCACTACTTGCGCGCCCGGGGCGTGGGGCCTGAAGACCGGGTGGCGTTGTATCTGGAGCGCTCGGCGTCGATGGTTCTGGCGATGCTCGCCGTGCACAAGTGCGGCGCCGCGTTCGTGCCGCTGGACGTGCAACAACCGGCGCAGCGCTCCCTGGCGATTCTGCAACAGGCGCAACCGGTGTTCGTGCTCAGCGGCGCGGCCGGCAATGGCCCGGCCTTGCCTTCGGTGGCCAGCCTCGATTTGCGCGATACAGCGGTTTGGCATCAAAGCCCGATGACAGCGCTGAATACCGAAATCCATCCGCAGGACGCCGCCTATGTGCTGTTCACTTCCGGCAGCACCGGCACGCCAAAAGGCGTGATCGTCGAGCATGGCCAGCTCGCCAGTTACATCACCAGCGTGACCCGTCGCCTGGCACTGCAACCGGGTGAACGCAGCGCCGTGGTCACCGCGCTCGCGGCGGACCTGGGTTACACCCTGCTGTTCCCCACCCTGCTCAGCGGCGGTGAGTTGCATATTCTGGACAAGGACACCGCGATGAACGCCCAGGCTTGGGCGGACTGGCAAGCGGCCTATCCGATCGATCACCTGAAAATCGTGCCGTCGCTGCTCGACGCCTGGCTGCTGCACAGCCGCAGCGCCGCCGTGCTGCCACGCAAACAGCTGATCATCGGTGGCGAAACCTGCTCGCCGCGCCTGCTGCAAAGCCTGCGTGAACTGGCACCGTCACTGGCGATCTTCAACCACTACGGCCCCACCGAAACCACGATCGGGGTAGCAATGCACCGGCTCGATCCGGCCTGCGATTACCGTCGCCTGCCGCTGAGCGATCGTCTGGACGGCATGCGTCTGTATCTGCTGGACGAGCAGCAGGAAGTGGTCGCGCCCGGCGTCAACGCCGAACTGTATATCGCCGGCCCGCAAGTGGCGCGGGGGTATCTGGATGCGCAACAGAGTGGTGAACGCTTTATCGAGGTGTCGGGCGAACGCCTGTATCGCACCGGTGATCTGGCCCGTTATCGCCATGATGGCAGCCTGGAAATCAGCGGCCGCGCCGACCGTCAGGTGAAGATCCGTGGTTTCCGCGTGGAGCTGGACGAGATCCAGGCACAACTGGCGAGTCTTCCGGGCGTGGCCCAGGCGGCGGTGGAATGCCTGGCCAAGGGTGAATTGGGTCAGCAGCTGTTCGCCTTCCTGACCCTGGCACCGGGGCAATCGGTGACCGTGGCGCAACTGCACGGTCAGGCCCAGGATCGCCTGCCGGACTACATGCTGCCGGCACTGCGGGTCGTCGAAGCGCTGCCGCTGATGGGCAATGGCAAGCTCGATCGCAAAACCTTGCAGCAATGGGCCGACAAGGTGCTCGACAGCGTCGGCAGCGCCTTGCCGCGCACGCCGCTGGAAGCGCTGCTGGCCGAGGTCTGGGCGCAGGTGCTGGGGCTTGAGCGGGTCGGCATCGACGATGACTTCTTTGAACTGGGCGGCCATTCTCTGGCGGCAGTGACCCTGGCCAGCCGCTTGCAGAGCGTGCTGTCGGCACCGGTGACGGTCAACGCCGTGTTCACCGCGCCGAGCGTTTCGGCATTCGCCGCGCTGGTGCAGGCCGAGCTCAAGCTCTCGCCGCTGGTGAAGCTGGCGACGCAGGATAACGTCGCGGCGCCGAACCTGTTCTGCTTCCACCCGTCCACTGGGCACGTGCAGGACTATCGCGCGCTGCGCTCACCGTTGCCGGCGTGGAATCTGTGGGGTTTGCAGGCGGCTTATCTGACCGACGACAGCACCGCGCTGGGCGGCGATATCGAGAGTCTGGCTGCGCTGTATGTCGAGCATCTGCGCGAGCAGCAGGCGCAAGGGCCGTATCACCTTTTGGGCTTCTCCCTCGGTGGACTGCTGGCGATTGCCGCCGCCGCGCATCTGGAGCGCGCCGGCGAACAGGTGGCCTTCCTCGGGGTTGTCGATTCGCAGTACCAGCACCAGGCGCCGGAAGACAGCGTCGAGGCGCTGCTGGCCTCGGCCGTGCCGGCCCTGACCGCGGACAGCCAGACGCTGATGCGCCAACTGCCGACCGCGGCTCTCGACGCATTGACCGCGCAGTTGCAAGCCCTGGCACCGGCCGATCGCCTGCCGGAGCTGGTGCAGTGGGCGCGTCAGCAAGGCCTGCAACTGGATGGCGACAGCTGGGAGCACCTGCAAACGCGGCTGCGTTATCAGCAGCACACCCAGCATCTGCTGGCGACCTTCCAGCCGCCACGTCTAAGCTGTGACGTGCATCTGTGGTGGGCCAGCGATACCCTGGCCGACAGCGCCTTCGTCGACCCGTACTGGGAACGTCTGAGCAGCGGTCGATTGACCCGCGAAGTGATCCAGGCACAACACTTGACCATCCTTGAGCAACCTGCCCTGCATCAGCAGCTGGGTGCGCAGCTCGAGGCTTTCACCCCACGCGGAGCGGTTTGAAATGGATTTGTTGATTCTCATGGCCAAACGTTCATGGCGCGCGCTGCTGATCGCGACCCTGACCGGCCTGGTCTGTGGTTTGGCGGCGGCGGGCCTGATCGCCTCCATCAATCACAGCCTTGAAGTGTTCGACCAGTTGCGTCCGGCAGATGGCTGGTACTTCGCAGGGCTCGTGCTGCTGGTCGCGGTGTCGCGGGTGATTGCCGATGTCAGCCTGCTGCGCCTGGGCCAGGGCGCGGTGCACGACATGCGCCTGCACCTGAGCGCCAAGCTGATCGACACGCCGTACGCCCAGTTGCAGCGCCTGGGCAAGCATCGCCTGCTGGCGATGCTGACCGACGATACCCAGACCATCAGTCAGGCGGTGGAGCTGGTGCCGATTCTGCTGGTCAACGCCGGGATCATCGCCGCCTGCCTGGGGTATCTGGGCTGGCTGAGCTTTCCGTTGCTGGTGCTGACGCTGACGCTGATTGTGCTGGGCAGCCTCAGTTTCAACTGGCCGCAGCGTCGGGCGCTGACGTCGATCTCAAAGGCCCGTGAGTTGAAGGATCAGCTGTTCGATCAGTACCGCCTGCTCACCGACGGCAGCAAGGAACTGCAACTGAATCATCCGCGCCGCCAGCATTTCTTCAGCCACCTGCTGTTGCCGGTGAGCAAGCAATATCGCCAGGATTTCGTGCGTGGCATGAGCATCTATGCCGTGGTGCTGAACTGGGGCAATGCGGTGTTCTACATGTTGATCGGCGTGGTGCTGTTCGTGGCGCCGCAGTTCATCGAGCTGAGCACCAGTCTGGTGACCGGTTTTATTCTGGCCATTCTTTACATGATCACGCCGCTGTCGGAGCTGATGCACGCCCTGCCCACCCTCGGTCGGGCCAGTGTTGCGCTGAACAAGATCCGGGCGCTGGAAGGCGAAATGGAAAGTGCCAGCGAGGTCGTCGAGTCGATTCCGCCGACCCAGGTGCGCAGCCTGGTCTGCCGCCAGGTCGCCCACACCTACTACCGCGAGCGCGAGGACGGGCATTTCACCTTCGGGCCGATCGACCTGACGCTCAATGCCGGGGAAACGGTGTTCATCACCGGCGGTAACGGCAGCGGCAAAACCACCCTGGCCATGTTGCTGACCGGGCTTTACCGTCCGGAGAATGGGGACATCGTGCTTGATGAGCAGGTGTCGTCAGCCAATGACAATCATCATTACCGCCAGCATTTCTCGGCGATCTTTACCGACTTCTGTCTGTTCGAAAATCTGCTGCACGGCGACGATCCGCAGCGCATACAGCAGGCGCAGGAGTATCTGGTGAATCTGCAGCTGGACCACAAGGTGCAGATCGAGAACGGACAGCTGACCACCCTGGCCCTGTCCACCGGCCAACGCAAACGCCTGGCCCTGCTCAGCGCCTGGCTGGACGATCGCCCGTGCTACCTGTTCGATGAATGGGCGGCGGACCAGGACCCGGTGTTCAAGCACTTCTTCTACCACCGCATCCTCACCGACCTGCGCGAGCGCGGGAAGCTGGTGATCGTGATTTCACATGATGATGCGTATTTTGGCCTCGCCGATCGGTTGATTCGGGTGGAGAACGGGACGTTGAGCGAGATCACCCCTCAGTCGGATGTGGATTCACCGACCATGGCCAAGGTCTACCCCTAACGACATTCGGGCACAACACAAACCCCCTGTGGGAGCGGGCTTGCCCGCGAATGCGTCAGTTCAGTCGACTTCAATGGCGACTGACACACCGCCTTCGCGAGCAAGCCCGCTCCCACAGGTTCCATGCCTGCCACAAATCCTTCAAACAACCCAAAACCCTGTAGGAGCGAGGCTTGCCCGCGAAGGCGTCAGTTCAGCCGACTGCAATGGTGGCTGACACACCGCTTTCGCGGGCAAGCCTCGCTCCTACAGATTCGGTGTCAGGCTCATGTAATGGGTTTACTCGTAGATGTAATGCAGATAACTGACCTGCTCCGCCAGCGGCAAACGGTGCAGTTTGGGGCAGGATTCGCAGAGGACCGCGGGCTCGCCTTCGACCGGCGCGTGCAGCTGGTAATGCAGGCAGCAATGCCGGCGCAGCGGCAGTTGCGGGCACACTTCCGGCGCAGGAGATTCGACCATCCACTGCAGGCCGCGCAGCTTCAAGCGCCCGTCATTGACCGTGACCGGCTCCAGACAGGCATGGGCATCGGCGAAGCCGTCCCGGGACAGATCAGGGTCCATCCGCGCGAAGGCGCCATCCCAGATCGCGACCATATTGCCCCAGAGGATTTTTGGTGCCAGACCACCGGCAGCAGCCAGGGTGGCGAACAGCGGCGTCAGGTGTTCATGGATCAAGCGCGACCAATAGGCGGCGCGGTCTTCAACTGCGAGGACCTGCAGTGGCTCGGCCAGTCCCAACGCCTTGGGCTGCCCGTCATCGTGAACCAGCACGAACTCCCCGTTCCAGAAGTCGATCGCGCCACTGCGTGTCAGCACGCAGGCAAAAGTCGCCGGCAGGACGATACTCATGTAGTTCATCGACCACTGCGAAACCACCGCCGCCCTGTTCACCCCCGGATACAGCAGGGCAAAGCGTGTCAGCAGCGGTTGCAGCACCGCAGGATCGGCAAGCCGATTGAGGGGAACGCAAGGATGATCACCGGGTTCACGCTGGATGACGCGCTTTATTGGCGGCCAGGCCTGACTGAGCCATTCTGGAAATTCGATGACGGGTCTCCCGTGACTTTCCCTAATTATTGCAAACCATTAGCATTGGCCGATCGTATCGTCCCTCTCTCGCAAACTCAACGTCGCTAGCGACCGGGCCCGACAAGACCTCATGCAAACACTCCGCAATTTCTGGCGTCTCGCACGGCCTTTCTGGGCCTCGGAAGAAAAGTACCGGGCCTGGCTGTTGCTGGTGGCCACGGTGGTGATGACCCTGTGCCTGGTGGGGGTCAACATCCTGACCAACTTCTGGAACCTGCACTTCTACAACGCCTTGCAGGCCCTGGATTACCACGGTTTCATCGTCGGCAGCGTGCAGTTCATCCTGCTGCAGATCGGCACTGCCACCTTTACCGTCGCCGCGTTTCACTTCCAGCAGAAGCTGACGTTGCGCTGGCGTCGCTGGGCCACCCACAACCTGCTCGAGCAATGGCTGGGCAGCCAGCGTTACCAGAAACTCAAACTGACCGAGACCGAAGTCGACAACCCCGACCAGCGGATCGCCGAAGACATCGATCTGTTCATCGTCAAATCGTTGAAACTGACCCTGGGCCTTTTGACCTCGGTGGTCTCGCTGTTCTCCTTCCTGCACATCATCTGGCAGGCCTCGGCTTTGGTCAGCGTGCCATTCGCCGGTGATTCGGTGGTCATCCCGGGATTGTTGGTGTGGATCGCGATTGTCTATGCGCTGGCCGGCACCGGGCTGGCGTTCTGGCTGGGTCGAGCCTTGCCGCGACTGAACTTCCTGCAACAACGGCGCGAAGCGGACTTTCGTTTCTCGCTGATGCGCCTGCGGGAGAACGCCGATTCGGTGGCTCTGTACAAGGGCGAAGCGGTTGAAAACCAGCGGTTCAATCAACGCCTGGAAGCGGCGCTGGTGAACTTCTGGGCGCTGGTGAAAAAGCAGAAGCTGATCATGGGCTACTCGACTTTCTATCTGCGCAGCGCCACGGTCATCCCGATGTTCATCATGGCGCCGCAGTTCTTCGCTGGCGCCTTCCCCTTGGGACGCCTGACCCAGATCAGCGCCGCCTTCGGCGAAGTGCACTCGGCTATCGCCTATCTGGTGGAGGTGTTCCCGGAGCTGTCGGCGTGGAAATCGGTGATCGACCGGTTGATCGGTTTCCAGGAGCGCCTGGACAAGGTCGAGGTGCAGTCGAATGTGGTCGCCGGCCATCAGGTCGAAGGCCTGGAGATCAAGGATCTGGACATCTGGCTGCCCAACGGCCGCCGCCTGTTCGATGGCTTCAATCTTTCCCTCAAGCCCGGCGACAGCCTGCTGATCAGCGCACCGTCGGGCTATGGAAAATCGACCTTCATCCGCACCCTCACAGGGCTCTGGCCCCATGCCAGCGGTTCCATCAGCTATGACCGCAGTCGCGCCCTGACCCTCTCGCAAAAACCCTACCTGCCCCTGGGCAGCCTGCGCGAAGCGCTGTGGTACCCCAACCCGCCGGATCACGAAGCCGACGCCACCCTGCGCCAGACCATGCAGCAAATCGGCCTGCAGCACCTGAGCGAGCAACTGGATCAGGAGCACGACTGGTCGCAGACCCTGAGCGTCGGCGAACAGCAACGCTGCGCCTTCGTCCGCGCCCTGCTGGCTCGGCCTTCGGTGCTGTTTCTGGACGAGAGCAGTTCGGCGCTGGATGCGGCGAACGAGGCGCGGTGTTATCAATTGCTCAAGCAGACGTTGCCGGAGACGATTCTGATCAGCGTCGGGCACAACGCGTCGCTGGAGCGGTTTCATTGGCAGGTGCTGGAGTTGCAGAGCGAAGCGCGGTGGTTGCATCGCAGGGTTGAGCAGCCGGTCTGAACAAACAGTTAGTTAAGCGGAACACATACCTTGTGGCGAGGGGGGTTACCCCCGTTGGGCTGCGAAGCGGCCCCAAAAAGATGGGACTGCTGCGCAGTCCAACGGGGCAGTGCGACGTTTCGACAAGCCCCCTCGCCAGAGATACTTCTTTTACTACTGCACCACCCCCACCTGCACCCGCCCCCGACGCGCCAGCCCCGCCTGCAACACAAAAGCCACCACCACCGTCGCCGGCGCGGAAAAGCTGCTCAAGCCACCGGCCGAAAACATCAGCGCCAGCCCCAACGCCGTAGCCCCAAACCACGCACTCAGCCCCACTGGATTGAACGCCGACACCCGCTCCAGCGACCCGGCGTCATAACGTCCATAGACAATCTGCGCCAGCGCCACGCCCACCCAGGCCACCACGAAGATCCCCTGATAGGCCAACGCCTTGAGCAGGTAGGCAAACACATCCGCCAGCATCAGCCCGTAGACGATCACCCCCACTGCCACCGCCCACACCAGGTACGAGGCACGCAGGCCGAAGCGGGCGAAGAAGGCCTGCATGTTCAGGGTCGCCAGGTAGTAGTTGGCGGTGTTGATCCGGGTTTGCGTGGCCCAGACGAACAGCAGCCCCCACAGGCCCATCAACTGCAGGATCGCCATGACCACCGACACCTCGTTCAGCGCACCTTCGTGGGGAATGCTGCTAACCAGGTAGATGCCCGCCGCGCCATTGAGCAGGAAGGTCACCATGTAGAACGGCATGCCGAAGTTCCAGCGACCGTGGTATTCGGCGTCATCCGGTTTGCCGAAACGGGCGTAGTCGAAGGTGAACAGCATCAGGATCCACACGCCCATGTAGGCCACGAAGCAGTCCCACCAGCCGAACGCAGCGGGCGTCGCCGGGCCGAAATCCAGCCATTGCGACTGGTAGCCGTAACGGCTGATCGACAAGCCCACCGCCACCAGCAGGCCGCCGAGGTACACCGGCAGCAGCACGCCGTTGAGCTTGTCCAGCCAGTGCTGCACGCTGCCCTGAATCATAGGCACGCTGTACAGCACCACCAGCAGCGCGGCCAGCGGATATACCAGCTCCGGGTACAGATGATTGAGTGCCACGGCGATCACCGAGCCCTCGAACACCGCGTAATAGATCGCCGTGGAGAAGAAGATCAGTGTCGCCAGGCACGCTCCGGTACTGCCGAACAGCAGCCGCGAGAATAACGCCACCGACAAGCCGCTGCGCACCGCGAAGCGGCTGAGCACGCTGTTGACCAGCCCGTAGCTGATCACCGACAACACCATGCCGATCAGCGCATTGCGCGCGCCGTAGGACAGCGCCAGGGACGCCCCGACCACGATGTAGAACATCGCGCTGCACACCGCCCACCAGGCCATGGTCAGCGACAGTCGGCCCATGCGCGCTTCGGTAGGAACGGGGTGATTGGCCGGGTCCTGCCCGGTTTGACTCGATTGCGATAAAGCAGCCATATGCGTGATCTCCAAAACCAGTCAGAGGTTGAAGCGCGGGCAGCCGCCACCGCACCGAAGTGCGGCGTTGGCTGGTCTTTTGGCTTTACCCGCGCCGTGCGGCGGGCAGAATCAGGAAGGGAACAGCTTGCTCAGGCAGCTGAGTTTTTTCTTGTAGGAACGTCGGGCTTCCAGTGCCTCTTCCAGGGTCACCGCGACGAAGCGGGCCTTCTGGTTGGGTTGCATCTGGCCGATCAGGTCGAGGTCGGCGCTGATCACCGTGCCGATCATCGCGTAGCCGCCACCGGACACCGCATCGCGGTGCAGCACGATGGGTTCCAGACCTGCCGGCACCTGGATCGAACCGATGGGGTAACAGCTGTCGACAATGTTCGAAGGATCGGAACCGGCACCGAACGGCTGCTCGCGAGGCTGGAAGCTCAGCGGACTGCCGCCCTTGAAGCGATAACCGATGCGATCCGCTTCCGAGCCGACGGTCCAGGCTTCGGCGAAAAAGCTGTCCGCCGCCGCTGGGGTCAAGCGGTCGTAGTACAGCCCCGGCACCACCCGCAGGGTGATTTCCCCGCCCAGCGACTGACGCAGCGCCATGGGCAGACTGGCCCCGACGCGGCCCTTGCCGCTGGCGACGCCCACCGGCAATTCGTCACCGACCGCCAGCCTGCGCCCCTGAAAACCGCCCAGCGCCCCCAGCGCATAGGTGGAACGGCTGCCGAGCACCACCGGCACATCGATGCCGCCGGCCACCGCCAGATAAGCCCGGGCGCCAGCCTTGGGGAAATCGAAACGCAACACCTGCCCGGCCTTCACCTCGAAGGCGGTGTCCAGGTGCATGTCCACGCCATCGACCTTCGGCGTCATGTGCGCACCGCACACCGCCACCAGCGCATCCTGCGTGAATTCCAGCTCCGGCCCCAGCAGCGTGCATTCCAGCGCCGCCGAATTGGCCGGGTTGCCCACCAACTGGTTGGCCGCGCTCAGGGCGTACTGGTCCAGCGCTCCGGAAGGCGGGATGCCCAGGTGGTAATAGCCTTCGCGGCCAAGGTCCTGCACCGAGGTGGCCAGACCGGGTTTGAGTACCTTGATCATGCCAGCACCTCCTGCAGCGACTTGGGATAGCCGATCGGGTCGGCGAGGAACGCATCGAGCGAGAATTCCACCGGACGGATGCGCAGATCGAAGCGCCCCGCTTCGACCTCGGCCACCGCCTGGTCATAGGCCTCGCGGTCCATCGGCTTGAACTGCACGATGTCGCCGGGACGGAAGAACACCATGTGTTCCTTCAGGTACGCCAGGTTCTGCTGCGGATCGTAGATTGGTGCCGGGGTCACGCCGAACATCTGGTAGCCACCGGCGCCACGCACCGAGTAGATGCAACCGAAGCAGCCGCCATGGCCCAGGGTCAGTTTCGGTGTGTCGGTGCGCGGCCGCAGGTACTTGGGTACCTGCAACTGGCGTTCGCGTTCGACCATCTGGAACATGAACGGCAGACCCGCCACGAAACCCACCATCGAGACGAACCACGGCGCGCCACTGTGGGCGGCGATGAACGCCTCGACATCGGCCAGGCCGTTGATTCGTGCGGCGTATTCCAGATCCGTGGCGCTCGGGTCCTGATGACGGTCGCGAAAGCGCATCAGGGTTTCGTGGGTCCAGGGATCGTTGTAGAGCACCGGAATCTCGATGATCCGGGTGTGCAGGGTGCGCTCGGCCACGGCCTCGGCTTCGGCGCCCTTCACCGCTTCAAGCAGATCGGCCGGGGCGATACGGTCCGGGTCGAAACGGATCTGGAACGAGGCGTTGGCCAGGCACACGTCGAGCACGCCATCGAGGGCCAGACGCTCCACCGCACGGGTGACCGCCATGCCCTTGAAGAAGGCTTCCAGGGACATGCTGTCGCTGACTTCGGCAAACAGGTGTTCGTCAGCGCCAAAGCTGTAGCGAATCGGACTGCTCATGCTTCACCTCCGCTGCGGCGCTCGGCCAGCCAGGTTTCCAAAGTGCCGGTGTGGAAGTCGGCGGTGTGCAACCAGGGTTGCTCCAGCAGCTCGCCGTGCAGAGCCAAGGTGCTGGCCATGCCGGTGAGCGTGGTCTGCTCCACGGCCAGTCGCGCGCGGGCCAGGGCTTCGGCGCGATCGCTGCCATGGACAATCAGCTTGGCCAGCAGCGAATCATAGTATGGCGGCACCCGGTAGCCTTCATACAGATGGCTGTCGACGCGCACGCCCTCGCCTTGCGGCCAGTTCAGCGCTTGCACCAGCCCCGGGCTTGGGAAGAAATCCCGCGCCGGGTCTTCGGCGTTCAGGCGCATTTGCAGGGCCGCGCCGTTGAGCCGGATATCGCTTTGCTTGAGGCCCAGCGGTTCGCCACCGGCGATGCGCAGCATGGCCTGGACCAGATCGATGCCGGTGATCAGCTCGCTGACCGGGTGCTCCACCTGGATCCGCGTGTTCATCTCGATGAAGAAAAACTCGCCGGTGGCGTCGTCGTACAGATACTCAAGGGTGCCAGCGCCCTGATAACCCAAGGCCTCGGTCAGGCGCACGGCACTCGCGCAAAGAGTCTCGCGCTGCTGTGCATCAAGAACCGGCGACGGCGCCTCTTCGAAGATCTTCTGCCGACGGCGTTGCAGCGAACACTCGCGCTCAAACAGGTGCACCGCGTGCTTGCCATCGCCCAGCACCTGCACTTCGATGTGCCGGGCCTTGCCGATGAAACGCTCCAGATACACCGCGCCGTTGCCGAACGCGGCCTGGGCTTCGCGCTGGGAACGGGGGAATTCTTCGCTTAACTGCTGCGGGTTTTCCGCCAGGCGAATCCCGCGTCCGCCGCCACCGGCCGAGGCCTTGATCAGCAGCGGGAAGCCGACGGATTCGGCGGCTTTGAGTGCCGATTCCACATCGAACAGTTCATCGGGGGAGCCGGGTACCACCGGCACGCCCGCCGCTTGTGCGGTGCGCCGGGCTTCGGCCTTGTCGCCCATGCGCCGAATAGTCTCCGGGCTTGGGCCGACGAAAATCGCCCCGGCGGCTTGCACCGCTTCGGCGAATTCGGCGTTCTCCGAGAGAAAGCCGTAGCCCGGGTGGACCGCGTTGGCGCCGGTGGCCTTCAGGGCGCCGAGCAGCGCTTCGACATTGAGGTAGCTCTTGTCGGCGCGGGCCGGGCCAAGGATGTGCACCTCGTCGGCCATGCGCGCGGCCTGGGAATCGACGTCTGCTTCGCTGCACGCCGCCACGGTGGGGATCCCCAGCGCTTTCGCGGCACGGATGATCCGCACGGCAATTTCGCCACGGTTGGCGATCAGCAATTTACGTATGCCTTGAGTCATGGTCGTGCCCTCACGCGTCTTCGAGTGTGGCGATGACCTGACCCGGCTCCACCGGATCACCGTCTTCGACCAGAAACGCGTCAAGGCGCCCTGCCATGCCGGCGGTCAGTTCGGAAAACTGCTTCATGACCTCGATCAGGCCGATCACCGTGTCGGCGCTGACCTGGGCACCGGCCTCGACGTAGTTCGGCGAGTCCGGGGTGGCTTTGCGGTAGAAGGTCCCCGGCAACGGGGTGATGACTGTGTGCTGCGCCATGTCTGTTCCTCTTGGAATAGTTGTAGAAAGGCAGGCAAAAAAATCTGTGTGTGATGCAAACCCTGACGTCTGTGTGCCAGGTGGTTCTTGTTGGTTATTGCGTTGCGATGTGGGTTATCGCGGTGCGCGCACCTTGATCCCCGCGCCGTCCAACGCTTTGCGGGTGGCCTCGACCAGCGCCAGTGCGCCGGGTGTGTCGCTGTGCAAGCAGATGGAGTCGAATTCGATCGCCAGGTCCTCGCCCTCCACGGTGCGCACCACGCCCTGCTGGCAGGCGCGCAGTACCCGCGCCGCTACCTGCGCCGGGTCGTAGGCACGCACGTTGCGGGTGAAGACGATGGAGCCGCTGAGGTCGTACTCGCGGTCGGCATAGAACTCGCGAATCACCGGTTGGCCGAGTTCCGTGGCGATGCGCCAGATGGCCGAGTCGGGCATGCAATACAGCAGCAGCTCGGGCTCCAGGCGCTGCAGGTTTTCCACCAGCAAACGCGCCGCTTCCTCGTCCCGGGCCAGGTGCATGTAGAGCGCGCCGTGGGGTTTTATGTGTTGCAGGGCCACGCCTTGAACCTTGGCGAGTTCGCGCAGGGCGCCCAGCTGATAGAGCATGTCGTCCACCAGCTCCTGGGCCGGTGCATTGATGTGGCGACGGCCGAAGCCGACCAGGTCGCGAAAGCCCGGATGGGCCCCGACGGCCACGCCCAGGCGCTTGGCCTGCTCGACCGTGCGACGCATGGTGCCGGGGTCGCCGGCATGGAAGCCGGTGGCGACGTTGGCCGAGCTGATGAAGCCCATCAGTTCGTTGTCGACGCCGTCGCCGATGGTCCACGGCCCGAAGCCTTCGCCCATGTCCGAATTGAAATCTACTGCCTGCATGACGCTTGCTCCTGACGCTTGTGACTTCATGCAGGCCACGTTAAATTCCAGCCGACCCCTTGGGAAAATCTATTATCAGAGGGGGCATCTTCTGAAAAACAGATAGCTCTGAAAAACACATCGCTTCTGAAAAACAGGAACTCATCGACCGGAGCTTTCATGTCACTGACCCTGCGCCAGGTTCGCTATTTCGTCGCCACTGCCGAGATCGGGCAGATCTCCCAGGCGGCGATCCATTTGAATATTTCCCAGTCGGCGGTGACCACCGCGATCAAGGAGCTGGAGGGCATGCTCGGCGCGCTGTTGTTCCAGCGCTCCGCCCAGGGCATGAGCCTGACCGATGCCGGGCGGCATTTTCTCAATCGGGCCTACGTGATCCTGCGCAGCGTCGATGATGCGCTGAACAGCCCGCTGCCGGACGTGCGCGCCAGTGGCCTGTTGCGGGTGGCGGCCAGTTACACGGTGATCGGTTACTTCCTGCCGCACCATCTGCAACGCCTGGAACACTGGCACCCGGACGTGGCCATCGAAGTCCACGAACGGGAACGCCAGGCCATCGAGCAAGGCCTGCTGGAGGGCGAATTCGACATGGCGGTGGTGCTCACGGCGAACCTGACGCACCCGGACATCGTCTCTGAAACCCTGTTCAACTCCGAACGCCGGCTGTGGCTGCCCAGCCACCACCCTTTGTGCGAGCGCTCGGCGGTGAGCCTTGCCGATGTGGCGAGGGAGCCGTTCATCCTGCTGACCGTCGACGAAGCCGAACAAAGCGCCATGCGCTACTGGGAACATGCCCATCAGCAGCCCAACGTACGGGTCCGCACCAGTTCGGTGGAAGCGGTTCGCAGCATGGTGGCCAACGGCAGCGGCGTGGCAATTCTCTCCGACCTGGTGCACCGCCCGTGGTCGCTGGAAGGTAAACGTATCGAAACCGTGACCATCACCGACAAGGTCACCCCCATGAGCGTCGGCCTGGCCTGGCACCGCGAGCGCGAATTCAGTCCGGCGATGCAGGCGTTTCGCACCTACTTCCACGACGCTTTCCTGGCGCCGCAACAGCATTCGGCACGCCGCTGAAACGCTACAGGGGGTGCGTTATGGTGCGAATTGCCTAACAATCGGGGCTTCCACTTTCGAGGATGATCCCGGCATGACCACCCACGACACCTCCCTTCAAGACACGGCAGCCCCCGACGGCGTCTGCTACGGCTGCGGCGCCAGCAATCCCCACGGGCTGCACATCAAAAGTTACTGGCACGAGGACGGCACCCATGTCGTGGCCGAACATGTGCCGGAAGACAAGTACTGCGGCTGGCCGGACCTGGTCTACGGCGGCCTGATCGCGATGCTGGTGGACTGCCATTCCAACTGGACCGCCATGGCCTGGCACTACCGCGCCGAACAGCGCGAAGTCGCCAGCCTGCCGCGCATCAACTGCGTCACCGGCAACCTGGGCATCAAGTTCATCAAACCCACCCCCATGGGCGTGCCGCTGACATTGCGGGCCAGAGTGGAAGGCGACGTCGGGCGCAAGACCCGGGTGATCTGCGAAGTGTTCGCCGGCGAGGTACTGACGGCAGTGGGCGACTCGGTCTTTGTGCGGGTCGATGCCGGGCAATTGGCCGATGCGGCGCATGGTCGATAGGTTGCTTGCGGATTCGGGGCAATGACTGGGGAATTTGCCCCAAATTTGGCTTTCGCGCCCCGGTTCAGAACCTCTCATCTGCCCACCCGCCCTCGCTCAACGCCCGACGGCTCTGGCGTCAGGTCCGGCCTCAGGTTTGGCATGAACAATGCTCCAGTTACTACAGGCTTGAAGTAGAAGCCCGATTTGCTGCACAGGGAAACGAAACACTGACAGGACATTCCCCATGGCTGCCATTTCAGCACTGTTCAATCGCCTGCCCCGGGGAGCCGCCGACGCCATCGCGCCGACTCGGCAATTCAATCTTCTGCGCTGGTTTTCGCTGATCAGTTTTTTCCTCGTCAGCGTCATCGCCTTTGGTCTGGGCACGGTGTCGACTCAGTATCTGGTGATCGAAAGCCTGGAGCGCGATGCACTGCTGTCAGCGCAATTCATCCAGACCATCGCCGCCGGCGAGATCCGCCATCACGGGCTCACCGGGATGCGGGTGGCCGATGTGCTGGCCGCGCCTCCGTATGGCGTGCTTTCCCATGAATTGGCACAGAACCGGCTACGGGCGCGCTCGGAGTTTTTCGACCATCTGTCGCACCTGCCCGATTCCCTGTTGATCAGCCTCTACTCCCCGCAGCGGACGGTGATCTGGTCGACCAATCCCGAATTGATCGGCAAGCAATTTCTCGACGACGAAGCACTGGAAGCCGCCTTCCAGGCCAAGGACCGGGTCTCCACCAAATACAGCGCGGCCGATGAAGCGCGCCCCGAGCAGCAGTTTTTGCATCCGCCGAAAAACTTCTTCATCGAAAGCTACATCCCGCTGATGGATGACGTGGGCAACACACTGGTAATGGTGGAAATCTACAAGGAGCCGTCCGACCTGATCGAAAGGCTCGAGCGGGGCCACTGGATCATCTGGCTGTCCACGGCGCTGGGCGGTGTTCTGCTGTACTTCGGGCTGTACTGGATGGTGCGACGGGCGTCGGCGCAACTGGCGTCGCAGGAAGCGCAACTGGTGGCCAACAAGACCTATCTGGGGCTGATCGAGATGTCCACGGCGGTTGCCCACAGCCTGCGCAATCCGCTGGCGTGCATCCGCTCCAGTGCCGAGTTGGCAGACGAAACAGAGGGCCAGCCCGCGCGCAAGAACATCGCCGATATCGTCAGCCAGGTCGACCGGATGTCGAAGTGGGTGCATGAACTGCTGCTGTGCCTGCGACCGATTCGCGGAGAGGCCGAACTGGTGGAGCCAATGGTCGGGGTACAGGCCACGCTGGGCACTTTCGCCACGCAACTGGGCCAATCCAGGATCCAGGTGATTTTCAGCAACGAGCCGACGCCCCGTGTGGTGAGCAACCCGCTGCTGCTGTCGCAGATTCTCAACAGCGTGATCGCCCATTCCATCGAGGCCATGCCTGGCGGGGGAACATTGACCATCCGCGCCGAGCTGGATGAAACCCAGCAATGGCTGCATCTGACCTTGCATGACACCGGATACGGACTGTCCAGGTTGCAGGAAATGGCGGCCTTCAAATCCTTCTACACCACCAAGGACGGCAGGCTCGGCATCGGGCTGATCATGGTCAAGCAGATCATGGAGAGCTTTGGTGGCGAGGCGACGTTGAGTAGCCTTGATCAGAAGGGAACTTTGGTGCGACTGACGTTCAAGGTGGTTGAACGCAAGGAAAGTGCGCAGCGTAAAACGGCGTAGGTGCGGGGGATTTGTTCGGGCCATGTGCTAACGTGCGGCCATCCCCACGTGGAAGCCACCGCCCATGTCTATCTTCGACAGCCTGCTCGCCTTCACCCTCGCCGCCACGGTGCTGACCCTGACTCCCGGCCTGGACACCGCCCTGGTCCTGAGAACCGCCACCGTGGAAGGCCGACAACAGGCGTTCCGTGCCGCACTGGGCATCAACGCCGGCTGCCTGCTGTGGGGCGCTGCCGTCGCCTTTGGCCTGGGCGCCCTGATCGCGGTTTCGGAACTGGCGTTCAACCTGCTCAAGTATTGCGGCGCCGGATACCTGGCCTGGCTCGGGCTGAACATGCTGCTGCGCCCTCGCCGCTCGCTCTCCCCGGTCGAAACCGATGGCAAGCCGAACGCCAACTGGTTCCTCAAGGGCATGCTGGGCAACGTGCTCAATCCCAAGGTCGGCATCTTCTACGTCTCCTTCCTCCCCCAATTCATTCCCCAGGGACACAACCTGATCGCCTGGACCTTCGGTCTGGTCAGCATTCACGTGGTACTCGGCCTGATCTGGTCCGCCAGCCTAATCGGCGCGACCCAACCGCTAGCCAGCGTTCTGCGACGCGAGCGCGTGATCAAGTGGATGGATCGCACCACAGGGATGATTTTTGTGCTGTTTGCGGCGCGGTTGGCGTTCAGTCGGCGTTGAAATCCATCTGAAAAGATCACGCCTTCGGCAGCGACTACAGGGCGCGGCATACGGGGTGAAGAGGCCTACACTTCTTGAATGGAGGCATCGGAGAACCAACCCCATGACAAAAGACGAAAAGGTCGACTCAAAAGACGCGACGTTCATCGCGCATCACAATGAGCCTCTGTTCGAGTCCACCCCTCCGATCGATGAGCATCGCAACGGCAGCTGGGGTGCGCGGTTCTGGGCGCGGCAGCTGAGCAACTCGACGCGATTTGTGATTATTGCGACGGTGATTCTCGGGCTGACCATGTTTTCCGTGGGCAATCTGGTGAGCGAAAACATCGAAAACGCCGCGGTGAACAGCGCCGCAGCCGCGGGCGCGCAGTACATGGGGACCTTTCTGGAGCCCTTCGTGCAGGAGATGAGCGAGAACAACACCCTCTCCGAAGCCAGTGTCCAGGCACTGGATCGCCTCACCCAAAGTCATGCGCTGAAACAGCACATCGTCTCGATCAAGATCTGGCGGGCCGACGGCACGGTGGTCTACAGCACCAACAAGGCCATTACCAACCACAAATTCCCGGTGGAGCATGTCGGCGAGGCACTCAAGGGCAAGGTGGTCACCGACGTTGAAGACCCGTCGCAGGACGAGAACGAGTGGGAACGCAAACTCGACCTGCCGCTTTATGAGATCTACGCGCCCCTGCGCGATGCCGGTTCCAGCAAGATCATCGCGGTGGGCGAGTTCTATGAAAAGGCTGAGAGCCTGAAGGTCGAGATCAATCGCATCCGCAAGGAAGTCTGGACGGTGGTCGGCGCCGCGACGCTGGCAATGCTGACGCTGCTGTTCTTTATCGTGCGCCGTGGCGACAAGATCATCCAGCGCCAGCAGGTGGCCCTGCGCCTGCGCTTGCAGGAACAGACCCGCCTGCACATCAGCAACGCTGAACTGCAACGCAAGATGGCCACGGCGACCCAGGAGTTTTCCCGGGTCAACGAACTGACCCTGCGCCGCATCGGCGCGGACCTGCACGACGGGCCGGCGCAGCTGTTGACCCTGATTTTGATCCGCCTTGACGACCTGGCCGAGAACTGCTCGAACGTGGATCAGGAGTCGATGGAAACCATTCGCGGCGCGGCCACCGACGCCTTGCGCGAGGTGCGGGATCTGTCCCGAGGCCTGGCCCTGCCGGAAATCAACGACCTGACCCTGGTGGAAGAGCTGCATCTGGTGGCACAGCGACACGAGCAACGGACCGGCACCCAGGTGGCCCTGAACATCGGTACGCTGCCGAAGGTCACGTCGATGCCGCTCAAGCTCTGCCTGTACCGTTTCGTGCAGGAAGTGCTCAACAACGCCTACCGTCATGCCAACGGCGAGGGCCAGGCGATCCAGGCGAAGTACATCAACGGGATACTGAACATCAGCGTCAGGGACAGTGGGCCGGGCCTGTCGGACGACGCCTTCGAGCTCGATAAATCAGGCAGGAGCCGGCTGGGGCTGGCCGGCTTGCGTTATCGCGTCGAATCCTTGGGCGGGTTGTTCAGCATCGACTCCAGCGCCGCCGGCACGTCGGTCAATGCGCAATTTCGACTCTAGTCAGCGTCCTGAGAGGCTTCTTCGGCGGCGAAGCGAAGTCGCTCGACCGCTTCGTGTTCCCAGTAACGCCGCAGGACGGTGACCGCTTCCACGCGATTTCGCGCGTTGAGCTTTTGCATCACACAGCCCATGTGGTGCTTGACGGTCTTTTCACTGATCAGCAGCTTGGTCGCGACTTCCCGGTTGGTCAGCCCTTTTGAAACCTCACGAATGACCTCCTCCTCACGCGGGGTCAAATCGAACCTCGGCATTTCCGCTTCGTGCTTTTTGGTGTTGCTCAGCAGTTTGTCCGCAAGCTCGGGGGAGATGAAGGTTTCGCCCCGGGCAATCGCCCTGATCGCCTCGACCAGTTGCGGGCCGCTGATCCCTTTCAAGACATAGCCGCTGGCGCCGGCCTCGAGCGCCAGAAAGGCATCGTTCTCGGACTCGGAAACCGTCAGCATCAGCACCTTCACATCCGACAGCTGAGTGGTGATGAATCGCACCGCAGCGAACACATCGCCGGGCATATTGACGTCCATCAACATCACGTTCGGGCTCACCCGTTCGGCAATTTCCCTGGCATCGTCCGCACTCGCGCCCTGCTCCACCACCTGGAGGTCCGGGCGTCTTTTCAAGGTATTGGCAACGCCTTCGCGCAACAACGGATGGTCGTCGACGATGCCGATACGCACGGATGGATTCATGACACGCTCCCCGAAAGATTTGCATTCCTGCACCCTAAATTAATAGCAGGGAACCGGGGATAACGCCGGACCGACGGCCTACAAAACATCGCGCGACCGATGAAATGTCAGTCGCGCGTGCGCGATCAGCTTTCCAGGATGGGCGCCAGCGCCGTTTGGATCCTCGACATCTGTGCCGGCGTCGTCATGCTCGTCAGCAGCTTGCCGAAGTGCGGGTGCTGCATGCCCGAAACGATGTACTGCCAGCGGTAGGCGCCCAGCAGGCCGTCGCTGATTTGCGCGCGTTCATCGGCACTGAACGGGCGCGAAACGCTGCGGATGAAGTACCCGGCATCCGCCGCCGACTGGGCCTGCAGGATGCCGTCCACGGCCGCCACCAGGGCAATCAGATCATCCACCGCCAGGTCGCGCTCGGCCGGCGAGAGCTTGGCGTGTTCCGCTTGCCACTCCAGTTCGTCGAGCACCACGTGCCGGCTCTCATCCTTCCAGTGGAACTTGAACACATCCTTGAACAGCGGGCACAGCTCTTCGCGCGGGGCGATGCTCTGGCTGTAGTGGGTCTGCACAAACAGCTCGATATGGCAGGTCAGCGCCAGCACCGACCAACTGCTGGCCGCCAGTACCGCGCGGGCCACCTCATTGGGCTCGGCCACCTGGCGATAGCCGGCCGGCAATTGCTCACCAATCATGATTTCAATGCGCCGGAACAGCTCCTGATGCTTGATCTCGTCGTTGGAGAAACGCACCAGCGCCTCCAGCGCCAACTGATCGTCGAACACATGGGCCCTGCCCTGATCGAGCATCTTGGCGCTGATGAAGCGTTCGACCAGGCCGAACAGGTACGCATAGGTGCGGCCCTGGATCTGGCTGAGCAGACGCGCTTCATCGACGCCGAGAAAGCTCAGACGGTCGATCTGCGACAGACCGTCGGGGAGGAATTTGCGCGAAAAATCAAAGCGGCGGTCCTGCAGCAGATCGCGGTCGATCTGCCATTCGGCTTTCTTCGATGCTTTGACCATTTGCGCATAGCGATCGACATTGGCGGCAGCTTTGCCGCGTAAGGAGCTGGGTACGGTCACGACAGTATTCACATTGATCTCCGGATTGCCTGGTCGAATAGGGATGTGCCAGTTAGCGATAACGTCGGAGCCAAGGACCCTCGATGAAGGCCGCCAAGGGCGCCTGGATCGCCGGTTCCGCGTTGGTGCTAATCTAGGCCTCGCCATTGCGGCGTTGAATGACCGATGCGCCGGAATACCTGCTCCGGCGTCCGGAACCGAAACCGAGAGCTGAGACTGAGGTCTGGCCAATGCTCGATGCGCTGTCCGATGTACTGCGTGTCATCCGTTTGTCTGGAGGGGTGTTCCTCGAGGCTGAACTCACCGCGCCCTGGTGCATCAACGGGCGCATGTCGGAAGAGGATTGCAAGCCCTTTCAGCAGTCACCCAGGCATGTCATCGCATCGCACTTCGTCGCCGCCGGGAGCATGCAGATCCGGGTCGAGGGCGAGACCGCCGTCGAGGTGCAGGCCGGCGAATTGGTGCTTCTGCCGCACAACCACACCCATGCCTTCGGCAGTGACCTGAGCATCGCTCCGATGCCGGTGAAAGAGGTCATCCAGCCACCCGAAGTCGGTGGCATTTCCCGCATTCGATACGGCGGAGGCGGTGAAGTGGCCACGCAGTTGCTGTGCGGTTTTCTCGGTTCCGAAACGCCCTTCAGTCCATTGCTGTCGTCGCTGCCTTCGCTGTTGAAACTGGACCTGCGCGCGACCGCCTCGGGCACCTGGATCGAAAGCTCGTTCCGTTTCGCCGTCAGCGAGATCGCGGCGGGACGGGTCGGCTCGGCCACGGTCATCGCCAAGCTGTCGGAACTGTTGTTCGTCGAAGCCGTCAACCAGTACGTCGCCAGCCTCCCCGCCGAGCGCCGAGGTTGGCTGGCGGGCTTGCGCGACCCGCAGATCGGCCGCGCCCTGGCCCTGCTCCACGCCCGCCCGACCGAAAACTGGACGGCGGAAGGTTTGGCGTTTGAAGTGGGCATGTCGCGGTCGGTGTTCGCCGAACGATTCACGGCTCTGGTCAGTCAACCGCCGATGCAATACCTGACGCTCTGGCGCATGCACGTGGCCGCGCAACAGCTGCGTGAAGGCCGGGGAAATGTGGCGCAGATCGGGTTTGCGGTGGGCTATGAGTCGGAGGCGGCGTTCAGTCGGGCGTTCAAAAGGCAGTTCGGCACATCGCCCGGGATGTGGCGCAAACAGCCACAGGGCTAGGGTTTCAGCATTAGCCAATCTGCGGGCCCATTTCCCCCAATCCCCCCCGAAACAGGGGCTTTGCCCCCACTTGTCCCTCTCTTGAAACACCCCGCCAAACCACCCCCGATTGTCCGCGGACTGTTGGATCCATGAAACATTTGCTCACGTTTTCCGATCGCAGCGAGCGCTGGCACGGTCCCTGCTTGACGCCCAAATATAGGGCACAGTGCTATCAACGCGATGCAGGTCTGGCCTGGCGCCACACCTTGCCGGGGAGGCAAAAGAATGAAGACCAAACAACCCAACCGTTCTTTCTCACGCTTGATACGGCCGGACATGGCTTCGGCCATATTGTTGGCATTCACCATGGGGGACGCGGGGGCTTCGCCGATCGACGATGAGAGCGAGCCATCGCACACCGACCCGTCCTACTATCGGCCGCAACCTGCCGATCCTGCGGCCGCGCTGCTGGAAATCCGGACGATGCCGGAGGCCAACCACGGCTCGCTGTCGCTGCCCAATGGCGGCCAGGGCGACCGCAACACTCCAAGGGCCGATAACGTCCTGCCCCCTGCGCTGCAGACCTCGTTCAACTTCCCCACCAACGGCAAACCAAGCCCGCTGTTTGGTGCCGAACCCTTTACCCAGCAAATCCTCCTGTTCGAAGAATTCGGCCCGGAGAAACTCGACCCGCAAACGCCGCCGGGGCAACTGACCTTCCCCGTGCCGACGGTAGGCCCGATGCCTGGCCAGGACCCCAACAGCATCGCCCGCAGCGGCCCATCGGGAACCGCGCTGGAAGCCTTCCTGCGTCAACCGGGGCTGACGCCGTTCCCGACCCAATATTCCAACGTACTGGACCGCAACCCCTGGAAGGCGCAGATCGAAGCCTTCCTCAACCGCGCCCCGGTAGGCTCCCCGGCCGAAGGACGGCCAGGCGGCAAAGGCTGGTCGCACCAGCGCTGGAACGAGTTCTATCCGCAAGCCGCGTTCAAGACCGTGCAAGCAGGCGCCCGGCAGAACCTGGGCCTGCGCGACAGCAAACAGATGCACGGCTACACCAAGGGTGAATTCGGTCCGGGCGGTCTCTACTACCAGACCTCGGACATTCCAACCACCAAGGGCACCACCAAAGGCATCGACATTCGCATCCATCCGAAGATGCCCATCCAGAACCACAACTCGGTGTGGACCTTCGACGGTACCCTGCCGCCGAAACTTTTGATGGTGCGCTACGGCCAACCGCTGCTGATGCGTCACTACAACGCCCTGCCGATCGATCCGGCCGCCAACAACGGCTTCGGTCTGCACACCATCAGCACCCACGAACACAACGGTCACAGCCCGGCCGAGAGCGATGGTTATGCCAACGCCTTCTTCTTCCCCGGTCAGTACTACGACTACCGCTGGCCGGTGCAACTGGCCGGCTACGACACTATCAACACCAAGGCCGAAGACCCGCGCGCCGCCTTCCCTTGCTCGCCGGGCGAAACCCTGTGGGTCAACGACATGGCTCCCGCCAAGAAGACCTGCGAGAACGGCAGCATCAAGATCCGTGGCGACTGGCGCGAAACCATGAGCACCCACTGGTTCCACGACCACATGCTCGATTTCACCGCGCAGAACGTCTACAAGGGCAACGCGGTGATGATGAACTACTACAGCGCCATCGACCGCGGCAACGAGTCTTTCGAGGATGGCGTCAACCTGCGCCTGCCCAGCGGCAGCGCCATGCCCTGGGGCAACCGCGACTATGACGTGAACCTGGTGGTGGCCGACAAGGCCTGGGATGCCAACGGCCAGCTGTGGTTCAACCCGTTCAACACCGACGGCTTCATCGGTGACCAGATGCTGGTGAACTGGCAGTACCAGCCATTCCTCAACGTGCGTGCCCGCAGCTACCGTTTCCGCATTCTCAACGGCTCGGTGTCGCGCTACATGAAGCTAGCGGTGGTGCGGGAAATCAAGGGCACCGGCGGCGAGTTCCCAGGGCCATCCGGCTCAGGTGTGTCCTACGCCCGGGTGCCGTTCCACATGATCGGCAACGACGGCAACATCATGGAACACGCTATTCCCTTCGACGGCAGCATGGACCTCGACGGCGACGGCGACCTGAAAGACAACAACGGCATCCTGCCGACCCAGGCCATCGCAGAGCGTTACGACATCATCATCAACTTCGCGAAGAACGGAATCAAAACCGGCGACAAGCTGTACTTCGTCAACCTGATGGAGCACAAGACCGGCAAGGGGCCGGAGAAAGAGGAAGTGCCGCTGGGCGATGTCCTGTCCGAAAAATACAAGGCCGTGCTCAAGCAAAGCAGCAAGGGACCGCAGTGGGACAAGGGCGATCCGGTGGTGGGCAAGTTCCTGCAACTGATCGTCAAGGAATACTCAGGGCAAGACCTGAGCATGGACCCTGTCGCCTATGAACCGGCCAAACCCGGCAAACCTGCCGGCAAGAAAATGATCCCGCTGACCATCAACCGCGACGACGTGGCCGACAAGGCGAAAATGGAGAAGGCCCGTCACCGCAGCTTCACCTTCGGCCGCTCCGATGGCACCGACACCGCGCCATGGACCATCAAGACCGACGGCGGCTTCGGCTACAGCATGGACCCACGCCAGCTGACCGCCGCGGCGTCGTTGTCCACCGGGCCGACCGACGCCGGCTTCAGCGGCGACGGCACCCTGGAAGTGTGGAACATCAAGAACGGCGGCAACGGCTGGAGCCATCCGGTGCACGTGCACTTCGAGGAAGGGGTGATCCTCAACCGCGACGGCAAGGCACCACCGGACTGGGAAAAATGGGCACGCAAGGACGTGTACCGCATCGGGCCGGAAGTCGACAGTTCCACCGAAGTGACCATGGCGATCCGCTTCCGCGAATTCGCCGGGACCTACATGGAGCACTGCCACAACACCCAGCATGAAGACTCGTCGATGTTGCTGCGCTGGGACATCGAACACCCCGGCCAGTTCGAGCTGATGCCGACACCGCTGCCAAGCTGGGATGGTGTCGAGTACGTCGCCACCGCCGCCCTGCCGACCTTCCGTACCGGTGGCAAAGGCGAAGGCGAAGGCGGTAATGACGATGACGAGGACGAAGGCGGCGACGACAACAGCACCAACAAACTGCCGATCGCCGGTCCCGACGCCGGCAGCACCACCGCCGGTGTGCCGGTCACCCTTAACGTGCTGGCCAACGACAGTGACCCGGACAACAACGTGCCGCTCACCGTGGTCGGCCTGACACAGCCGGATTCCGGCATGGGCACGACCACCACCGATGGCACCCGGGTGATCTACACACCACCGGCCGCGCTCACCGAGCCGGGCATCGCGTCCTTCACCTATGAAGTGCGCGACGCCAAGGGTGGTGTCTCGGCAACCCCCGGCACTGTGACTGTCTCGGTGGCACCGGCAGCGACCAGCAACGAGGACCTGCAAGTGACCAGCGCCACGGTGTCGGTACGCAGCAACAACCGTTACACCTGGGATCTGGCGGGGACCACGTCGCTGACCGGATCGGTGCTGACCGTCACCGCAGCCACCACCGGCGGGCCGCTGGTACTGGGTACGGCGACCCTGACGCCAACCGCCACCGGCGCGCGCTGGAGGATCTCGGCGAGCACCACCGGCAACGGGCCGGCGGCGACTCCCGTCGTGACGATCAAGTCGTCCTCCGGCAAGTCGGTCACAGCGCCTATCTCCGTCCGTTGACCGGCATCACCTTGCACTCCAGCCCTTACCGGTGGAGTGCAAGGCTTCAATCAGTACTCTGCACAGGACGCACTCATGATCACCTCACACTGGAACCGGACGATCAGACTCCTTCGCCCGTTGCTGCTTTTAACCCTGAGCATCGCTGGCGGAGCAGCCGCCGTTGCCGAGGAAAGCGGCACGAGCACACCCTGGGGCAAGGACTATTTCCCCAACACCGAACTGGTCAATCAGGACGGCCTGAAGGTGCATTTTTTCGATGACCTGATCAAAGACAAAGTGGTGGCGATCAACTTCATCTTCACCTCCTGCACCGACTCCTGCCCGCTGGAAACCGCACGCCTGCTCCAGGTCCAGAAGGTGCTGGGCGATCGGGTCGGCAAGGACATCTTTCTCTACTCGATCACCATCGATCCGGAAACCGACACCCCAGAGGTGCTGAAGAAATACACCGAGAAATTCAGGATCGGCCCGGGCTGGCAGTTCCTCACCGGCAACAAGGACGACATCACCGCCCTGCGCAAAAGCCTGGGCCTGTTCATCGAAGGCATCGACAACGGCCGCAACAAGGACCACAACCTGAGCCTGATCATCGGCAACCAGAGCACCGGCCGCTGGATGAAATCCTCGCCCATGGAGAACCCGTACATTCTGGCCGACCGCTTGGGCAAAACCCTGCAGAACTGGAAACAGCCGAGCACCAGCACCCAGGACTACGCCACCGCCCCAACCCTGCGCCCACCAAGCGCCGGTGAGCAGATCTACCGCACTCGCTGCTCGTCCTGCCATACCGTGGGCGACACCGCGAACGCCGGCATCCGCAGCATCGGCCCCGACCTGATCGGCGTCACCCGCCAACGCGACCCGCAATGGCTCAAACGCTGGATCAAGGAACCGGACGTGATGCTGGCGGAGAAAGATGCATTGGCGACGCAGTTGTTCGAGCAATACAACAGCCTGGCGATGCCGAACCTGCGCCTGGGTGAGATCGAGATCAATGCGGTGCTGACCTATCTGGCCGAAGAGACCGAACGCCTGCAGCCGCAAGCGCCGGTGGCGCAGGACACTCACGATGAGCACCATCAGCATGCGGGGCACAAGATGTAAGGAGGCTAACCACAATCACCTGTAGGAGCGAGCTTGCTCGCGATGGTCGTCAACGATAACGCGGGAAACCTGACACCCCGCGGTGTATCTGACTCCATCGCGAGCAAGCTCGCTTCTACAGTTGTTTATCAGCGCCCATTCATTTCGAAATATGAAATTTTCGTTAACCAATTGGTAATAAGCACTTTTTTTCCAGGATCCAATCTGGCACTCTGTTGCGAATGATTATCACAAGTAATCACAACAGCATTTGTGTGAGTGCCCATGTCCGCCTCGTAACGCAATTCGGTCCACCCCGCCGCCGCTGAAACACCCCCCATCCGTTCAATCCGACATCCATTCTGTAAGGAGACTTTCGCGTGCAATTTTTTTGGCCCCGTCCTCTCGCCGTTGCCGTTGCCCTGGCCAGCGCCTCGCCCTTTGTACTTGCGCAGGAACCCGCTACGGCAACAACGCCTGACGAGCCGATCAGCGACCAGCAGGTCCTGACACTGGGAGCCGTGAACGTCAGCGCCGATCAGTTGGGCCAGACCACCGAAGGCACGGGGTCGTACACCACCGGCGCCATGTCGACCGCCACCAAGCTGCCGCTGTCCATGCGCGAGACGCCGCAAGCCGTGACCGTGATCACCCGTCAGCGCATGGACGACCAGGCCATGACCAGCGTGAACGATGTGGTCAGGGCGACGCCGGGGCTGTTCCTCAGCCAGTCCAGCGGCCCAGGTCGACAAACCTACAGCGCACGCGGTTTTGACATCGACAACATCATGTACGACGGCCTGCCGAGTTCTTACACCGGCTGGAACGTCGGCGTGCAGCCCAACCTTGCGATGTTCGACCGGGTCGAAATCATTCGCGGCGCGACGGGCCTGGTCACCGGCAGCGGCAACCCTTCGGCGGCCATCAACATGGTTCGCAAGCGCCCCACCGCTACTCCGCAGGTCACGCTGACCGGCGCGGCTGGCAGTTGGGATGACTATCGCGGGGAGTTCGACGCTTCCGGCGCGCTGAATGACAGCGGCAGCGTGCGGGGTCGTGTGGTGGGTTCCTACCGCGACTCGGACAGCTTTCGCGACAAGGAAAAAAGCGACCATGGCCTGTTCTATGCCATCGGCGAGGCGGACCTGAGCGAAGACACCACGGCAACCTTGGGCTTCTCGCGCCAGGAAGACCAGACCAACTTCTTCTGGGGCGGCCTGCCCATCGGCGCCGACGGCCACCATCTGGACTTGCCGCGCTCGACTTACCCGGGCACGGATTGGGAAAACAAACGGCAGGAAATCAACACGCTGTTCGGCGAAATCGAGCATCACTTCGCCAACGACTGGAGCCTGCATCTGGCGGCCACCAAGTCCTGGCAGGACGCGCTGTTCTCCGGCACCTATCTGTCGCGCTACTCCGGCCCGCTGGCGACAACGGCCTATCAGTCCAAACCCCAGGAAGACCAGACCGCATTCGATGCCTTCGCCAGCGGCCCGTTCGAAGCCTTCGGTCGTACCCACGAACTGGTTCTCGGCGCCAGCCGTCGTGAAGTCGACCTGCGCACGCGCGAGTACAGCCCCTATGCCCTGTCATGGGCGATCGGCGCACCGAAACCGGACTTCGTGCACAGCGGCGACAGCCATGAAGTCACCAGCCAGGACGGCGTCTATCTGACCACCCGCCTGAGTCTTGCCGACCCGTTGAGCCTGATTCTCGGCGGCCGTCTGGACTGGTATGACTACGACAACCGCACGGGCGAAGGCGACTACAAGGTCACCCGCAACGTCACCCGTTACGCGGGCCTGATCTATGACCTGAACGACACCTATTCGGTCTACGCCAGCTACACCGACATCTTCACCCCGCAAACCTCCAAGGACACCTCCGGCAAGGTGATCGAACCAATCGTGGGCGAGAACTACGAAATCGGCATCAAGGGCGAATATTTCAACGGCGCCCTCAACGCCAGCCTGGCACTGTTCCAGGTCGATCAGAAGAACCGCGCCAGCGTCGCCGACGACCAGACCGGTTGCCCGGAGATGACCTGCTACGAATCGTCCGGCCTGGTTCGCAGCCAGGGCATCGACATGGAACTGCAGGGTGCGTTGACCCCGAACTGGCAAGTGGGCGCCGGCTTCACCTACACCCGCGCCCGCTACAAAAAGGACTCGGACCCGGCCAACGATAACCAGCGTTTCACCCCGGATCAGCCTGAGCGCCTGTTCAAGGTGTCCACCGCTTACCGTCTGCAAGGTCCGCTGGAGAAGTTTCGCGTGGGCGGCAACGTCTACTGGCAGAGCCGCATGTACAACGACGTGGCGCTCGACGATGGCAGCTATCGCATCGAACAGGGCAGCTACGCGGTCACCGACCTGATGGCCGGCTACGAGGTGAACAAGCACCTGGACCTGCAACTCAACGCCAACAACATCTTCGACCGCACCTACTACTCGGCGATCGGCTATGACGTGACCTGGGGTTCGACGGATACCTACGGTGCACCGCGCAACTACATGCTGACGGCCAAATACAGCTTTTGATAGTCGCGCTACGGGCGCGGAACCTGATCAGTTCTGCGCTCGTATTGCAGATAACCGTGAGTGTCGATTCCGCTCCGCACGAAACCTGCTCGTTCGTAGAGGTGCCTGGCGGGGTTCTCGGGTTTCACGCTCAACTTCATGAGCGTGAAGCCTTCTCGCAATGCCGCCGCCGTACAAGCCTCGAGCAGCGCTCGACCAATGCCGCAGCGTCCATGCGACGGGCTGACGTTGAGGGTGCAGATTTCGGCGTGATCCTGCTCGGCAGTCCATAAGGCATAACCCGCGAACTGCTCGTCCATGGACGCGATGGTGAACCGTTCGAAGTTCTCCACCCAGCGCGTCAGGTGCCGCTCCAGCTGGATTCGCCAGGCGCTTTCGTGATCAGGTTCCCAGCACCGGATGTAGTCCTGCTCGCCCCTGTAGATCGATGGAAGATCGGTAACCTGTGCCTGCCTGAGTGTGAGCGCCATCCTGGTGCCTTTGGGTGATCGGAACAAACGCATTATAGGGACCACCTCCCTGTAGGAGCGAGCACGCTCGCGATGGTCGTCAACGATGACGCGGGAAACCTGATACCCCGCGGGATCCCATCCTCCATCGCGAGCTCGCTCCTACAGATTGCTGCACTCGCTGCAGCATTCATCTGCGCCGAACCCAGACTATCAAATTCCCCAGAAACCGCCCGGCTGCGAAGCCATTCGTAAACCTGAGCCCAGCCTCTATCTGAACACCATCGGATAGGGTGATGACTTAAGGCCACTATGCGCAAGAAGTTGCGCACAAAAAATGTGGATAAGCCTGTGGACACATTCTTGCAGGCAACGTCGCCCGTGCTGTACAGACAAGTGCGCAAAAAGTTGCCAGGCACTGCGCAACTTCTTGCGCACTTTTAGGGGTAATTGAGCCTCTATTTGTTTCAAACGTCGGACAAAAAGTCCCCATACCCCCGATTTCATTGCTCCTCAATATTTCTGGCACGTTCCTTGAGAAGGGTTCTGGCACCCGTTGGGCGATTTTGCCCCGTGGGCACCCTTATTTTCGCGTTCCCGATGCCGTGTTCAGGCAACGGTTACGCGTTGCTCAACACAAGGAACAGGGAATGGACAGCCCAGTGAACAGAGTTTCCCAAGCCAACTATTTGTTGATTGATGGTGTATTGCGGCCCGATGCGCTTGCCCGTCTGTACCAGCGTGGCGAGCCGCTGGAGATTGTGCCGCTGTATCTCGGGACACGGTGGAGTGAGCTGCAGGATCTGGGGCCGATATTGGTTTCGCTCCTGGGGCCGTCCACTTTGATCGGCGAAGAGTATGAGCAGGCGGATGCCAGCCTGTTATCCAGTCGCGCTTCCATGCAGGTTGTTGCCGATCATTTGCGGCGTTTCATTGCGCCGCCGGATGTGCTGGGCGGGAGCGGGTTGCTGCGTTTTGCCGATCCGCTGGTGGCGCGCCATTGGTTGGAGAGCTATCAGGGCACTCACCTCGACGGGATTCTGGGACCGATCGAGGCGTGGCATGTGCCTGAAGGTCAGCACTCCTGGGAAGCCCCTCCCCAATCTGCTTGGCGTAGTTTTGTGCGCGCCGGGCCTGCGCCCGATGGGGTCAATGCCCTGTTGGGTGAAGGGCAATTGGAGGCACTGAACAGCGCTGGTCGTTGGCGCTTCATGGAACGGCTGAACCTGAGGTTGGAGCAACGCCACCCGCTGCCCTTCGCACAGGTGCACAACAGCATCCGAACCCAATGGTTCGATCAACGATTGGATGAAGCCGAGACCTGGGGATTGTCGAGCGAGTGCAGTCTCGCCATCTGGGTCGAGTACAGCGTGCGGTGGGGAGTCGGGTTCGCATTTCAATCAGACGGGCCTTATCAGCATTGGCTCTTACACAATCCCGACGCCCTCCAACTTGCACCAGAACTGCGTATCCAGCGGATGGATAACGATTGTCTACCCACCGAAAACCACAAGGACATGTGATGAGCTACGCAACAGAAGCCCAGCTGGATCAGGCCCGGCGCAATCAGGAATTCCAGAACATACCGATGGGCTCCGGCCAGTGCGGATTGATGCAACAGGAAGTGGCCGTTTTCCCCGTTCGGTATGCCGTGGATGAGTCACCGCAAAAAGGCAGCAACCAGGGCCCAAATCCGCTTCCGAAAAAATGGTCAAACCCCGCCCTGCCACTGTTGAAGACCCGCAGCTATACCCTGCGCCAACTGCGAGACGGCTGGCTGTACGTGTGGAGCAGCGTCGACGAAACCTTCCATGAATATCAGGTGGAACGCGAGATGCTCATTCGTCACGAATGGACCGAACGCGAACTCAATCAGGACACCCGCCACAACCCCGGCCAGGCACGCCAGTACCTGCTCTATTCCCGCCGAACCCAACTGCGCATCGCCTACTCACCGGTGCAATGGACCTGGCGAATGTGCGAGTTGATGCGCAGCAATGCCGCTGAACAATCGCGCTGGATGCGCAGCGTCGACCTGCCGGCGTATTGCCTCACCGGCAAAGTCGCCCACGGTGAAGCGATCAACGAACTGGGTAAATGCGTCGCAGACATTTTCGTGTTTGGCGCACAGGCGCCGAGCTTCACCAGCACCTCGTTGCCGACCGAAACCGCCGACCCGGACGCGGCGTTCAAGCCGGCCTTCGAAGAAGCGCTGGTCCGCGGCCGGGTTCCGATGCAGGACACGGCGCTGTTTGTCGCACTGGACGATCCGCTGGCGGTGATCGATGACCTGAACATGAACCTCGTCGGTCGCCTGTTGGAGCAGAGCCAGTTCGAAGCCCTGCATCAACAGCAATTACAAAGTGCGTTGGCCGTGCAGAACTTGTGCGGGTTTGATGCCGAGCCGTTCATTCCCTCCTCGATCAAGGACCCGGTCCAGCGCCAGGCCTATACCGATGACCTGTACACACTGCTGAGCACGCATGATGAAATCGAACGGTCCACGGAGCTGGTGGAGGCCGAGTACAGCGCAATGGTGAGGATGGGGGCGAACTCGACGGTGGCGGCCGGCGAACGCGCGTTCAAAGCCAGGTGGGGCCATCTGCCGGATCAACAAAAATGGCGGACAGCGCTTGAGGAATGGGACGCCAAACGCTACTGGCGCGAGGACGTGCGCTTTGACGAGGTACGAAACTACCTGAGCCAGACCACCGTCGAGGCGCTACAACTGCAAGCGCATATCCAGCGCAGTGCCGACGACCTGATCGACTGGCTCGACCAACTCAATCCAGGCGCCGAATCGATCTATCACGACACCGGTCATGAAGATCAGGCCAGCCAACTGCTGGAAACCGCCCACGCCCTCTACACCGCCTTGGGCAACGTCGAACGCGGGCAGCAGTGGCTACTCGCGCAAGCCGCGCAGCCCAACAAACTGTTCGGCACCGCGCTGTACAACTTCAACCCGGAACTCGCCGCGCTGATCAAACAGGTCACCCACAACTTCAGCACCACCGGCAAACTCGACGACCAGGGGCGCGAAGGCGATGGCCACTCACCCGCGCTGAACCCAAGATCCCCGGGCGACGCCACGAGCATCGGCACCCGCTTCAATGAAATCAAGGCGGTGTTGGACCTGGAATCCGTGCGCGACAGCCAGCTCTACCAAGCCATGAGCAGCACCGCCAAACAGGCGATGAACACCCTCCTCACCGTCGCAAACTACCAGGCCAGAGACGCCTGGCACGGCTTGAGTGTCCTGCTGCTCCCGGCCATGAAACAACAATTGGCACTGACCCTGGCCGTACCGCAAGTGCTGATCTCCACCGAAATCTCCCTCGACACACAGCTGGTCTACAACTCGAACTACCAACGCGAGTACCAAGCCTGGCTGCTGGAAATCGCTACCTTGCAGAAAAAGATAGCGTCCTACAACAACGTCCTACGCCATCGCGCGGCGCCTCACGATCAACGCGCAGCCCGCCACTTTCTACGAGCCAATGAAGAGCGCCTGAAACACCTGTTCCTGAACCTCCCCAACCAGATCTTCGCTCGAACCTCCGGCCACACGCGCCTGCATGTCGACCTGCCACAAATCGACCGCTGGCTCTTCGACCTCGGTCGATCCGAGGTCATCGCGCAGCTGAAAACATTCGGCACTCAGGAACACCAGCGCAGCACTAAAGCCTGGATGAACCAGAACCTGGGTAATGCCTTGCCGGCCTTGCTGGTGGGTTTGAACGCATGGAACCTGCATCACACGGCGAAACAGGCGAAGAACGACGGCAGGTTCTCGGCGGATGAATGGCGCAATGTGAGTGCCAGTGCGGCGTATGCGGGGAATGCGATTGCGGCGTTGTGGGTGGGGCCGGCTTGGAATCGGGCGGGGAACATGACAACTGAACTGAGGCACAAAACTCGAAGCGTGGCTCAAGCTTCATACAAGAGTTGGTTGTCGGAGGCCAAAACAGCAGCAATTGACGGGAAAAGTGCCAGAGCAGCGCTGGCAAATGAGTTTGCAAGCGTTTCTAAAGGGTTGATCTGGCGCACGGTGACTTGGGCTGCATTGGGGGCTGTGGCGGGTGGGCTTGAGGCTTGGCAGTTGTCCAGTGAGATCGATAGCGCTACAAGTGAAGAGGAGCGAAAGCTACTCAATGCAAAACAAATCACTGTGCTTGTTATGACAACGGTTGCTGGCATTCAAACTATTGGCGCAGGCCTTGGATACTGGTTCGGTTTTGCCTGGGTGATGTCCAACCCGGTGATCATAATGTTGGCGATCTTGGGCATTGCTTATTTGACGATCACCATGGCCGCCAACCGCTACAAGCGCGAGGGACTTCGCCTGTGGCTGTACCGCTGCATTTGGGGGCGCGGATCAATCCCGGAATGGCAGGGCGATGAAGGCCACTTCAGGCAGATGCAAGTTCTCTTGGAAACCCTGCAACGCCCCAGCGTCGGCGGCAGGGCTTTGTCCACCGGCGGAGGCAGCACGCCGAGAAGAAATCTCGGTTTCTGGCTACAGATCCAGGTGCCGAATGCGTTGGTAGGCAAGGATGTGACCTTGCAACCGGCGATGATCCAGACACATCTGTTTTACCCCGACGAACTGCAAAGCACCAAGGACAAGTTCTACAACAGGTTCCTGGATGGCTACTGGGTCGACCCAAAACTACTCGGAAAGCTGCCCAACAGTCCCGGCACCAAAGACAACCCCGCCGATTACATCTACACCGGCAAAGAACAGCATCGTCTGTGGCAGGTGTGGATCGAATTCTCCAAAAGCAGCCCGGTCCTTGAACTGGAGGTGAAGTATCCGCCCGGCGTGCTTCAACGTGCTGATGGTCGCGGGTACATATTTCGAATAGCGCTTGAGTGGACCTCAAGTGAAGCGGATCGGGCCAACAATGCCTTCAGCGGGGAATTAAAGGAAAAGGATGGCATCGTGCTTACACAGCAAAGTACCCAGCTTTTAAAACTGACCATTCCTAACCAAATAAACTGAAGGACATGACAATGTTAAATTTCAACAAGGTACTGGATCTTCCATCAAGGCTAAGCTGGAAATACTCTAATGAGCAAAAGTTATTAGAGTGGACGATCCGGGCGCGAAACTACAATACTTTTGTGGCAAATTCGATGTTCTGGGTTTGCTTCATTGTCATAATGATCGCGTCAATACTGATATATCGAAGCATGGATGATGACCCACTTTTCAGTGCAGTTCTTACCATGCTGTATTTTTCTATCGTCACGTTTGCATTGATATCGATTACTCACCAGAGAGTGAACTTCGCCTATCGCTTCACTCGGTCCGGAGTCGAATATTGTGAGTGGAAAGCCCCTCCTAAGTGGGTATTGCCATTTTTGAAATTGTTTACCGGCATCACAGCGATTATTTTCATCTTCCTTGCAACCATTGACCCGGCATTTCTGATTGGTGCGCTGATAGGTCCTGGCGGTATGGGGCTAATGTACCTATCCATGGCAAATTCTAAGGGCTTTCAAAGCTTGCACACTGAATACCATCATTACTTCATAAATTGGACCACGCTGACGAGCATTACGGTTGCAACAAATAGGGACATGGTTGAACTGGAATTCAAATTTCCGGAAAAAAACTCAAACGATATGATTTCAGGAAGTCAGTACGTTTTCTTTAAACGCCGTAAAAAAGAGCAAGTGGTGGAGCTCATCAAAGCCAACCTGCCACCCAGCGTGCCTTGTGTCATTGGAAAGGTGGACGTGCTGAACTGACCAGTGCAGAAAAAAGGTTCAGATATATTTTTAACGTGACTTGTGTGTATAAAAATAATTCTGACCCATTTTTCAGAACTGATCATCCATAACTGAGCTAATGGACGAGCCCTGATATGTTTAATTTGAATAAAGCACTTGATCTGCCGTCGCAACTTCACTGGAAGTACGCTGACGAACAGGAGTTGTTGGGATGGACAATCCGAGCACGCAACTACAATACATTTGTAGCCGATTTCATGTTTTGGTCCTGTTTCGCCGCAATCACAATAGGTTCAGTTCTGATATATAGAAGCATCGATGAAGATCCCGTTTTCAGCGGAACATTAACTTTGTTGTATTTCGTCGTCGTGAACATTGCCTTGATATCGATGACGCATCAGCGAGTGAATTTTGCCTATCGGTTTACACAGTCTGGAGTCGAGTATTGTAAATGGAAAGACTTTCCCAAGTGGGTGCTGCCATTTTTGAAATGGTTCACAGGCATCACCGTGATTATCTGCATCGGCATGGCAAGCATTGATCCGGTATTCCTGATCGGCGCTCTGGTAGGCCCCGGCGGCATGGGGCTGATGTATCTGTCTATGGCTCACTCCAAGAGCTATCAGGAAATGCACACGCAGTACCATCACTATGCTTTTAAATGGGAAGAGTTAACGCAACTTGCCATTGCGACCAATCGAGAAGTAGTTGACCTGAAATACAGCATCACTCTGGAGGGAGAGGACTGTAAAACCAATTGGAGTCTCAATGTCTTCTGTAAGCGAAAGCAAAAGGTAAACGTAGCGGAATTCATCAAGCCCTATTTGTCTTCAGGCGTACCGTTCATTAGGGCAAAGGTAAACGTTCCTCTTAGTACGAAATGAGACATGTGATTCAGATTTAGGCTTTTGAATTAGGGTACAAGCCCTGAGTTTTATGGTGGCAGTTCTGGCCTCTTCGCGAGCAAGCCCGCT